>CAZLXE010000151.1:0-5815 GCA_964563005.1 uncultured Isosphaeraceae bacterium
GGAGCATGCGATTGCTCTGCTGGGTTCCCGCTCACCCCTCCCGGGCCATTTTGGGGTCCGCTACCATGGTGAATTCGATTGCATCCTCGGTGATCGCCCCGTTTTTATCATCGCGCAGCCGCACCTTCAGTTGATATTTTCCCGTTCCTAACGCCTTGGGCAGCATGACTTTCTGGGCGATAAAGAAATCCTGACGACGATTTTTGCTGCGATCCACAGTCGGCGTCCAGTTCTGTCGCCACACCGGCGTGCCATCGTCATCGCGGTAGATTGTCAGGGCCAGCGACAGTTCTGTAACCCATTGTCCCTTCTCACTTTCCGTGCTGGTGAAATTGTCCACTTCCAGATACAGCCCGAAACTTTCTTCGGCGAGAGCGAGAAATGATCGCCTTGTGATTTCATCATAATCGCCGAAACTTCCCACCCGCGAACACAGGGCCATTGTGCGCAAAGTCAACGGTGGCTCGGTATTCATCGCCTGCTTAAGATTCGTAACCGCAGTGGTGACAACAGTTTCCGCCTCTTTCGATCCGTCCAACCCCTCTCCCAATTCGGCAAAAAACGCCTGCAAAATGGTGAACAATTCCCGCTCCCGCTCGCTCAGATCCGGCAGGGCCTCCGGGTTCAGTCGCCGCTCCGGATCGACCATGCTCAACGACGCAATCGCCAGCAGATTCCGCAACGGCATATCACTCCAGGTGCTCTCTTTATACAGTTCGCTGGTGAGTTTGACCATAAGTTGAGTGCGTTTATCGGGTTGCAGCGTCTGGTCATCGGGTGCTGCTTCGGGATCAGGCAGATTTTTGACCTCGACTGAATCACCTTCGGGCCGGAATAGGGGAGAAACACTGGTTTTTCCCGGGGAATTGGCGGAATCGGGGGGAGTTGCCTGAGCGATTCTCTGAGTCGGCTCGGCCTTTTGCATGGGCACGGTGTCGTTCCAGATCACTCTCTGCTGCGGCCGGGGAATTTGGCGGGCGGATTGATCATTCTTTGAGTCGTTCAGCGATATTTTTGTATCTGGTGGAGACGAATTTGCAGAGCGCTGATTTCCCAGAAGCCAGTCTACATCGCTGCTGGCCTGCCGGGAAAGGTCGGAGATTGCATTCGTGGGGTCGGCGGAAACGGGAGGCGCGAAGTCTTCCGGGCCGGATTGAGAGAGGATCATTCCGGCAGGGTTGGCATTTCCCGGGGGGGAATAACCTCGTTCCATGCCACATCCGTTCAGTCCGGCAAGAAGGATTAGACCCAACATGCCGCGTCCCGCCGGGAAGCGATCAGAGCCAAAGAATCTCAATGAAAAGCGACAAATTCGATATCCGCTCATAACGGCCTCCTGCACAGAGCACGGTCATCCTGACCACCCCCGGAAACCAAACCCCCGGAAACCAAACCCCCGAAATCCAATCCCCCGAAATCCAATCCCCCGAAATCCAATCCCCCGAATAACAAACCCCCGAATAACAAATCGCTCGACACTCTACCCCTGCAACAGTTTATTTCCGGGGGCTGGACATCCTATCGGCAATGAGTACGGCAAGGGCTTCAATGCTCCGGGCGGGTTTTCCCAGTCCGCGCTTGGTTTTCATGTCCGTCTCGATTCCCCGGCGCAAGAGATGCGCACTTTCCCGGCTGCCCATGCTGCGGGCCATATTCATCACCGGCCGATCCGATCCCCAGAAGAGTTTGAGTTGGGTGCGGATTTCCGAAGGGGACACACCCTGGCTGGACAGCGCACCGGCCGCGTAGGTTTTTCGCATAAGGTCACACATGGCCCAGGTGACGGGGATTTCGTTTTTGTTGGGGACGGCGAAGAGTTCGCGGAGCAGGCCGAGGGATGCTGAGGCCGATCCACTGAGGATGGCGTTTTGGATGGCCCAGGCCTCTTCCTCGCGGCTCAGCCCGACCATTGCGGCCACATCCTGGCGGGAGATTGCTCCCCCTTCGCCTACGAAGTTGGCCAGTTTCTGGAGTTCTCCATCCAGCCGGGCGAGGAATACCCCGATTCTCTGGACGAGCAGCATCGCCGCCTCTGATTCGATGGTGGCTCCGTACCGCTTGGCGCACCGACCCTTACACCAGTTCACCGCTTCCCGTTCATCGGGCGGTTCAACTTTGAATACCCGGCCGACCTTTTCGATGTGCTTGTCGAGATTTCCCTTGCGCCAGGTATCGGCGCGAAGGAGCAGGGTGGCGTGATCGACCGGATTCTGGGCATAGTTTTCCAAGGCGGAGCGGTTTTTGACTTTCCCGGCGGTTTCTTCTCCGTCTTTTTTGTTGGCGAGAAATTCATCGGCGGCGTCGAGAATGACCAGTTTGTGCGATTGCATGAGGCCGTAACTGCGGAGTTCGTCCAACACTTCGGCCAGCGACACCATCCGGCCATCGAAAGTGAAGGTTTCGATGTCGCCGTGGGCTTCGCGGAGAGTGCCCTCCAGTTGTCGGGTGTATTCCGGCACGAGATAGCCCTCCCGGCCGTGAAGAACGACGACGCGCATGGATGCGTCAAAGGAGATGGTCTGTCGGGCTTTTTTCGCCATGGGTACAGGATACCCGCAAGACGGATGAGGTTCACTCCCGTACCATTCCGCCTATGTTCGGATCTCATCTTTCTATCGCCGGGGGCATGGTTCTTGCTTTGCATCGGGCGGAGGAACTCAAGTTGGACTGCGTGCAGGTTTTTACGAAGAATCAGCGGCAGTGGAAGGTGAAGCCATTGGTGGATGAGGATCGTGATCTGTGGTTGGAGAAACTCGGTGAGATGGGATGGGATAGCCCTTATGAGGGACGAGACGGCCGTTCCCCGGTGAGAACGGTGAGTCATAATTCTTATTTGATTAATATGGCTTCGCCCGATGCGGAGGCGTGGGAGAAGTCGGTGGCTCTGCAGCGGGTGGAGTTGGAGCGGTGTGCAGCCCTGCATATTCCCTGTCTGGTGGCTCATCCGGGGGCACATCTGGGTGCTCCGCGGAAGCCGGGGGAGCCGAATATTCTGGGGGTCAAGCCATCGAAGGATGAGAAAGCGGGGTTGAAACGCATCGCCAAGGCGCTGAATCGGCTGCATCGGGAACTTCCCGGCTGTCCGGTCATCACTTGCCTGGAGACGACGGTGGGATCGGGGACGAATCTGGGGTACGATTTTCAGCATCTGGCGTTCATTCGGGAACTGGTGAAACAACCGGAGCGGGTGGGGTTCTGTTTCGATACCTGTCATGTTCATGCGGCGGGGTATGACATGACGACGGATGAGCAAGCCGCCGGGGTGATGGGGGAGTGGGATGCGGTTTGCGGGGCATCAAACTTGCATGTATTCCATTTTAATGATTCAATGCACGGCGTGGGCACGAGAAAGGATCGCCACGCACACATCAACGACGGCCACTGTGGCAGAAGTTGTTTTCGGACTATTTTGAACCACCCCGCCTATCTTTGCGTACCAAAGATTCTGGAAACCCCAAAAGAGGCGGATAAAAAAGGGAAGCCGTGGGATATTACGAACATAAGACGACTGAAACGGCTGATTCACCCCCCCTCTCCGCGTCGATAAAGAATGGGGATTTGCCTGCGATTCGGCCCGATTATCCGGGTCATGGTACGAGCCGACTTTCGGCAAGGACGAGGAAAACGGTGCATCGAGTTCGAATAATCATCCTGTTTTTGGTCTCACTGCTGGTGGTCAGCGGATGCAAGGTCACGCCCAGGGCAGGAGTGGGGAAGGAGGGGGAAAACGCTGCTTTGATCGACATCGACGCAACCGGGTCGAACGATCTGGAAGATGCGGCGACGGCGATGGATGAGGGTGATTATGAACTTGCGCTGGGATTGTTTCGCGACATTCTGGCGGACAATCCCACGGTGACGACGGCGTATCTGGGCATCGGGGAAATCTTCATGATCAAAGAGGATTTCCAGAAGGCCGAGCCGGCGTATCGGAGGGCCGCGCGGTTGGAGCCGAGGAATTTCGATGCTCAGTACGGGCATGGCCGGGCGTTGCAGATGCTCACTCGATTTGTGGAGGCGGTGGGGGCGTATCTTCGCGCACTGGACATCAATCCCGATTCCGCGGACGCCAATCTCAATCTTGCCACGACCTATCTGCGGCTGGATCAGGCCGAGGACGCATTGATTCATGCGCAGAAGGTGGTGGAACTTGATCCGGAAAATGGGGCGGCCCGGGTGAATCTGGGGGCGGTGTATGAACACCTTGGGATGAACGAGAAGGCGATTGATGAGTGGCTGACGGCATTGGAACTGGTGGACGACACCCCGCCGGTATTGATGAATCTCATCAAGGTGCTGGCGAAGGAAAAACGGTATCAGGAAGCGGTGAACACCGCCCTGAATCTCATTCGTATCCAGCCCTCGCCGAATGCATACGAGCGACTGGGCTGGGCGTATTTCCGTCTGGGAGAGTACGACAAGTCAATCGATGCATATCGGGAGGCCGTGGCTCTCGACCCCAACCACTGGCCATCTCATAACGGGATTGGAGTGAATGCGCTGAACCGATGGTTGGTCAGTAAAAAAACTGATGAGGACGCGAAACGCGAGGCCCGGGATGCTTTTCGTCAATCCCTGCGAATCAATCGCGATCAACAACGGCTGATTAAGCTTATGTTGCGGTATGAGTTGTGAAGAAGTTTTCAGTTTTCAGTTTTCAGTTTTTTAGATCTGATTCTATGGTGCTGGTGACGGGAGATGGCTTTGTGCCTATCCTGTCTTCATGCCCGATCCTGCACTTCTGGAAATCTTTCCTTCACCCACTTCGGCTTCCTTCGTTATTGAGCATGTGAACGAGGAGTTCACTTCGTTGTGCCCGAAGACGGGACATCCGGATTTTGGCCGCATTATTCTCCGGTACGAGCCGGCGGAGAGTTGTGTGGAGTTGAAGTCTCTCAAGTTGTACTATCAGTCGTTTCGGGATGAGGGGATTTTTTACGAAGCGGTGACGAACCGGATTCGCGATGATCTGGTGGCGGCTCTGCATCCCCGCTGGCTCAGGATCATTACGGAATGGCGGGGACGGGGGGGCATTTCCAGCCGGGTGGTGGCGGATTGTGGTGCGATACCGGCGGAGTGGTGTGGGTGACGCCGGAGTCCTTCTCAAGAAAGAGTGCATCACTCTGAGTTTGTATCACAATGGTTTCCGGATGGAGCCACTTGGGAGACACTCCTCATGAATATGAAGTGTCATTCCCTGAATTGCAGGGGGAATCGGGGAGATGCGGGGCTGGAGTGAAAACGGAGCGGCATTGCCTCCACCCCTCAACCCCCATACGATGCGTCTTTTTCCCGGCGAAGAAGGATCTGCTTCCCCCTCGCACCTCTGCCAAATGCACGAAAAAGTCATATTCGAAGCCGATCGCCTCAATGCATCCGGCCTGCGCATCGGTCTCGCGGTCAGCCGGTATCATGGCTCTATCACCGAGGCCCTGCGGGATGGAGCCATCCGTGAATATATTGAATCGGGAGGAAATTCGGGAAATTTGGGAAATTCGGGGGTTGAATCTGAGGGAGGCGATTCGGATCTCACCATTACTTCCGCTGCGGGCAGCTTTGAACTCGTCGCCATCTGCAATGGTCTGGTTCGCCACACCGATCTTCATGGCATTCTTGCCCTCGGCTGCATCATTACCGGGGAAACGCCCCACGACAAATACCTTGCCCATGCCGTCGCTCAGGGTCTGACCCAGATCACCGTCCAGACCGGCCTCCCCATCGGCTTCGGCGTGCTGACCTGCCGGACCATCGAGCAGGCCCGCGAGCGAGCGGGGGGAAGCATAGGCAATAAAGGAGCCGAAGCCATGGCCGCTCT
>CAZLXE010000152.1:0-5724 GCA_964563005.1 uncultured Isosphaeraceae bacterium
CGCTGAATGCTTACTCCTCCCCTCACGCCTCTGCCCCCCCCACCGCTTCCGCATCCCGATCCGACAGCATCCCCCCATCCGCCCGCTCCCGTACCGTCCCATCCCGCTTCCACGATCGCTCGCACTTGGGTTCGCCGCGAAGATCGTTGACAGCGATTTCCCCTTCCTCGGCAAACCTCACCCGCGACACCCCCAGCAGATCCGCCAGGTCCGCCGCAAATTTCTGCAAAACCCCATCAGGATCGGGTAAGACCAACTCCGCATCCAGCGGATTCTCAATTCCCGCCCCCTTCGCCTCTTCCAGTGCCTTCAAGGCCCCCTCCCGAATCTCCATCACCTTGGACCAATCAGGATCAACCGTCACCTGCGGCACATCACCCACCACGCACTCATGCACGCAATGCTCATCCCCCCGCAACGCCCGATATGCTTCATCCGCCGTATGCGGCATGATCGGCGCCAGCAGCCGCGTCAGAATCTCCACCAGATCCCACATCACCGTCTGAGTCCGTCGCCGCCGCTCTGAATCCGGCGGGTCACAATACAACCGATCCTTGACCGCCGTGCCATAAAACGCCGACACCGTTTCGTTGCAGAAATCATAGATCGCCTGATGGGCCTTGCGGAATTCATACCGCTCGAACGCCGCCAGAACCGTCTCCTGCAGTTTCCCTGCCTCTCCCAGAATATATGCATCAATCGAAGTCGGCGGCATATCCTTGACCGCCACGCACATCCCACACTCTCCCTCACTCGAACATTTGAAATCCTGCAGGTTGCTCAGCAGAAACCGCAGCGTATTCCGTACCTTGCGATAACTCTCTCCCGCCAGCACAAAGAATTCGTGATCAACCTTAATGTCATTCTCATACGCCAGCGAACTCACCCACCACCGGCAGACATCCGCCCCCACCTCCTTCAGTAGTTCCTCAACCTCCAGCGCGTTGCCTCCGGACTTACTCATTTTCCGCCCATCCTTCGCCACCATGAAGCCGTGCGTCAAAACTGCTTTGAATGGCGAAGCCCCCGTCATCGCCAGCCCCGGCAACAATGACAACTGAAACCACCCCCGATGCTGATCCGACCCCTCCAGATACAGATCAACCGGAAAACCCAGCCCCCGCTCCCGCATCACCGAATGCCATGAAGATCCCGACTCAAACCAGACATCAAAAATATCATACATTTTCGTCAGCGTCGAAACTTCCAGATCATCCGGCGCTTCGGGATCGCCCTTCGGGTCATAACCACTGAGGATCGCTTCCGGGGGATCCGTAAACCAGCAATCGCTTCCCCGTTCCCCGAACGCCTCCCCCACCGCTTTCACCGTCGCCTTCGTCAGAAACGGCTTGCCCTCCGCCGTCCGAAACGCCGGGATTGGCAATCCCCACGACCGCTGCCGCGACAAACACCAGTCCGGGCGCGAATCCAGCATCCCCCGCATCCGATTTTTCCCCCACTCCGGATAAAACTTCACCTTCGATTCCACTTCCGCCAGCGCCATCGCCCGTAGCGATTTCCCCTCCCGCTTCATCGGCGCATCCACCCCCACAAACCATTGCTCCGTCGCCCGGAAAATCACCGGCGTCTTGCTCCGCCAGTCATGCGGATAACTGTGCGTAAACGCATGGTCAAAAAACAAATGCCCACTCTCCCGCAGATGCTCCGTCACCTTCCCGTTCGCATCCCACACACTCATCCCCCGCAGCCATTCGGGAACCGTCTCGTCATAGGTCCCATCCCCCTTGACCGGGCAATAAATCTCCAGTCCCTCCTTCAACCCCGTCTGATAGTCCTCCACCCCGTGCCCCGGCGCCGTATGCACCAGCCCCGTCCCATCTTCCAGCGTCACATACGCCGCCGCCACCACCGGACTCTCCCGAGCGCAGAATGGATGCTGATACGACATCCCCACCAGATTCGCTCCATCCGTTTCCCCCACCACTTCATACTCCGAAATCCCCGCCGCCTTCATCACTCCCTCCACCAGTTCCGAAGCCAGCACCACGCAGCGATCCCCCACCCGCACCAGCGCATACCGATACCGCTCGTGCACCGCCACCGCCAGATTCGCCGGCAGCGTCCACGGCGTAGTAGTCCAGATCATAAAACTAACTCCTTCCTGCTCCTCCACCCCGAAAACCTCCCCCAATTTCGCGGGATCACTAGCATCAAACATCACATACACCGAAAGATCCTCCCGATCCTCATATTCCAGTTCCGCCTCCGCCAACGCCGTCTGATTCGCGATCGACCAGTGCACCGGCTTCAGCGCCCGGTATACCAAACCCTGCTCCACCATCGCCCCGAACACTTCCAGCACCGCCCGCTCATAACCCTCGTTCATCGTCAGGTACGGATGATCATAATCCGCCAGCGTCAGCAATCGCTCCATCTGACCCGACTGCAACTTCACAAACTTCTCCGCATACCTGCGGCACTCCCGCCGAATCGCCATCCGCCGCGCATCTTCAGCCAATGCATTCAACTTCTCTGCTTTCCCCGATTCCACCAGCCCCGTCATCACCTTGTGCTCGATGGGCAACCCGTGGCAATCCCATCCCGGCACATATCGGCACGCCTTGCCCGACATCATCTTCGACCGCACCACAAAATCCTTCAACACCTTATTGAGCAAGTGCCCCACATGAATGTCCCCGTTCGCATAAGGAGGCCCATCATGAAATACGAATGCATCCTCTGATTTTCCCTCTGACGATTCTTCCCGCGCCGCGATCACCTTTTCATACAACCCCCCCTTCTTCCACCGCTTCTCCGACTGCGGCTCATTCTGGGCCAGATTCGCCCGCATGGGAAAGCCCGTCTTGGGCAGGTTCAGCGTCTTCTTGTAATTCGGTTTGGTCGCTTCAGTCATGGGTCACTTCGGGAATCAAGGTTTCAATAAAAAATAATCAGGCCATCGTCGATCAATTCGGTGAATATCGCCATCCGCCGACAAAAAACAGTCCCGCCAAAAAGCGGGACTGAGGGTTCATTCATTGCGTTCATGCCGCACCCATCGCGTCCCGCCCCTAATGGGGCCGGATAATAGCGATCGGTGATATAGATGCAGCAGAAAAGATCATGTCAGGCCAAGCATACCCGGCAACCAATCCGAGTCAAGGACGGGATCATCCCATCCTCCTGAATTAGGTACCCAGAATCCGCCTCAGGCGGAACCAAAGGGAGTCATCCGTACTGGCTGGCCTTATTGCGTGGCATATCGTGTCTGGCTTCCCGAGTATTTCATAATTGAAATCAAAACACGATTGCCCCAGAACCCCAATCCCCCGATTTGCCCTCCAGTTTGCTCCCCAACAGAGATCGACTACAATCATATCGAAGTCACCATGATCGCCATCGCAAATAAATTCAACCCAAAATGCCCTCTGCGTTCAGATAATCGCGTCATGCAGTATGTGTGGGGATCGAGATATATCGACGACCTCGCAATGCGGCGGGAGAACGATCTGGATCAGACGCAGACGGGATACGAGGAACTGTGGTACCACCTGACGGACGCCCAGTTCTCGACGGTGGCGGTGATGCAGGAGAGCACCAAGAGGGACCCGCGTCCGGTGCTGCTGGAGCGGATCAGCTACGATCCGTATGGGAAAGCAAGGCACCACCATCCTGAGGACATGGACGGGGACGGAGCGGTGAACGCCAGCGATCTAGCCGTCATCATCAACAACTTCGGCAACCCCGGTGCGGGCGATGTGAATCGTGACGGAATTGTAAGCACCACCGACCTGGGGCTGGTGCAGAACAACTACGAAGCGGGTCTGGCTCCGGGCAAACTCTCGCTCACGGACAACCAGATCGGCTACGCGGGCTACCTGTTCAACGCGGAGACGGCGGAATACGCGGCGTATCTGGCCCGCAACCGCTCCTACGACCCCCACCTCGGCCGCTGGATCGAACGCGATCCCGCCGGGTATGTGGATGGAGGGAATCTGTATGGGTATGTTTCAAATCAACCAACTGTTCATTTAGATCCAAGTGGATTATGGAAAATCAAGAGGGATTTGAAACGCAAAGCAGTCGCCACTGCAGAAAGGTTTGATTCAATAAGATCTCTTGCCAATCAGATTTCACTTAATGCTAGTGAATATTTAAAATGGCTAACTGTTGATGGTGGCATAGACATGGCAAACGGTAAAGGCTATCGCCTCTATGATATCAATGTCAATAGTAGGGTGTGTCCCGGCGAGAAAGTGCGGATTCCAAACCATGTACAGATTGACTTTGCAAGCAATGTAACTCCTAATGAGAAGGAATTTCCGAAGATATTCTTCTTTTGGAGAATTTCTGCAGTAGACGCATATCAATATTGGTTTTCTCTTGGGTATAGCGTTGACTATGACAGATCAGCTACAAGAGGCGATATCCTCAGCCATTTAGAAAACGGAACTAGTAACAAGGAGCTTTTTAAATACTATTACTTTGGCCATGGCGCAAACCGTAGCATTTCTGTAGGGAATGGTATAAATAGTGATAGATACACTGCTTACGGCATTAATTACATGCAATTGTACGCCTGTGAGTGTCTAATGCCATCAGATGGTCGTTCACCTCTGGGTATGCCACATGATGAAGGCAATGTAGGTTGGAGGCGTAATGTATCTTCTCCCGGCTACCTCGTTGGATTCAGGGACAGTCCGAGTACGGCTAACAGATGGTATACTTGGACAAGTATTTTGCATGGTGTCGATGAAGGCCCTTAGAACTAAAAAGTGGAGAGTCTACAATTAGGATTGCCCAACACAATCATGTTTGCAGTCTCATGAGAACACTTAGATTCAATTATCCAAGCGTACAGTCGTCATGAAAGAAAAAAGAATATTCGATAAAATTTTATTTTCTGCAGTATTATTAACTTCATCTGTAATCTTTATTCATTACATATTGATTCCAAGTATGTTTGTGCCAAATCGTCATACTATATATGAAGCAACGATCACCAAGCTACATGGATTAGGTCAGTACCTATCGTGGTATATGTCCAATAATGATGGCGCACTCCCAATCTCCATTGACGATATGATTTCCAGTGGCGGAATAGATCCAAAGTTGGCTATTTCACCGATAAGCGACAATAGATATAAATACATTGGTAATGTGGTTGTGAATCCTACAGAAAGAACAATTATATTTTATGATGAAGTGTATGTCATTGAAACTGAATTAGTTAATGGTAATCCTTCTAACGGCTCGCAAGGTTGTTATGCGCTGTTTATGGATTTAAGTGTTGATTGGATCGCCGAGGATGAATTGAAAATAATGGTAAACAAGAAATAGTTTTTTGCTTCCCGTCCTGTTCCAATATTCAGCCGACCAATTATGCCCCCTCCTGACAGAAAAAATGCAGTAAGCCACACAGCCACTCACGACACTTAATCGGCCCATGACGGCATTTTGGAACCCAAGAAAACAGGCACTTTCCCGATTCCCTGATGCGGCTCGCTCGATGATCGTCTGAGCCGCCTGAGCCGTATTGCCGCGGCGGGATACATCGACTATGCTTATATCGGAGCAGGCATGATCGCAACCGTGGAGTATTTCGACCTGGCACTCGATGCCTTCACTTCACCAGCCGAGCCCCCGAATCAACTCCTGCAAATCCTCCATCGTCTCACACCCATTAATCGCCGCCGCATCCGCCCGCACCCGCCACTCCTCCCCGTCCCGCTCCAGAATCGCCGGCAATCCAATTCCCTCCTC
>CAZLXE010000153.1:0-5694 GCA_964563005.1 uncultured Isosphaeraceae bacterium
GGGGGTTGGCATTTTATTCTTCTCCTTCCTGGGCGGATTCCTGGAGGGTGAGCATTTCCTGGAGTTGTCCGGTGGAGAGTTCGGTGAGCCATTGTTCGCCGGATCCGATGATGTTGTCGGCGAGGGCTTCTTTGCGTTCGAGCATCTGGTCGATCCGTTCTTCAATGGTGCCCATGCAGACGAATTTGTGCACCTGAACGGTGCGCATCTGCCCAATACGGAACGCCCGGTCGGTGGCCTGTTTTTCCACGGCGGGGTTCCACCAGCGATCAAAGTGGAACACATGGTTCGCCGCGGTGAGGTTGAGGCCCAGGCCACCCGCCTTGAGGGAGAGAATGAACACGGGAGTGTCGCTTTTCGGATCCTGGAAGCGGTCGATCATCTGCTGGCGCTTTTTCTGTGGGGTGCCTCCATGGAGGAACTGCGATTCACAGTTCAGGTCGTGGCGGAGCATCGCGGTGAGGAGGTGTCCCATTTTACGGAACTGAGTAAAGACGAGGGCACGGCCATCTGAGGCGATCACTTCTTCCAGCATGGTCATCAGGCGGCGGCACTTGCCGGAGCGTTGGGAGAGAGGGGCAAGGTCCGGATCGCTGCTCAGGGCTTCCAACTCTTCGAGACCGCCATTGTTCTGAATGGCTGCTTCGAGTTGGGCGGGGTGGTTGCAGATCTGTTTGAGGCGCACCAGAGTGGCGAGCACGATGCCCCGGCGTTTGATGCCGGTGGTTTCATCCACCCGACCGAGAAGCGAGCCGACCGTCTTTTCGTAAAGCGCGGCCTGCTCCGCGGAAAGCGTGGCGTATTCCTTGGTTTCCACGCACTCCGGCAGATCGTCGATGACCTTGGGATCTGTTTTCAGGCGGCGAAGGACAAACGGCTGCACGAAACGCCGCAGTTGTTCGCCCCGGTGTTGATCGCGATGCCGTTCGATGGGAACCGCGAAGTGCCGTTTGAATGAGCCGTGCTCGCCGAGGTAGCCGGGATTGCAGAACTCCATGATCGACCACAATTCGGTAAGGCGATTTTCCACCGGTGTACCCGTCATGGCCAGGCGGCGACCCGCCTGCAGAGAGCGGATGGCCTTAGTCTGCTTGGTGGGCGGGTTTTTGATGTACTGCGCTTCATCGAGCACCACCCGACGCCATGCAATGGGTAGCAGTGAATCGTGATCGCGCGTCACCAGAGCGTAGGTGGTGATGACCAGATCATGGGTGGCGGCCTTCTCCGCAAGTTGCTCGCCGGTGGGGCGATCAGGGCCATGCTGCACATGGAAAGTTAAATTAGGGGCGAAGCGGGCCAGTTCCCGGGTCCAGTTGGTAATCACCGAAGTGGGAGCCACCAGCAGCGTCGGCTCAAAGGTGGTGCCGGGTGGGGCGTGCTCCCGTTCGTGCTGAAGCAGGGCGATGAGTTGGATGGTTTTGCCCAGACCCATGTCATCCGCCAGACAAGCCCCCAAACCGAACTGATCCAGAAAAGCCAGCCAACTCAACCCCGTGATTTGATAGGGACGCAATTCGCCCCGGAAATCACGCGGGGGCTTCACAACCGGCATGTTCTGATCACCAGACGAGGCGGCAAGTAGATCCTTCACCCATCCCGTGGCGTCGAGGCCGAAAACGGGAAGACCGGTTTTCACCGGAGTCGAGCCGTGAGCAGCATGAATTGCGGCCAGCAGTGTCATCTCCCCATCTTCATTGTCCCGGAGAAATTTCTTCGCCGCGTCCATGTCTTCCGGACGCAACTCAACCCAGTTCCCCCGCACCTGAACCAGCGGCGATCGGGCCTCGGACAGACGCTGAAACTCCTCCAGGGTGAGCGGCTGATCTCCGATGGCGATCTGCCAGCGATATTGCACAATAGTGCTCAAGCCCATGCGTACCGTCGATGCCCCGCCGCCTTCCGATTCGGGAGATTCGACTTGGAGACGAACCCCCAGACGACCGGCGGGATCATCCCACCACCGGGGAACGGTCACCACAATCCCGGATTCCGCCAACAGTGGGCGATGCTCGCGGACCAGAGCGCAGGCCTCTTTGGTGGTCAGCATGAGTTCCGATGGTGATCCCTCGTGCAGCACCGGTTCGAGTCGTTCATACACCCTCGCGGCCCGGGTTAATTCGGTCAGCAGCAGTTCCTGCAATTCGCCCAGGCGTTGGCCGGTGGGGGCTCCTCCCAAACTCTGATCCCACAGGCACTCCGCATCAATGCTTTGTTCATCTTCATCTGCGGCGGAGAGATGAAAACTCAATCGCCACTCTGGATCGTCCCCGGAGGGGGTTTCCAGAGTTGCATCCGGAACGCCCCCGAGTGGTTCGTGGAGGTGCAGCACGAGGTGTCTGGTTTGATCCCGGCCCGTTTCATCTAACCGACGCACCCATTGAGCCGTCTGGCGGAGCATCTCAGAGCCGGTTCCCACGGGGGGCAGAACGCCGGGCTTGATATCGAGCAGCCCGCCCAGCCACGCCACAAAGGGATCGTTGTCATTCTCCCGTCCGTCGAGGGCGTCAATGAATTCCTCCCGAGTGAGCACGCTCCGGACGGTAGCGTCGGTCAGCACGCTCATCGCTTCTTCCAGAATCGACCACGGATGTCCATCGTGTTGATCAGTAACAGCTCGTACGGCAGGAGGCATTGCGGCCAGCAACAACCCCACCCGGGCCGCGGTTTCTTCATCATGCAGCCAGGGGTGCCAACCCGCGCGGAGTCCCTCGTGGCGCTCTTCAATGAGGGTCGGTATAAATCGTTGACCCGCCAGTAACTCGAGCACACAACGAGCCACCAGGATCCAATAACGCAGGGATTGCCCGAATTCGATTTCCGAGGAGATGCCTCGATCTTCGATCATCAACAGTGCTTCAATCGTCCGGGCCGGGGACACCGCCAACGATGGAACCGTGATCGATTCCAGCCGCGCATCCTCAACCGGCTCATCGGCATCACCGGTAATACTCGCCAATCGATCGCTGGGACGCGGCTGCACCCCATCAAATGGCAGGCGAAGTTCGAGGTGAGCAGGAACAAGGTGAATTCCGTCATCAGGAAGACCAGATTCGCCCAGAATGGCCTGCAAATTCGATGATTCCGGAGCGAACGGATGGGGACTGCCCTCGGTCGGGGAGGATGAAGGGGGCACAGTCTCAGCCACCAATGACGATGCACGGGGAATTGCCCGTAGGGCTTCCGCCGATTCCGCCCAAAAGTGAAGGGTGCGGCCAGTCCAATTGGCATGCAATACGATCATCCGGCCATGTTCTCCCGATAAAAAACCTGCGATACACACATCGAAGAAAAATAGTGATCACGCTGGGACTCGAACCCAGGACCTACCGCTTAAAAGGCGGTTGCTCTACCAACTGAGCTACGCGATCTCGAACGCTCCATCCTATCCGAAACCCGACGGGTCTGCTTTGACAGGAAATATCGGGTCTGCTCGTTACATCACGACAATTGGCCGGAACCTTGCCCGACCTCGATAGAACGACCCACAGCCGCGGCATATTCCGAGGCATTGACCCGATGCAGATCATGATGACCCGCTTCCAGAAACCCCATCACCTCCACCATCGCTCCCCTCTCTTCGAGAATCGAAGCCACTTTCTCAACCACTCCGGGGGGGGAAATATGGTCCCGCCCGCCGTGAAAAATCAATACCGGGAGTTCTGTGGAGTCGGTGATTGTGCTCGAATTCTGGAAACAAAGCCCCCGGAGCCGCAACCACAGCAGCGAGAGGTGAACCACCGGCCAGCCGGGGAGATTCATTCCCCGAATCCGTCGCGTAAATGCCCCGGGGAAATCATCATAGGGCGCATGGAGAATCAATCCCCGAATATTTTTAACTGCAGGGTGATCGGAATAGGCCGCCTCCATCGCAATCCCTGCTCCCATCGACCACCCCACAAGGAGAAATGGCCCCTCACCCAGACGATCCAGCAAGGCCAGAAGATCCATTTGCTCATCAGAACCGAGACGGCTCAGCCCGGTTTCAGGGGTCGCATCCCCATGTCCTCGCAGGTCATACAAAATCATCCGCGATCCCAATTCTTTCCACGGCTCGATCCGATCCAGCATATCCACCCGCGATTGTCCCCACCCATGCACGAATACAATCGTCAAGCCACCATCGGATCCCCCCGTTCGTTCCCCAACCGACTCTCTGAATCTCGATGCCTTCCCCTCGATATCCCACACCGGCAACCGCGCCCCACCCGGCAGGTCCAGCCACCATTCCTCAAAAACCAGTCCCATATCACCGGGATCACATGCCATATTCCTCCCCAATGCATACCCCATACCCCGACGCGACGGATGCAGAGCACCGTGGGCATACACCACCGACAAAATCACCATGAGGAGGAAAAATGCGGCAAGAAAAAGGACAATGAGACCCAGCATGGAGATAGAGTAAGCGATCGCGGATGAACCGGCTGAATGTCGATCAATGAATGTCGAAGCCCCGCCCGCGGAAAGCCCACCGCTACACTACCCCCATGCTTGCCTCCCTCCAGATCGGTGCGGCCGCAGAGATCGCCATAACCGTAACCGAAGATATGTGCCCCGCCTTTGACGAGGTAATCGTGCACCGGGTCTATTCCACCTGGTCGATGGCCCATCACATGGAACTGGCCGCCCGCAAGGTACTCGCCCCTCATCTCGAGGAACACGAAGAGGGCATCGGGTCGCATCTGTCCATCGATCATCTCGCCCCCACCCCGGTAGGGGAGCAGGTGCGGGTCGTGGCGGAAGCGGTGGAACTCGGCCCGACCACCCTGGTCTGCACCGTTTCCGCATATCATATGCGGCCGGGAGGCGACAAACTCGTAGGAAAAGGGAAGCAGGTGCAACGCATTCTGCCGCGCAAGAAACTGACAGGCCTAATCGAAAGAAGCACCCGATGAGTACCGCAACCATGACCGAACAAAAACCATCCTCCGCATCCGAACCCCCCATCCTCTCCGAAACCGACGGCCACCTCGGCATCATCCGCATCAACCGGCCGAAAGTCCTCAACGCCCTCAATCCTGAACTCATGCAGATGCTGTCCCAGCAGATGGATGCCTTCGATTCCGATCCCGAGATCCGGGTCATCCTGCTCGCGGGCAACGAAAAGGCGTGGGCGGCGGGGGCGGACATCGGCGACATGGCCGAGCGGTCGATGCTGGAGATGTACGAGCGCGACCAGTTCGCCACCTGGGATTGCATCCGTCGTGTCAAAAAACCCATCGTCGCCGCTGTCTCCGGCTGGGCGCTGGGCGGGGGCTGCGAACTCATGATGATGTGCGACATCATCATCGCCTCAGAAACCGCCCAGTTCGGCCAGCCGGAAATCAACATCGGAGTCATGCCGGGCGCGGGCGGCACCCAACGCCTGACCCGGGCGGTGGGCAAAGCCACGGCAATGGATGTCATCCTCGGCGGCCGCTTCCTGAGCGCAAAGGAAGCACTGGCAGCGGGTCTGATCAGCCGCGTGGTACCCCCCGAGCATTTCTACGCTGAAGCCCTGAAATATGCACGAAATCTCGCAAAGAAACCCCCGGTCGCCCTGAAACTGGCCAAAGAATCGGTCCTCAAGGCCTACGAAACCACTCTCGCCGAAGGACTCGAACACGAACGCAAACTCTTCTACATGCTCTTCGCCACCGAAGATCAACAGGAAGGCATGACCGCCTTCGTAGAAAAAAGAAAACCGCAGTTCAA
>CAZLXE010000154.1:0-3243 GCA_964563005.1 uncultured Isosphaeraceae bacterium
CCTCCAAGCTGCGACGTGCGGTGGCGGAGAGAGGAGGGGGGGGGGTGGGGGTGGGGGGGGGGGGGGGGGGCGTGGGGTGTGGGGGGGGGGGGGGGGGGGGGGGGGTTGGGGGGGGGTTGTTGTTTTTGGATAATGTTTTATGACTACAGTGATTATGCCTGAAAAATCCACGAGTATGGGAAAGAAAACGAAGAAAAAGACGCGGGCGACGGCGGAGTCGATGGCGGCGAAGCAGCGGGAGATATCGGTTTCGGAGTTTTTTGCGAAGAATCGGCATTTATTGGGGTTTGACAATCCGCGGAAGGCGATGCTGACGACGATTAAGGAGGCGGTGGATAATGCTTTGGATGCGTGTGAGGAGGGGGGGATTCTGCCGGACCTGCGGGTGGAGGTTTTGCAGTTGGGGGAGACGCGATTCAAGATTACGGTGCGGGATAACGGGCCGGGGATTGTGCGGAAGCAGGTGGAGAATATTTTCGGGAAGTTGCTTTATGGGTCGAAATTTCACCGGATGAAGATGAGCCGGGGTCAGCAGGGGATCGGGATCAGTGCGGCGGGGATGTATGGGCTGATGACGACGGGGAAGCCGGTTTTGATTATCTCGAAGACTTCAAAGCGTAAGCTGGCGCATGAAGTGTTGTTGAAGATGGATACGATGAAGAATCAAGCGGAGGTGGTGAGCGATACGGAGCATCCGGAAGAAGACAAAGTTTTTCCGGAGGGGCATGGGACGCAGGTGACGATTGAGTTGGAGGGGCGGTATCAGAAGGGGCGGCAGTCGATTGATGAGTATCTGGAGCAAACGGCGATTGCGAATCCGCATGCGCAGATTACCTATGTGACGCCCGCAAATGAGACGATTGAGTTTCCGAGGGCGGTGGAGGAATTGCCGGAGGAGCCGAAGGAGATCAAGCCACATCCGAAGGGGATTGAATTGGGGACGCTGATTCAGATGTTGGAGCGGACGGGGGAGAAGCAGTTGAGTGGGTTTTTGAGGAAGGACTTCTGCCGGGTGGGGGAAACGAAGGCGCGGGAGATTGCAAAAAAGGGGGGAATGACGGGGCAGACCTGGATTAAGTCGGTGGGGCACGAGGAAGCGGAGCAACTGTATCAGGCGATTCAGGAGGTGAATATTATGGCTCCGCCGACGAATTGCCTGGTGCCGATCGGGTCGAAGGCGTTGCTGGCGGGATTGCTGAAGGAAGTGAAGGCGGAGTTTTTTGCGGCGGCGACACGGCCGCCGTCGGTGTATCGGGGGAATCCGTTTCAGATCGAAGTGGCGATTGCCTATGGGGGGAAATTGGGGGGAGACGATGCGGCGAGGGTTTTGCGATTTGCGAACCGGGTGCCGTTGATTTATCTGCAATCGGCGTGTTGTTCGTTCAAGTCGGTACTGGAGACGGGGTGGAAGAATTATGGATTGCAGCAGCCGAAGGGGGGGGTGCCGACGGGGCCGCTGGTGATTCTGGTGCATATGGCGAGTGTGTGGGTGCCGTTTACGAGCGAATCGAAGGAGGCGATTGCGGATTACGATGAGATTCGGAAGGAGATGAAATTGGCGTTGCAGGAGTGCGGGCGGAAGTTGGGAATTTATCTGCGGCGGCGGAAGAAGATGCAGAAGGAGGCGGAGCGGCGGAGTGTGCTGGAGCGGTATATCGGGGAGGTGGCGCAGGCGTGTGCGGCGATTACGGGGGTGGATGCAGAGGAGTTGTTTGCGGCGTTGGAGAAGCAGGCACAGCGGAAGACGAAGGAGGCCGATTTTGAGTTGGATGATGAAGGGAATGTGATTGACGATGGGGGACGACTGACACGGGATGTGGATGTGGTGATTGTCGAGGATCGGCAGGAGTCGATCAACGGTCATGGCCAAGCCGCATCTTCACCCGAGGAGGATGCAGATGGGTTGTTCGATGATCGTCCGGTGTCCCCGAAAAAGGGTCAAGGAGTCCGGCGGCGGACGGTTAAGAAAAAGAAGACCAAGCGCCGGTCAAAAAAATGACTTCCCACTGACAAGAGGACTGGTCAGTGCCACCCGCAACAGTGATTTTGAATCAGATTTATGGCAAAGAAAAAAACGACAACCAAAAAGAAAACCACGACGCGTCGAAGTACCGCAACCAAGGTCAATGGGGTGGTGAGCGCAAAGCGGGATCGGGAGACGGTGAAAAAGATTGATGCGATGGCGGCGGCGGTGGTGAAATCGAGCATGGGGCAGCGGGATCCGCATGTGGATATTCCGTTGCGGACGGCTACGAATATGCGGTTTAATAAATCGAAGCGGATTCTGGAGATGGGGTCGAATTCACAGCGGCGTAATCTGTTTAATTTCGGTCAGTCGCGGAAATTCATGCAGACGATGATTCTGAGCAAGGGGTGCAAGGACCTGGTGGAAGCGGGAAAGACGCTGAGTTTGCGGGGGATGTATTACATGTCGCTGCATACAATTGCGGGGACGAAGGAGAAGACTTTCAACGATCAGGGGGAGTCGGATCCGATACTGGAGGATCTGGAGGTGGCGCTCAATGGGCTGCGGGAGGAACTGCATGTGTTTGCGAAGAAACGGGGGACGATGGTGGGGAACATTACGCTGGTGGACAGCGGGGACGAGATTAATTGTCGAAAGATGGGATCGGGGGGGTATGCGATTCCGAGCATCTGCGAGCCGAGCGTGCTTCAGTTCAAGAAGTGCGAGGCGGATTTTGTGTTGCATGTGGAGAAGGACACGGTGTGGAGCCGGTTCAATGAGGATCGCTTCTGGGAAAAGCACAACTGTATTCTGACGGAGGGATCGGGTCAGCCGCCGCGGGGGGTGCGGCGGTTGTTGCACCGCTTGAATCAGGAGTTGGGACTGCCGATTTATTGCCTGCTGGATTGCGATCCGTGGGGGCACTATATTTATTCCGTGATCAAGCAGGGGTCGATCAATCTGGCGTTTGAGAGCGGTCGGATGGCGGTTCCGGAGGCGAAATTTATGGGAATTCGATCGGGTGATTATGAGAAATGTGATTTGAGCAGTGAGGTGAAGATCGATTTGAATGATCGGGATATTGCGAGGGCGAAGCAGATTATGGCGTATCCGTGGTTTGAGGATCGGAAGCCGTGGCAGAAGGAGATCACGAAGATGTTGCGGAATGGCTTCAAAATGGAGGTTGAATCGTTGATCACGAAGGATATTTCGTATGTGACGGAGGTTTATGTGCCGGAGCGGCTATCAAAGAAAGATTTTCTTGATTAGATTTGGGT
>CAZLXE010000154.1:3343-5661 GCA_964563005.1 uncultured Isosphaeraceae bacterium
TTGGGGGAAGATGAGCATCTGGTGGCGGAGGGGGTGGCTGGACAACTGGTTGAATTGGGGCATCAAGTAGTCGGACCCGCCTATGATGGGGATATGGTGATGGAGTTGGCGGGGAAGCAGGTTCCCGATCTGGCCTTGTTGGATATTCGGCTGCCGAAGAAGAGTGGACTGGAGGCGGCAGAGATATTATTCGAGCAGATGGGAATTCCAGTCGTGATTTTCTCCGCGTATTCAACGGAGGAATATATCGATCACAGTGCGCGGGCGGGAGTGTTCGGGTATCTGCTGAAGCCGGTTTCGGTTGATCAGTTGCGGGCGGGGATTTCCGTGGCGTGGGGTCGGTATGCGAAACACTGCGAGCAACATCAGGAAATCGGGGCGTTGAAAGAACGGTTGGAGCAGCGGAAAGTTATCGAGCAGGCGAAATGGATTCTGGTGCAACGCAAGCAGGTTACCGAGCCGGAAGCGATGCGATCACTCCAACAGCAGGCACGGAGTAACCGGCGCAAGTTGATTGATGTGGCGCAGGCGGTTATTGATAACGATGGCGTGATGAAGGGGGCGTAGAATGAGTTGTCAGTTGTCAGAGATCTGAATTCATAAAAATATTTAAGTATGGGAGTTTCACGCCCGGTATTATTGTTCTGGGTTGGTTTTGGGGATGGTGACGGTGAAGTCGCTGCCTCGGTGGGGTTCGGAATGGACGGTGATTGAGCCGCCGTGTTCTATGACAATGCGTCGGGCGGTGGGGAGGCCGAGTCCGGTGCCTCCGGCTTTGGTGGACATATAGGGGTGAAAGATTTCCTTGAGATGATCGGGATCGATTCCGGGGCCGGTGTCGATGACATGGACGATTGCGTTGTCGCCCTGATTTTCGGTTCGCACCATCAATTCGCGGGGGCCTTCCGGCATGTTTGTAGCGGTCATGGCCTGAATGGCGTTGATCATGAGATTGAGCAGGGCTTGTTTGAGGAGGGTTTCGTCGATTTTTGCGTAGAGGGATTCTGAACTGTGCTGGGTGCGGAGGAGGACGCCGACCTTTTCGCATTGGGGGTGGTAGAAGTCGCAGAGTTCATCAATGAGGTTGGGTAGATTTCGAGAGTGGAGATCGAGCTTCATACGGCCGGCGAATTGGAGAAAGTCGGTGAGGATGCCACCGAGGCGGGTGATTTCGCGGCGGAGGGTTTCGAGTTTCCGCTGGTGACGATCTTTTTCTTCGGTGGGAAGGGTAGATTCGGCGAGGGCTTCGCCGAGGAGTTGGGCGTTGAGCCCTATGGTGGAGAGGGGGTTTTTGATTTCATGGGCGAGGCCGCTGGTCATGGCTCCGATTTCCGCCATTCGTTCTGCTTCTCTGGCCCTTCGATCTGCGTTTCTGGCTCGCCTTTCCGCTTGTCTTCGGGCGATGATGAGTACGGGGATCATGATCATGATGCCAACAGCGACACCGATGACTGGGCCGGTGAGGTTACGCTCAGCGATTGTGGAAATGAAGAAAGACCAGAACATGGAGGGTTATTCTAATGCAATGAGGTTCTGATCAGGTCTTGGAGGAGATTGCAGAGTTCGGGGGGGAATTTTCGGTGCAGCGATTGGATCGGTTGTAGCGTTCGTAGAGGGAGGCGGGCTCCAACCCGAGGCGATCTCCCGAAATCAGGACAAGGTCGAAGAGGAGTTGGCGAATGACGCCGTTGCGGATAAAGCGACGGGGGCTGGTCTGCACGGTACTGCGGGCGATGACGAGGCGTCCATGCTTACGGAGAAGTCGGCAGAGGGCGGTGTCTTCGAGGAGTTTTCGCTCGGGGTAACCGCCGACCCGGGTGAAGATATTGCGGTGGATGAAGAGGGTCTGGTCGCCGTAGTAGTTGCGGGTGATGCGATAGCGAAGGAGGTTTCCGAGGCGGATGAAGGCAAGGAGAAGACACTGGGCGAGGTGACCACAGCCGGGGCGCCAGTTGAAATCGAAGGTTCCGCCGATGACACCGGGGCGGGTGAGGGCACGCTTCATCTCGATGACGGCGTTTTGAGGGACGAGGGTGTCGGCGTGAACGAACCAGAGGAGGTCTGCATTTTCGGGGCAGGCGCTGGCTCCGGCGTTGAGGGCGGTGGCACGGCTGGTGAGATTTTCCCCTTCAATGACTGAGCAGCCGAGGGATCGGGCGAGATCGGGGGTGCCGTCGGTGCTGCCGCAGTCGGCGATTAAAATAGAAACGCCGCCGGGGTTGAATCCGGCGGCGGAGAAGGCGTTTTTGAGACAGTGGATGGTTTCGGGGAGGTTTTTGGCCTCGTTCAGGGTTGGGATGATCACGGCGGGGTGCATG
>CAZLXE010000155.1:0-5536 GCA_964563005.1 uncultured Isosphaeraceae bacterium
ATGCCCCCCCCTTCCACTCCCAACCCGAATGCCCGCCACCGCAGCCCTTACTCCACCCGGGAAAAAATCGGCCGTCTTCTCTGGGCCATTGTCCAAACCACGCTTTTCCGCTGCTCCTTCCCAACCTGGTATGGCTGGCGCCGGTTTCTCCTCCGATGCTTCGGCGCTACGCTGCATCCCACCGCTCGCATCCGACGTACTGTCCGTATTGAGTGTCCCTGGAATCTCATGATGGGAGCCAATAGTTGCCTCGGCGACCGGGCCATTGCCTATTGCCTCGGTCCGATTACGCTGGGTTGCCGCGTATCTATCAGCCAGAACGCCCACCTCTGTGCGGGAACTCACGACTACTCACAATCAAACATGCCCCTTCTCCGCCCCCCCATCACGATCAATGACGACGCCTGGGTCGCCGCCGATGCTTTCGTGGGGCCGAATGTCACCATCGGCGAAGGGACCATTCTCGGAGCCCGCGGCTGCGCATTCAGCGATCTCGACCCCTGGACGATCTACGGCGGCAACCCGGCCAAACCCCTCGGGCCCCGCCAGTCCACCGATTCGCCCTCATCCCCTGCCGAGTAATCGCGTTATTCCTTCCCGAAATCCTAAAATCGGCGCATAACCCAAAACCTCACCCGCCCTCACAATCGACGCCTCCGAATCCCGCACATCCCCCGCCCGCTCCTCCGCAAACCGTGGCTCCACTTCCACCCTCAGAATCGACGCCATGGAATCCAGCACCTCCAGAAGATCAACCCGCTTCCCCAGTCCAACATTAAACGCCTCTCCCCGCAAATCTTCCGCCGCTGATGCCGCCAGCAGGTTCGCGTGAACCACATTCTCCACCGGCACAAAATCCCGCGTCTGCTTTCCATCCCCATAAATCACCGGCGTTTGCCCTCCCCGCAGCGCTTTCTGAAACGCTGCAATCGCCGCCGCATAGCCCGAATCATCGCTCTGCCCCGGCCCGAAGACATTGAAATACCGCAGGGATACCGTGGACAGATTGAAACACGAACCATAGGCCCGCAGCAGATGCTCCGATGCCAATTTTGATGCCGCATAGGGCGAAACCGGATCCGGCGTATCGCTCTCCCGGCTGGGCAACGAGGGATCGCCCCCATACACCGCCGAGGACGAGGCAAATACCACCCGCTTCACCCCCGCCTGCCTCGCCGACTCCAACACCCGCTGCGTCCCCGTCACATTGATCGCAAAACACCGCTCCGGCTCCTCAACACTCTGAGGTACGGACACCATCGCCGCCTCGTGAAACACCCAATCACACCCCCCCACTGCCTCCGCCATCGCCCCTTCATCCAAAATCGACCGCCGCACCAACTCCGCCCCCGCTGGCACATTCTCCACTTTCCCCGTGGAAAGATCATCCAGCACCACCACTGCCGCCCCCAACTCCAGAAGCCGCCTCCCCAGATGCGAACCGATGAATCCTGCCCCCCCTGTAATCAACGCCCGACCACCCCGAAAGAAATCGCCGTAGGTTGAATCGCAGGATGTTGGGGAAGAAGTTGCCATGAAAAATCATTCTAAGAAGTTGGCCCATCATAATCGGATCATCCCCCGATGGTGTGCTTCAACTCGATCCCTCTTCCGGGGCTTGCCATATACTGCCCGCCCATGACCCTTCGCCTTTACAACACCCTCACCAAGCGCGAAGAAGAGTTCACCCCCCTCGACTCCGATGGTCGCCGTGTGCTCTTCTATTCCTGTGGCCCTACCGTTTATGACTACGCCCACATCGGGAACTTCCGCTCCTTCCTCAACGCCGATGTCATGCGTCGCACCCTCGAACTCCTCGGCTATGAAGTTCGCCATGTGATGAACATGACCGATGTCGGCCACATGACCGATGATGACCTCGCCGACGGCGGCGGAGAGGACAAAATGGAGGTCGCCGCCCAACGCCTGCTCGAAGCGAAAAAATCCGGCACCCTGCCCGCAGGAGCAAATGTCGATCCCACCGATCCCTACGCCATCGCCGATTTCTACATCGACGCCTTTCTTTCCGACGCCCGCGCCCTCGGCCTGAAAATCGCCTTCGAACATGAATCACATCCCGAACTCATGCCCCGCCCCACCCGCTATGTCGAGGAGATGATCCGCCACATCAGTGCTCTCATCGAAAAAGAGCACGCCTATCTTGCCCCCGACGGTGCCGTTTACTTTTCCGTCCAATCCTTCCCCGATTACGGCCAACTCTCCGGCAACACGCCCGATGCCATCCGCTCCGGCGAAGGCGGCCGCGTCGATCAATCCACACAGAGCATCAAAAACCATCCCGCCGACTTCCTCCTCTGGAAACCCGATGAAAAACACCTCATGAAATGGGACAGCCCCTGGGGAACCGGCTACCCCGGCTGGCACCTCGAATGCTCCGTCATGGCCGCCTCCCTCCTCGGGCAGGAAACCGGCGGCGTGATCGACCTCCACTCGGGAGGCGAAGACAACATCTTCCCCCATCACGAATGCGAAATCGCCCAGTCCCGAGGGGTCTCCGGCGAGTCCTCCTTCGCCCGCTACTGGTTCCACACCCGCTTCCTCATCGTCGAGGGAGAAAAAATGTCCAAGAGCAAAGGGAATTTCTACACCCTCCGCGATCTCCTCGCCCGCGGCGCCTCCCCCGCCGCCATCCGGCTGGAACTCATCAAAACCCATTACCGCTCCAACGCCAACTTCACCTTCCAGGGATTGAAAGATTCCCAGCGCCAGATCGACCGCTGGCAGCGCCTCCACGCCTGGCTCACCGAACACAAAAACGCTCTCCACTCTTCCCCCGGTCCCCTCCACCGCGCCCTCGCCCCTTTCACCCACGCCCTCAGCAACGACCTCAGCGTCGCCGGGGCCATCGGCGCTTTAAGTGAAGCCGCCAACCAATACGATCTCACGGCACCGCCACCCTCTTCCGGGAGCACTGCACTTTCCGAAGAACTCAACGCCCTCAACCGCATGAACTCCGTCCTCGGCGTGCTCGATCTTCAGACCGGAGCCACCCTGGAAGACAGCGATCTCGACACCACTCTGATCGAAACCAAGATCACCGAGCGCAATCAGGCCCGCACCGACAAAGATTGGGCCGCCGCCGATCGTCTTCGCGATGAACTTCTCGAAATGGGCATCGCCATCAAGGATGATCCCGATGGCACCACCTGGAAACGCATCGTGCAGTAACAAAGAAATCCTATTTTAGATGAGATTTTTTAACACAGAGCACACAGAGGGCACAGAGAAATACACAGAGAAGAAATTTTTAATTACTCAATCATGCGTTTTTGGATTGAACGGATATGGAATAATATTCTCTCCCCTCTGTGATCTCTGTGTGCTCTGTGGTTCAAATTGTCCGGCTCTCAAACCATGTCTCCCTCTTCCCCTCCAATAATCGGACTCGCCGGCGGAGTAGGCGCCGGAAAAAGCACCGTTGCCGAAATTTTCGCTTCCCTTGGTTGTATTGTCTGCAATTCCGACCAACTTGGCCGCCAAGCCCTCGAAGACCCCACCATCAAATCCCAACTCATCAAGTGGTGGACTGACTCCATTCTCGATGACCAGGGCAAAATAAATCGCTCCGCCGTCGCCACCATTGTCTTCACCGATCCCCAGGCCCTCCGCATGCTCGAATCCCTCACCCATCCCTGGATCGAACACAAACGACACGAACAGTTCGCCGACGCCCCCCCCACGACTCCGGCCCTCATCATCGACGCCCCCCTCCTCTACGAATCCGGCCTCCATGCCACCTGCGACGCCGTCATCTTCATCGACACGCCCCCGGAAGTCCGCCTCACCCGGGTTCAAACCAACCGCCACTGGGACGAAAACGAGTGGAAACGCCGCGAATCCGCCCAGATGCCCCTTGACACCAAGCGAAAAATGGCGGATCATGTGATCCACAATCATGGCGAGCCCGGGGAATTGACCGCACAAGCCCGCCGTATTCTCGACCTCATAATCGGCCCCCCCGGATAGCCCCCGGATAACCCCCGGTTCCTCCGGCAACCCTGCCCCCTGATCGAGCATTCTTGTATAGAATACTCATGACCTTCACGGTCTTCCCCCGGTAAACCCCCGGTTCCTTCAACAACCACCCCATTACTTATTAAACCTCCGAGGAGCATGGTTCAATCATGTCCAAGAGACGCAGACGAAAAAAAGGCAGTTCCAGTTCCAACAATGGCCCCATCGTGGCCACCATGGTCCTCAAGCCGGGCGAAGTCCCCACCGATGAGGAACTCGAACAGGAGGCCCTCGCCCTCGATGAGGAGGCCCAGGGGCGCTACAACGCGGCGAAGAAAAAGACCGACCTCGATCTCGCCACCCTCCAGCACAAATCCATCGAAGACCTCGGCAAACTCGCCAAAAAAGAAAAAATAACGGACTTCGCCAACCTCTCCAAGCAGAAACTCGTCTTCGAAATCCTCCGCTCCCGGGCCCAGAAACAGGGGCTGATGATCGGCGAAGGCACCCTCGAAGTCCTCCCCGATGGCTACGGCTTCCTCCGCTCTCCGGAATATTCCTACACCGCCTCCCCCGATGATGTCTATGTCAGCCCCTCCCAGATCCGCCGCTTCGGCCTCCGCATGGGACAGGAAATCAGAGGCCTCATCCGTCCTCCCAAAGAAGCGGAAACATACTTCGCCCTCCTCCGCGTCGAGGAAGTCAACGGCCGCGACCCCAAACTCCTCCACGACCTCCCCACCTTCGAGAATCTCACTCCGCTCCACCCGAACAAGCGGATCCATCTCGAAACCGAAGCCCCCATCATCGAAACCCGGATCATCGATCTCGTCACCCCCCTCGGCTTCGGCCAGCGCGCTCTCATCGTGGCCGCCCCCCGCACCGGCAAGACCGTCATCCTGCAAAAGATGACCCACGCCGTCGCCACCAACCATCCCGAGGCCCGCGTCATCGTCCTCCTCGTGGATGAACGGCCCGAGGAAGTGACCGACTTCAAACGCAACACCCCCGATTCCGTCGAGGTCATCGCCAGCACCTTTGATGAAGAAGCCACCCGGCACATTCAGGTGGCCGAGATGGTTTCCGCCAAGGCCCGCCGCATGGTCGAGTTCGGCGATGATGTCGTCATCCTTTTCGATTCCATCACCCGCCTCGCCCGGGGCTACAACAACGCCATGCCCACCACCGGCAAAATCGGCACCGGCGGCGTGGACACCAAGGCCCTCATCAAACCCAAGAAATTCTTCGGGGCCGCCCGCAACATCGAACACGGCGGCTCGCTCACCATCATCGGCTCCGCCCTCGTGGACACCGGCTCCAAGGCCGATGAAGTCATCTTCGAGGAATTCAAAGGCACCGGCAACGCCGAACTCCACCTCACCCGCGCCCTCGTGGAAAAACGCATCTGGCCCGCCATCGACATCCCCGCCTCCGGCACCCGCCGCGAAGAACTCCTGTTAGACCCCAAGGAACACGACCTCATCATCCGCCTCCGCAAAGTCGTCTCCGACATGTCGGTGGTCGAAGCGATGGACCTCCTCTCCGGGCGCATGAAGAAAAC
>CAZLXE010000156.1:0-5531 GCA_964563005.1 uncultured Isosphaeraceae bacterium
GGGGAAGGGGGCGGGGGCGTCAAGAAGTGGTAACTGTCCCCAATAAAAGGGGGTTGTTGTGGTTATCGGCGGTTTGGGTTGGGCTGCGAGGGCGTGGGATTGGCCTTTGGTGTGGGTTATTCCGTCAGGTCCGGGATGAAAATGAGGAATTAGGACGGTGTGGACCGAACCATAACCCTTTTCCAGCCGATACAAAGCATCGCGAAGGAGTGCGTTCTATGGATCCCACAAAGAAAACCGCCAATCAAATTCGACCGATTCTTCAGGCCATGGAGCGATCCATCGATTCCGCCCGAAGACGGCGTAAGCATGAGGGGAATGGGGCGCCGCAGCCCGATTCGCCTCCACCCGGACAGTCGGTGAACGGGGCTCCTTCCAACAATGGGGGATCGCAAGCCGCTTCGCCTTATTCCTGGCGACGGGAGCAGGAAGTGCAGGCCCGGTCGGGACAGAATCCATCTTCTTCTGATGGGGAACAAACTCCTCCGCCGGCCCGTCCGAAAGCCCGTCCCAAGCGGTCGACGGCATTCAACGACGACCCCTTCAACCAGCAGACTTATCGGCCGAAGGCGAGTTGAACCGGTTGATGATGGTTTGATCACCCGTTCAGGGGCGTTTCATTCGGGTTGTCTCTATTCTCAAGCGATTCCGGACTGTCGGGGAATCTGGTGATGTTCTGAAGCAGACCATTTCCGGACGCCGTGTGGGCTGGCCCTACAGGCGATATGGATTACCCTCCCCCGCCAGATGACCCTTTTTCAATTTTCTTGGGAAGTGGGGCTTGACCGGGAGGCGGGGAAATCCGATGTTTCAATACGCCAGCGATTCCCGGTTCGCAGGTGGGAGATGGGAATCACCCGGATATCGGGACGACGGTGGAGAAAGAATGCTTATGTGGAACCTGATTCGAGGAATTTTCAATCGAAACGCCAAGCCGGGCGAAGACCGGCCGCACGATGACGAACCCACCACCCGGAGTTGGTCGAACGCGATTGCGGACATGACCCGCATGAGCAATACGGCGGTGGCCACGCTGACCATCAACGAACTCACCCAGGAGAACGGGGCGGAACAACTGGCGGAACTGCTGGATGATCTCGGGCAGTGCGGGGCCAGTCACTTCGTTCTGGACATTCAGAATGTGCAGTACATGGACACGGCTTGTCTGGGCTGCCTGGTGGAGGCGCTGAACACCATGGCGAAGTCCGGGGGGAAGATCGCCCTGGCGAATGCCGACCACAGCGTGAAGTATGTGTTCAAGTTGACGCGGCTGGACCGGGTGTTTCCGATCTGCGGCGATGTGATGTCGGCCATTGATGCGGTGGAAGGCCGGACTCGAATGGCGGGGTGAATTGAGCAAATTTTGTTTATGAAAAAACCCACACCTGGCGTGTGGGTTTTTTGTTTTTTGGATTGTGGGGAGTCAGGGTAAAACCTGAATTACACATGTTTGAGGCCGCGGCGCTGGTCGCGGAGGCGGCGGGATTTGCCGATGCGCTCGCGGAGGTAGTAGAGTTTGGCTCTTCTGGCATCGCCTCGGCGGACGACTTCGATTTTGGCGATGCGGGGGGAATGGAGGGGGAAGATGCGCTCGACGCCTTCGTTGGCCACGATGCGGCGGACGGTGATGGTGCGATTGACGCCCCGGCTTTTCTGGGCGATGAGGACGCCCTGGAAGACCTGCACGCGCTCTTTGTCACCTTCGATGATCCGAAAATGGACATTGATGGTGTCACCCACGGTGAAGGTGGGGAAATCGTTTTCGGGTTTGAGTTGATTTTCGGTGACGGATTCGAGGAGTTTCTGGGTTCCCATAACGGCATTCCTTGGGGGCTTTTTGCCCGATGGTCCCATCCAGTTTACTTTTGGAGTAAACCAATGACGGGTTGAGCGACTTGAGACGGGTGCTCAGGGGTCGCGGTCTTTGAAGAGATCGGGGCGGCGTATTTTTGTCCGCTCGATCATTTTATCCATTCGCCACTGGTCGACGGCCCCGTGGTCGCCGCTCAGGAGTATGTCCGGCACGGTTCGATCTTTCCAGATCTGCGGCCGGGTGTAGTGCGGGCAGTCGAGCAACCGTTGTTCGACTGATTTGTTCCCGCCTGATTCAATCCTTCGCCGGGAGAAGGAGTCTTCTGCCGCCGAATCTTCGTGGCCCAGTACGCCGGGGAGGAGGCGGACAATGGCATCAACGAGCATCAAGGCCGGGAGTTCTCCGCCGCTGACCACGAAGTCGCCCATGCTGATTTCGAGGGGGGCGAGTTCGTCGATCACCCGCTCATCGATGCCTTCGTAATGGCCGGCGATGAGGAGGAGACGGGGGAGGGTGGCCAGTTTCTCGACCCTCGGTTGGGTGAGGGGTTCACCCTGAGGGGTGAGGAGGATTCTGGTGGCTTCCATATTCACTTGTTTTTCCACCTGCTGTACACATTCGTACAGAGGGTGGCACATCATCACCATGCCCGGGCCGCCGCCGAAGGGACGGTCATCCACCTTTCGATGCTTGTTCTCCGCAAAGTCGCGGATGTCGTGGAGGTGGTATTGGGCATGCCCCCCTTTTTCGGCCCTGCCGAGGATGCTCGTTTCCAGCACCGGCCCGAACATGTCGGGAAAGAGGGTGAGGATATCGAACCGCATCGGGAGGGCGCTTTATGTTTCTGGTCAGCCGGCGGCGGCTGCGGTTTCGAGTTTTTTACCGGGTTTAGGGTCGCAGCCCACTTTTTTCAGCAACGAGGCCACGGTGCGGCTGGGCTGGGCGCCTACGCTGAGCCAGTAGTCGCAGCGATCGACCTTGATGCTGAGTTGTTTTTCTTCGGGGGCGATGGGGTCGTACCAGCCGAGTTGCTCGATGATGCGACCATCGCGAGGGGCGCGTTTTTCCATGGCGCTGAGGCGGTAGAAGGGGCGGTGACGGCGACCCATGCGTTGTAATCTAAGAACGACCATATCAATTCCTTATAATGCGTCCACTTCGTCCGGTTTGGGCGGAGACATCGGGGAGCGGGGACCATCCCTGCCGTGCGATGCCCCTTGAGCGGGCGGATGCGAATGGGGGAATGTATCAGATTTCGAGGATTGGATCAAGTGGGGACTTGGATTGGAAACAGCCGTCGTTGCATCGGGGGCCAGCCCCAGCGGAGAGCGAAGGTGAGGAGGAGGGCGAAAGCGGTAGCCCATTTAATAGAAGGTCCATTGATCGTTCGCCAGATGGAGACGAAAAGCCGGGAATGGTCGGGATGGGTGCGGTCGAGGGCTGCTTTAAGGATGGGGAAAAGCGGGGGGAGCGGAGCATCATCATTCTTGCTAATACGCATGCGGCGGTTGATCCGGCCTATATTCGAGGTCAGGAGGGATTCCATGTTGTGCAGGGAGAAGGGTTGGACGCGGTGGAGGCGAAAATGAGAGGTGCCCTCCCAATAGGTGTCGGTTCCCCGGTATTTATCATCCTGCTTCATGATCTCGGTGAGATCCGGAGTGGATAGTTTCAGGGTGGTGAGGGGGTTTCCTTCGGCGGTGGCATAGACAAATCCCCTTGTGCCGCGGGGAGATTTATTGCAGTCCACCACCCGCCAATGGGGAAAGACATCGGCGATGCCCCGGAGGATTTTCATGGCCTGACTGGAGGTGCGGGAGGGGATGGGGCGACTCTGAGTGGATTCGGCAAAGAGGCCGTCTGGTTTCAGGCGTGATTTGACCAGTTCGTAGAGTTCGCGGCTGTGCATGATGGCGGTGCCGAGATAGTAGGGGGCGGAGACATCGTTGATGATGAGGTCGAATTTTTCTTCGGTGGTGCGGAGATAGTGGCGGGCGTCGTCGATGACGATTTCGTAGTTTTCGAGTTCCTGCCACCGGTTCATGTCGGACCAGCAGTCCTTGGCGGATTGGACCACGAGATCATCGATTTCGACAAGGGTGGTGCGCTGTGCATAGGGGGCGACGCGGCTGAGAGTGGATAGCGACCCGCCGCCCATGATGAGAATACGGAGGGGGCGGCGGAGTTGTTGGTGGAGATAATGGGCGGGCAATCCGGCGAGGAAGTAAGTGAATTCGCTGAGGGAGGCCTCGTTGCTGCTCGCGTTGAAACGATGACGGAAATAGCGTACCCCATTGATGAAGGATATTCTGGAATCCGGCCCGGCCTTTCCCTCATCGTCAGGATAGGTTTCGAGGACATCGATGGAGTGATAAAACGAGTTGCCGGAGAAGAGTATTTTGGGGTTGGTGTAGGAGGAACTGCGGGTGCGGTAGTAGTCTTCGGTGGCGTAGCGCCCGAGGGAGGGTTGATAGAGAAACAGCACGCCGATGATCCCCAGCCCCCATAGGCCCAACACGGGTCGCCAGGGGCTTTCCCAATTGAGGAACAGGACAATAATGAGGAGCACCGTGAAATAGAAGGGCCAGAGAATCCAGGGAGCAAGCGGCACGAGGAAGAGCATGAGCAGGACGCCGATGATGGCACCGGCGAGATCCCAGGTGTAGCCGCGAATGAGGGAGAGATCGAGCGAATCAATGACCCGGGGGAGGAGGATGGAATAGAAGGAAGAAGTGCAGAAGGCAGCGAGAAAGAGCAGGGCGATGAGGGTGGGGAAGCCATAGCCCGCGTCGATGAGGATGCCCGCCGTGACTTTTACGAAGAGCAGGGTGGCGAGGTGGAGGAGGAACATGCCCGCGGCACCCCAGCGCAAGGCCCAGGCGGGAATGGCGCGGGAGATCAGGTACCCCACGGAGAACCCGGAGAAGTAGGCGACGCCCACGACGAGAATGGCCAGTTCGGACGCGGCGAGAATGGAGGAGAATTCCCGGGTGATGAAGTATTGGAGGAGGATGAGGTTGGTTCCCGCGAGAGCGAGGAAGAGGCAGGGATACGGCAGATGGATGGAAGAAGCGGGGGAGGAGAGGTTCTTCGCCGAATTTCGATCGGCGGACTCTGCTCGAAGTATTCCCACATTGGTGAAGTGGGGGATCAGCCAGGCGATTGCTCCCAAACCAAACGCGACCACGATCGTCCAGGCCGCCCAATCGTTTTCCATGCGGTGGCAGATGAAGGCGAGGGCGGGGAGGAATACGAGGAGGGTGATGCGGGGACGGGCGAACACCATGAGGGCCGCGGCGAGGGAAATAATGGGGGCGAGGGAGAGGAAATCCACGCCCCATTGCACGAAGCCGAACATGCCGAGAAGCAGGCCGAGTACGAAGCCGTTGTTTTCGTGGAGGAACAGGGAGCGTGTGGAGACGCTACGGGCGAAAACGCGGAAGAATGCCCCGGCGGGCAGAGCGGCGATTACGGCCAGTAGGAAATAAAGGGGGTACCAGATCGGGCCGGGTATGAGGGTGGGGCTGAGGAAGAGAAGGAGGAAGTACGCCAGGGCGGAAAGGCCCAGAGCCGTGGTGAGGGAGCGGGGATGACCGGTTTTGAGGGCCAGAATCGTCCCTCCCATCCAGGCCATCACGACGATGAAATAACCGAAAAAGGTCGCCGTGATATAAACCTGAGCGATAAAAAATAACGCGGCCTGCAACACCCCGAAATG
>CAZLXE010000157.1:0-5486 GCA_964563005.1 uncultured Isosphaeraceae bacterium
CAGGTGGCAGGTGGCAGGTGGCAGGTGGCAGGAAATCATATTCGCCATCTCGCTTATCCGTGAATCACATCCCGGTCAGCATCACCAAAAACAAAACAATCCACACACAGCCCAGGAAATGCCAATACACCGCGGCATACCAGAATCCCTTCCCCCCGGTCCCCCCGGATGATCCCAAATTCGCATCCCTCGGTGAATCCATTGTCCGGGGGTTCCGAAATCGCTTCAGGGTCATCAAGCCCAGCGGAATGATCCCCCCGATCACATGAGCAGCATGCAGTGAAGTCAGCACATAAAAACCCATCAGAGCGAATCGCTGGGTCTCCGAACCATCCCAGCGCTCCAAAACGGGTTGCCGCCAGAGTAGCCAGCACATGGCCTGCAGGGCAAGAAACACCATGCCCAGCCCGAAGGTGATCGCGAGCAGTTGGCGGGCGGATTCACCCCTTTCCGCCCGATTCTCCTCAAAGGCCCGCTGCATGGTGACGCTGGAGCCGATGAGCACCGCCGTGCTCACCCAGAGCAGCCAGGGCAGAGCAGGCAGATCCGTCGGCCACTCCGCAGCCCGCTCGAAACGAATCACAAAGAACCCGGTCAAAGTTGCCCCGAACAGCGCCCCCAGAGCAACCAGAAAGAACACCATGCCCAACTTCCCGGCCAGAAACCTCTCCCTCGGATTATCAAACGGCGTAACCCTGCCCCCGGAAAAAGGACCCCGGGAATTGGAAAACATGCGGGACATCAGTGTCATCCGGGCATGATAATCCATCCACCGGCAGAAGTAACGGTACGGAGGTGCCGGAGTGTCTATGTATAATAGTTTCCCGAAAATGGGTTCTGGAGGATGGTTATTCCGTCTTATTTTCGGCGAGTTTGGCTTCGATCTTGGCCGTCTCTCCGCCCTGGAGTTCGATTTGGCGGTATTGGTCAATACTCTTGTTGTATTCGGCGGTGTCCACCAGGGCGAATCCGATGAACAGGCCGAGGAATGCGATGGAAGCCACGAACACGAAGGCGTTGAACGGGCGATCCCATTTCAGGTGCATGAAGAATAGGCCGACCAACGAGGCCTTGATCGTGGCAATGGCGAGGGCGACCACGATGTTCATCTCCGGCAGATCGATTTTGGCGAAATCAACCCCGGCGGCCCACACGGTGAGCACGGTGAGGAAAAGCAGGGCGGTGCCGGTGGCGACCAGAAATTTGATGGGGACGACATGAAACTCACTGTGTCCATGGTCATCGTTATGTTCAGGAGATGTGGTCATGATCGAAGTCTGTCCGTTTCGCTATTCCGGGATCGGCGGGGAGGTCGGAGGTGCTGTAGGGGGTACCGGAGGGGATACCGGGGGTGGCATGATTTTATATCCCTGTTCTTCGGTGTCCCAGACGACATCGGTGAAGTCGTAGGGGTCACCCACCGAGGGGGTTTCGGAGAAGTTGTCGTGGGGTGGGGGTGAGGAGCACTGCCATTCCAGCGATTTGCCGCCCCAGGGGTTGGCGGGTGCTTTCTTGCCGCCCAGCAGGGAGGTAATAAAATAACCCGCATTGAGGAAGAAGCCCACGGCCATGATGTAGGAGCCGATGGAGGAGATGAAGTTCCAGGTGACATTGAGATCGGTGGGGGCATAGTCCCAGTAGCGGCGGGGCATGCCGTAGGTGCCCACGATGAACTGGGAAAAGAAGGTGGTGTTGAAGCCGATGAAGACGAGGGCGAAGGAGAGGCGACCTGCATTTTCGTTGTACATGCGGCCGGTCATCTTGGGCCACCAGTGGTGCAGCCCACCGATCATGGCGACGACGGCGCTGCCCATCATGACATAGTGGAAGTGGGCGACGACGAAATAGGTGTCGTGGAGGTGGATGTCGGTGGCGAGGGTGCCGAGGTGGAGGCCGGTCAGACCGCCGATGGCGAAGATGAAGATGAAGCCCAGAGCATAGAGCATGGGGGTGGTGAGGGAAATGGAGCCCCGGTACATGGTGGCCAGCCAGTTGAATATCTTGATGGCGGAAGGAATGGACACGCTGAAGGTGATGGCGGAGAAGAGGGCGTTCATCAGCGGAGACTGGCCGGAGGTGAACATGTGATGGCCCCAGACGAGGAAGCCGAACATGGCGATGGCCACCGAGCTGAAGGCGATGAACTTGTAGCCGAAGATGTGCTTGTGGCTGTGGACGGTGATCAGTTCGCTGATGATGCCCATGCCGGGGAGGATCATGATGTACACGGCGGGATGGCTGTAGAACCAGAAGAAATGCTGGAAAAGCACGGGGTCGCCGCCGAGGGCGGGATCGAAGATGCCGATGCCGAACGCCCGTTCCATGATGAGGAGGAGGAGGGTGATGCCGAGAACGGGGGTGGCAAGAATCTGGATAGTGCCGGTGGCGTAGGTCGCCCAGAGGAAAAGGGGCATGCGGAACCAGGTCATCCCCGGCGGACGCAGGCGATGAATGGTGACGAGGAAGTTCATCCCGGTGAAGATGGAACTGAAGCCGAGGATGAACGCGCCGATGAGGGCGGGAATAACTCCGCCGTAGGGTGAGCCGAGTTCGGGATCGACGCTGTAGGGGGTGTAGAAGGTCCAGCCGGTGTCCAGGCCGCCAAGGAGCAGGGCGACCACGAAGAAGATCGCTCCCAAAACCCAGAGGTAGTAACTCATGAGGTTAAGCCGGGGAAAAGCCACATCCTTGGCTCCCAGCATGATGGGCAGGATGAAGTTGCCAAGGGCGGCAGGCACGGAGGGGATGATGACGAGGAAGATCATGATCGCCCCGTGGAGGGTGAACAGTTGGTTATACGCCTCCTTCTCCATGATGGTCTTCCCCGGAGCGATGAGTTCGGTGCGGATGAGCAGGGCAAGCATCCCCCCGGCGAAGAAGAAGAAGAGGATGCCTACGAGATACATGATCCCGATCCGCTTGTGGTCAAGAGTAAACGCCCAGGAGCGGAAGCCCGAGGTGTGGTTGAGATAATTCGACCCTGGTTCGGAGTAGGCGGGTGGTGATTCGGAGGGGGTGGTCATGGCTTAGGTCTGGACGCAGGACAGGGGTAGAGTGCGGGGGGGTCTGGTCTGCGGGATCCGGGTTCAGAGTTCAAGGGGTTGGGGGTTTGGTATTCGGGGGATTGGTATTCGGGGGGGTTGGTATTCGGGGGATTAGGGATTAGGGTTCGGGGTGTAAGGGATTTCCGTCTTGATCAACCACTTCATCGAGCCGACGGAGGAATTCGACTACCGCCCGGACTTCACGATCTTTGAGGCCGAAACGAGGCATGGCCCCGGTAAAGTTTTCCACGATATCTCCCTGAGGATCGGCGAGGGAGGAAAGGATGTATTGTTCATCAACCATTTTGCGGCCTCCGCCTTTCAGCACGCGTTCTTTCCCCCAGAGTGAATGGGTCTGCTGAAAGGATGGGGCAATACCGGTGCTGCCATCGAGGGAGTGGCAGGATTTGCACCGGGCGTAGATTCGCAGGCCCGCAAGATGGAGTTGCTCATCGGGAATGTCTTTGATCCAGTTTGCCCGCTTCACCATTTCTACTTCGTATTCATCCTGGGGAAGGACAATCACGGTGGCGAGCATCTGGGAGTGGTCTTTGCCGCAGTATTCGGTGCAGAACAGATCGTAAGTACCCGGCACGGTGGCTTCGAACCAGAGATAATTGTAACGGCCGGGCACCACATCCTGCTTGACCCGGAAGGCGGGAATGTAAAGGGAGTGGATGAGGTCGTTCGAGGTCATCACCAGTTTGACCGGTTTGTTCACCGGAACCACCAATTCGCCCAGAACAGAGGCGCCATTGTCATAGTTAAAAGTCCAGCTCCACTTCTGGGCGGTGACGCGGATGGTCATGGCATTCTGGGGGATTTCCCGCAGATTGAGATAACTGTTCATCCCCATGGTGAACAAGATGATTACCAGAATAAGAGGGATCACTGTCCAGGTGACTTCGAGCGGGGTGTTGTGGGTCGCGGTGACCTGAGCCGGTACGCCTTCACGCCGGCGATATTTGAAGACAAATACCAGCATGACGACGACGATGAGGACAAAGAAGAACAGGCACAGCCAGTTGATAAAACTAAAGACCACATCAATGCCGGGCGCCACCGTGGAGGCCTGAGGGGGCATCCCGAAGGAACCGGGAGGGGCGGCCTCGGCGAACAATGCGGAAAGGGAGGCAAGGAGGTTCATGTCGAATGGTTCCCGGGAGCGGTCGAATCAATCATATTTGGGGAATGCCCATTTTGAGCCGTTTGATGAGTGAATGAAGTTTCTTTCGGGGCACGCTTCCAGAGAACATACCCTCCCAACCCCATCAAGACCATGGTCAGTACCCCACCGGCACGCATGATCTTGAATGCGTTGGGAACAAAACTCCCGGATTCTGGGTCATATTGAAAACAGGTATAGAGAATAAATTTATCAAAAGGAGACCCGATGGTTCCTTCGGATGCGTCCACCAGAGCCAGCCGGACATCCTTGGGATCGAATAATACATCGTTCATGTAAAGAGATATTCGCCCTTCTGGCGTAAGAAAGATGATGGATGCGGTGTGGGCGAACTGCCCGGTACGGGGATCAAGTTTGTACTTAAATCCCACGGCATCGGTGAGTGCGGTAATGCTTTCCTGGGGCCCGGTGAGGAAATGCCAGCCGTCCTTGACCGATTCTCGATTATATTGGGTGAGATAGGCATCCTTCTTCTGTACGGCGAGTTCGGTACCTTCCGTTGGATCGATGCTCGCGGTGATGATGTCAAACTCTTTGCCCGCCGTCCACTCGATATGATTGAGGGCATCGGTCATACCGTTGAGGATAAGGGTGCAGAGTTGGGGACAGCGGTAGTAATTGAGGGTGAGAAGGACGGGGCGATCACGATTGAAATAGTCGCTCAGCTTTATTTCCTTACCCTGATCATCAGTGAATGTCAGATCGAGCGGAATATACTCCTTCAAGTGCGATTCAATCCCTACGCCTTCCATTTCCTTCGGGGTGTCGAGATCGAGTTGGCCGTATGTCCCCCTGATCACCACGGAGAAAACAAGTACCACTCCAAGCAGGAGGATGATTCGAGAAATTGGATTGGAAAAACGGGTGAGGAACATGAGCGAATCATAAATACAAGCAGGGGGAATCAATATTCCCGGGAGATAATCTCCATGGCACTTTCAATAGGAATAACCACGGCCCGATCTTCGCCCTGATCTGTCAATTGGGTGAGATAATGCGGTGGAGCGTTGAGTTGTTCACCCCATGTTTGCCGCATACGGGCGATTTCCAGGACCTCTGTATTCAGCACTTTTTCTGTGAATTCCGTTCGTTGTGCATGATAGAGCACCGCAGTGATACCAAGGCAGATGACGACAAAGAGAACCATGCTGAGGAGACCAATCATCCAGGTGGAACCGGCCAATGGGTCTTCGTGGTCGCCGGGATTGTGTTCGTATGCTTCAGACATGGGTATGGGCAGGTGGCAGGTGGCAGGT
>CAZLXE010000158.1:0-5454 GCA_964563005.1 uncultured Isosphaeraceae bacterium
GAGGGTGCCGGGGGCGGGTCGCTCAGGGCGAGGGCGGGCTGAACCCAAAGCGTCAGGGTTAGAAGAACACCAATTATTCGGAATGCAACCATCACAATGCTCCTGCTACGGAATACCACACACATCATAGGACACCATACTTGAGTGGTGCGACCCCCTTCATCCGTCAGAAATACCCATTTTGTCCTCTCAAATGGCGATTTTCAGCCATCCACCGGGGTTGCCGATTCCCGAATGGCCCGCGCCCGCTCCAACAGACCCTCCTTATCATCCTCTGAAGACACCAGATCATAATGCCACTGCACCCTGCTATGGAGTGGAATCGGGGCCAGTTCCGCCATCAGATCGACTCCGACCGTCTCCCACCACGGCGGCTTCGCCTTCCCCACGGTCGTCAGCGGTTCATAGCCCTCCCGCTCCAGACGAACATCATATTCGCCATAATAAAGAAACGGCATGTCCACCGGCGTCCTTCCAACCTCCCGGTCGTTCACCCACACCAACGCCCCGGCGGGCTGAGAAGTAATGGAAATCGTCCGCTGCACACAGCCGGTACACCACAACAGTGAACTCATAAGGAAGGCCACACCCCACCGCGTTGTGCATTGCCGGGTCATCATGGGGATTGTACGGCAGAATCCACCACATCAGGAGCCGTCTTACCATCCCGCTTTTCTGCATGATGGTCGTCGAACTCATCTCCCCGGAAGGTGGAAGCCAAATACGCCTCCTTCACCAGGGGATCATTGATCACTTCCCGAGGCGTCCCTTCCCGCAGATTCTTTCCTTCGTGAATGATGTAGGCCCGATCGCAGATGCGCAGGGTCTGCTGCACATTGTGATCCGTCACCAGCACCGCAATCCCCTCATCCACCAGTTTCCGCACCTCGACCTGAAGTTCCTCCACCGTATGCGGATCCACGGCAGCGAAAGGTTCATCGAGCAACAGCAGCCGGGGACGGGTGATCAGGGCACGGGCAATTTCCAGACGCCTTCGCTCGCCTCCCGAACAGGTTCGGGCCTGCTGTTTTGCCGTGTGAGTCAGGCCGAATTGCTCGAGGAGTGATTTTGCCCGCTCGTAGCGAGAGACCCGGCTCAAGCGCTGGGTTTCCAGAATGGCGAGGAGATTCTGCTCCACCGTCAATCGCTGAAAAACGCTGGGTTCCTGGCTCAGATACCCCATCCCCGCCAATGCATGTTTGTACATGGGCAGAGCCGTAATATCCTCCCCCTGAAAGATCACTCGCCCGTTTTCCGGGCTGATCATCCCGATGGTCATTCGGAAACTCGTGGTCTTCCCGGCTCCGTTCCGTCCCAAGAGACCCACAATTTCACCTTCGTTAATTTCAAACGACACCTCATCCACCACGCGGCGGCCGCCATACGATTTTACGAGTTGTCGAACGGAAAGCAGAGCCATAGTCCCCAGTGTATCAGTATGGCGGTATTCGCTCAGGTCAGAACGAGCATTCGATCACTTGAGAAATCGGATGGTTACGGGATAGCGGAAATATTCCCCGTTCCCCGCCGCGATCGCTCCCCGGATGACATTGACAAAACCCACGATCCAGAGCACCGGAAACAGGATGATCCCGATTACGGTGATGCCCAGGATAAAATGCCAGAGAATGAACGAGAAAACAAAGTTCACCGATTCCCGCCCGTGATCATCGTTGAAGGGAGAAATATCCTTACGGGCCAGCCAGAAGATGAGGGGGGCTAAAATCAGGGGGGCAAAAGCCAATCCCAAAAATGACGATAAGTGCGTGAATACACCGAAGTTACGCTCACTGTCGGCTAACCCGTCCGCTCGCAGCCGACCCGGCTTGGGAGCATTGGCGTGGTATCCACTCGGATTGGGAACAGTCTGATCTGCGGGCATGGCGTAAGTCATAATGAAACCTCCCTGCTCCATTGTTGGGAAGTATCGCCCTTCTCTTTCAAAATACCCTCATATCACCGGAAAGAAACCAAAAACTGACAAAAAAATCGGATTTTCACCGCTTTTTCGCCACCTCCCCTTATTATTTTTCGTTCATTCCCCCTGATTGACCATCTCGACGACTTCCGGTGAACTCGCCTCATCCCCCCCGGATAAATCCGACTCATCATCTCCTGATGAAGATTCCCCTTCCTCATTTTCCGGCTTCACTTTCCGCCCGTCCTCATGCCATTCCTCGGGATACCTCTCATGAGCCATTTTGCCGACGATCAGGTGGGAATCCTTGTGAATATAATCATCCAGCATTTCCCGCCGCCCATCGGCATGGACAATGAACGCCTTGGATTTAGCCATCCACTTGCTCATGTCAATGTCTGCAATTTCATCCCGATGCCACATCTCACCACCGGGAAGGTGAAAAGTGCCTTCTTCATCCAACCGCCAGACCTTGCGCTTGAGGGAGATATACACAAAACCATACCAGATACCAAAGGGAATACAGGAGATATAAAGCCATTGGATGAGTGCATCGTATTCCCCGGGAGGAACTGGAACGCTCCCACCGGGGGCAAGTTCACTTTCTCTCTGGGCGGCTGCCTGCCATTCCGCTCGCTCTTCCACAGTCAGTGTTTCACCATCTTTATCGCGTTTTTCATAGGCCATTCGCTTCGCCACCACCTCCTGATGCTCATTGAATATCGCCTGATCGCGGGGAAGTTTCACCCATAAGTCATACGCTCCCCAGAGTCCAAAACCCACGCTCAACACCGCAATGATGATCATGCGAATGGCGTAAGAACGAGCAAGATGAGTGGCTATGGGCATACGCCGTAATCCAAAAGGGTGGAGTGGTTCAATGAGAGTAATTTCGACGAAATCCTCTCCTATCTGTACTCGGCCCCCGCCACGAATACAGATTTATCGAAAATACTTATACGATTATGGACGGTCAGTTCAAGGGGCAAACCGGGGGGAAATTGGAAAATAATGAACTTTTTCGGGGCTTTCTCCGAGAATCCCCATGGAACAGGGGAAAAATGCGGGGGAGTAAAGAATTCTGTATGTCATCTGGAATAGACTCCCCTGCCCGGAGGTCTTTAATTGTAAGGATATCCCTCACCTCGGGGATAGCGCCTCCGATTGACCGATGAAAGACACTGATCGTCCGCATGAAAGGAATCGAACCATGAAACAGCGACCTCTTCTTTCCCTGAAAACCGCCTCCTGCCTGGCCTCCCTCACCCTCGTCATGATTTTCTCCACCGGCTGCGAAACCGACGCCCAGAACAGCGCCCTGCTGGGAGCGGCTGTCGGTGCATTGGCGGGACAAGCCATCGGCAGGGACACCACCGGCACCCTTATCGGAGCCGGGGTCGGTGCTGGTGCCGGGTACGCCGTCGGCAACGAATCCGACAAACAAAAGCAACGCCAGGGCGGCAACTACGACTATTAACTCGCCCCCGTTCCTTACGACTGCTCTTCCATCAACTTCGTCTCCTGCGCTTCACGGCAGGCGTCCGCCAGCAATTGATGCAGGGTCTCGCTGGCCGGTTGTGCATTCAATCGATCGAGAATAAGGGCCACCCGACGGCGAATCTCCATGGTGGGGTCCACCGACTCGATCGCCGCATCCCCCAACGCCTCCAGCGCCCCGGAAAACCATTCCAGAGAAGGCAGCGCATCGAGATCACCTTCATCCCATGCCTCGGGGGGATCGATCCGAGTCCGGACGGCCTCCCCGATTCCCACCGCCACAATCGGCACCTGTCCCAATTGGGTGAGCGGCTCACAGCACACCACGGAAAACGGCACTTCCTGCTGAAACGCGGCCACTCGATAACGCCGGGCGTCCGCCCCCACCATCGGGGCCTTCACCAGCCAACACCCCGGTTCCACGACCGTTTCTTCCAGAATCGGCTCCGTAATGTGGCGAACCGGCCCCTGTTCCAGAGCCAGTTGATAGCGTTGTCGACGGGCCTCCTGCAACGGCAGCACAATACGGCCCATACGCTCATAATCGCGGCTTTCCCGGGCCATGCCTATCGCCTTCATCGCCAATCGCTCCGCTTCAAAATACCTCGTCTGGGCCAGCGCCTGACTCGCCTTTTCCATGAGTTCGTCGATGACTCTGATCTTTGTGGTCGTGGTCATGATTGCGGTTCTCCAATCACCGATTGACGCAATTCAGTCAGGAACATACGCCATTGTTCCACAATCTCGGGCATGTCATACATCAGCGTATCGCTCAATCCCAGTGGATCCTCATTTTCCAGGGCATCGCGAAGCAACTCCAACTTCCCGGACAATTGTTGAATGAGAACCGCTGGATTCAGACCCCCGGGAGTCGGCTGTTCGAGATCAATGTTCGCCACTTCCGCCCCCATCAAAACCGCCTGCTGCACCGATTGCCAGATACTCAGCGCCTCCCCCAATTTGACCATTGCCTCCGCCTGTCCTCCCGATTCCAGCAATTCCCCCGCCTCCCGCTGTCGCTCACCCGCCAGGGGCAGAGCATCAAACGCATCGGCGAATACCTGGCTCACCAACTCGGTCGGCTCCGCCGTCACGATGTGAACTTCTTCCCCTCGCCCCGCCTCCCCGGAGGCCTCCACCATCGCCTCATCAGACCACGGCTCGCCATCCACCAGAACCTCCACAATCATGCGGCCGTTTTCCTCGGCCAGAGCGATCCCCGCCCGCACCGCCTCACTGACTGATTTTGCCTTCACCAGATCGGGTTGTTCATCAAACAGGACACGCATGTTTCAATTCTCTCACTGATTTCAGAGAAGGCGGCTAAGCGGGTTTTTGTGAGCAGAAGCCGCACCGAGCAATTCATGGAACTTATTTATCGGTCAAAGTGGAGGTCCGCTGAAGGAATCCGCCACGATCGCAGTCACGCTCCCACGGCCTCGGCCACCTCATCCGCCAATGCCGCCGTTCCCGCGCTCACCCCCACCATTCCTTCGGGATTGACTTCGATCAAAATCGGCGAGGCCGCAGAAACTATGGCCAACCCCTGTTCCTTGCCTTCGGCATCTGCAAGCAAAGCACTCACGAGGGCGATCAAGGTCTGATATTCCTTTTGATCACACCACAGGGGATCACGCGAATTCAATTCCACCGTCGCCGCCGCATCCACTGCCTGCCAGTCCTCGTTCTCCGCCAGCCCAAACGCCACGGCATCGAACACCATCCGCCACACCCCCACCGGACAAAGCACCACCTCCCGCAAATGAAGGCGCTGCAGAATCCGCTCCACGGCTCCCGCCAGTTGATCCTCCGCCATGCTCACTGTCTGCACCCCGTCATCCGCAGCCCTCTCAATCGACGGCCCGGCCAGTTGAAGCCGCACCGTCCCCTCCCGATCGGCCATCACCAGATGAATGGACTCTTCGCCCACCCGCTGCTCGGTGATTCCGAACTCCGTGAGCAAACCTAAGATTTCCTGGGGAGAAACAAACTCCAACGAACCGGCTCCAAGAGACAACCAAAGACAATATGACCGACAA
>CAZLXE010000159.1:0-3192 GCA_964563005.1 uncultured Isosphaeraceae bacterium
GCATCGCCTATCTGCTTCGCGGCGCCCTCGTTCAGTTCATACTGCCGCCGCCAGATCTGCATCAACTCCCGCTGCGCCCGTTGATACGCATCATCATCATGCTCAATGCCCGCCCGCCGACGGGCCAGTTCCGCCCCGCGCCGGGCCGCCGTGGTTTCGGTGAGGAAACGATCCATCTCCCGCGCATACGGTTCGAGCATGGAGGCGATGGACTGCGCATCTAACTTGGCCAGCGATCCCGGCTCCTCTTCGGTGCCGATTTCTTTCTCCACCAGCAGGCAGAGATCAAGCCCCTCACCGGCATAATCCGCCGGGGCGGTTTGCATCCGGGAATTCCGGCGATGGGGCTGGGGATTTCTCGGGATTGGGTTCCGGGGGTGAAGGAGAATCTCCCGGCGGAGGGAGCGCCTTGCCGTTTCATAATTCGCCCACTGGCTGTTTTCAATCATGGCCTCGGTGCTGAGCAGCAGGGTGGCCACCAGATCATCCGCCGCCCTGGCCCCGGTGGCCCAGCATTCCAGCAGGGCCAGACGCAGGCCATTGAGTTCTTCCCGGTCGAGCCGAAGTTTTCCCGCCAGAGCATCGTGCAACCGGTCCCGGCCCGCTTCATCCGCTGCTTCATCCGTGGTGTCGATCAGGGCGGTGAGATCCTTCGCATAATCGCGGTAGATCATGTCCAGAATCTCCCACTGGTCGCGGCGAATCCCGATGCTATCGCAGAACCGCCGATATTGATCGCGGGTCACCACCGGCGAAACCACATCCTTCGCCCGCTCCTCCTGGGCAAACGAAAGGCCGGGCATGATGAGTAAACAGAGAAACCATCCCCAAAACAGACGGGAAAGGGCTGATTTGGGGAAAAATATTGGGGGGGCCGGAATGTTCATAGGGGGGCGTTGTCCTTGCATCTGTTCATACCGGTATGGAACGCGAGGGGTTCGCTTTTCTTGCCTTCCGGTGGGCCGATTCCGGGCTGCTCCGGGTTATTTCGGGCTATTCCGGGCTATTCCGGGGGTTATGGTCTGGGATGGTGTTTTTTTACCACCGCTTTGAGTTGCGAGCGATCTACATGGGTGTACACCTGGGTGGTGGCGATGTCGCTGTGGCCGAGCAATTCCTGCACCGTTCGCAGATCCGCCCCGCCCGCCAGCAGATGGGTGGCGAAGGAATGCCGCAGCATGTGGGGATGAATGTGGCCCAAGCCCGCCCGGGCGGCGCAGCGACCAATGATCTGCCACACCGCAACTCGTTCCAGAGGTCGTCCGGTGTGCGAGAGGAGCAGCCGCTGCTCATCTCGTCCATCCTCGAAGCGGGTCAGCGTAGACCGAACTTCTTTCAGATACATTTCCACGGCATCCTGCGCCGGGATCCCGATGGGAACCAGTCTTTGCTTATCGCCTTTGCCGGTTACGAGCACCACGCCGAGAGTCTGGTTGTATTCAAGCAGGCGCAAAGCCCCCACTTCGGAAGCGCGGAGACCGGCGGCATACATGAGTTCGAGAATCGCTTTATCCCGAATCCACAGCAGGCCATGTTCCGGAGCGGGGGCATTAAGGAGGCGGCGCATCTTCTGAGGGCTGAGCACGCCCGGCATCTTCCGCCAGCGGGTGGGCGTTTCGAGGTGGCGGGTGGGGTTGTCCACAATTTCCCCGTTGGCCTGAATAAAGCGAAAGAACACCCGGATAGTCGCCAGGTGCCGGGCAATGGATGAGGGCTGAAGTTCCCGCTCCCGGTGCAGATATTGAACATGCTCCGCCAGGATTCGATCGGTGACTGTCCGCAGGTCATTGATTTTCTTCGTTTGTAGATCATGGTGCAGATCATCCAGATCGCGGCCATAGGCCTCGAGCGTCGCCTGTGCCAACCCGGCTTCAATGCGGAGATAACTCAAGAAGCGGCGTTTCGCATCCGCAAAGGCAATGGCGTCGGGCTGCAAGCTGGAACCGGTGGTCATCGCTAAACCCATCGGCCTGCGGAGGAATCAGTCGCCATATTCTCTGCCGAGTCGGGATAATCCTGCGCGGGGAAACGCGCAAAGATCGCGCTGGGGAATCCAAACCGGTTCAGTTTGCCTGCTCACCTGTCGTTTTTGCTGGAATGCAGAAATTTTCGGTGGGGGCATGGGGATTGCTCTCAATTCATCGTTACCCCCGTTACCCGCCGGCAAGGAGTGCCTCATGCGGAATGAAATGATTCAGACAAATCTACTTGCGCCACGATCCGGGGACCGGATCAACGCCGCCACCCTCCCTTTTTCGGGATTAGGAACCGCATCGCTCGGGACGGAAGCCATCCGTCTCGCCCGATTGGCCGCGTCGATCCACCTTGATGAAGCAGCCCGCCTCCGGGCCGCTTCACCTGCGGATCGTGTTCGCGACCATCGGACTGCGACGCCATGAACTACGGCTTCTATCTCTCCGCCGCCGGGGCTCTGACCAACCTGCATCGCCAGGATGTGGCCGCGAATAACCTCGCCAACCTGAACACCACCGCGTTTAAACCCGATTCCGTGGTCACCCGCCAACGCCTTCCCGAGCGTTTGGAAGAGAACCATCCAATGGTGGATCCCCAGTTACTGCTCGAACAACTTGGCGGGGGTCATCTCGTTGAACCCACCCTCACTTCATTTTCCCAGGGAGCAATTACCAAAACCGTCAACCCGCTGGACCTCGCGCTTGATGGGGAGGGCTTCTTCGTGGTCAGCGATGGCTCGGGCAACCCCAATCAATTCCGCTTTACCCGCGATGGCCGTATGACCATGAACGACCGCGGCGAACTAGTGATGGCCGCCACCGGCCGCCGGGTACTCGACACCAACAATCAGCCCATCACCCTCGATCCCACTTTGGAAGTGCAGATCCGCGATGACGGCGGGGTGTACCAGAACAATACGGAAGTCGCATCTCTTCAGATCACGAGCATCAGCGACCCCGCCGCCCTGCACAAGGACGGAGCAAATCTCTTCCGCCTCGACCCCAACGCCGGAGCCACCCGCCTTCCTGCCACTGCCTCTGTCAAACAATTTTCCACGGAACAAAGCGCTGTCGATCCCATCGCCACTCTCATGGCTGTCACCAGCACCGCCAAGGCGGTCTCCTCCAACATCAAAATGATGCAGTACCACGACGACATCATGGGTCGCCTCATCAACACCGTCGCCCGAGTAAGTTAGAAATGAATCAGTCTCGAAGG
>CAZLXE010000159.1:3292-5364 GCA_964563005.1 uncultured Isosphaeraceae bacterium
TCCCATGGCCATCCTCGCTCTCCATTCCGCCTCCACCGGCCTCAGTGCCTTAAGCACCTCGCTAGACATCATCGCCAATAATCTCGCCAACGCGAACACCGACGGTTTCAAATCCAGCCGGGCCAACTTCCAGGATTTACTCTACACCGAAAAAGCCCAGCCCGGTGTGGAAAACGCCAACGGTGACCAGCGACCCACCGGTTTGTATGTCGGCCTCGGCACCCGCCTCTCCGGCACTCAGGTCGATTTTGCCCAGGGCGCCGCCCGCCAGACCGGAAAAGAACTCGATATTATGATTGAAGGAGACGGCTTTTTTGTGATCGAAGTTGAGAGCGACCGCAGCGAAGGCGGACTGGCTTATACCCGGGCGGGCAATTTCGCCACCAATCGCGATGGGGAGTTGGTGCTCGCTACCGATCAGGGACGGCGCCTTTCGCCTTCCATCACCATCCCCGACAACGCCTCCCAGGTTTCCATCACCGCCGACGGCCGCGTGTCCATTGCGGTTCAGGGACAGTCTGATCCCCAGGAAATCGGGCAGATCGAAATCGCCACCTTCATTAATCCCGCTGGTCTCAAGCAGATCGGCGAAAATCTCTACGCTCCCAGCGCCGCATCGGGTGATCCCATTGCCGGCAACCCCGCCGAGGAAAATCGCGGCCAACTCAAACAGGGCTTCCTCGAGGGTTCCAATGTCGATCCCGTGGTCGAACTCGTCAATCTCATCCGCACCCAGCGCGCCTTCGAACTCAACAGCCAATCCATCCAGGCCGCAGATGAAGCCCTCCAGACCATCGGCCGCCTCCGCCGCTTCTAATCCCCCGGTTCCCCCGCTCCCCGGAATAAATCCATGATCCGCCTTTCCTCACGCCTCATCATCCTCCTTACCATCCTCTTCACTTCCGTCGCCACCGCCGACACCATCACCCTCCACCCCGCCGTGCGGCTGAAGGGATCGGATTCGGTCGTCCGCCTCACCGACATCGCCACCCTCGAAGGTGAACAGGCCGCTCGCTTTGCCGATCTCATTATCACCGATCAACTGGATACGGAAAAACTCACCGAAATCCCCGTCCGGCTCGTGCGCGATGTCTTGACCGATGCAGGCGCCCACTGGGGTCACATTCATCTCCGAGGCCGCACCACCATCATTCGTCCCAGACCGGGAACCTCCAATCATTCACCCCGGGCCAATGCCGCCCTCACCATCAAGCCCCGCTCGAACCGGAACGACCTCACCCAACATTCACGAGGATCATCGAACCGGGAAACCATCCCTGCCCCATCCCTTATCCATAATCCCGATCTCGGCGGCGTCATTGCCCGCTGGTTCGCCCAGCATCTCTCCATCAAACCCGATGATCTCAAACTCGCCTTCGCCTCCCGCGACCTCGATCACCTCGGTCTCAGCACCGTTGACTTCCGCTTTGAACTCCAACCCCAGGGATCCCTGCGCAGCGATCGCATCGGCCTCACCGTGCGGCTCTGGCGGGAAGGCATCGTCCAGGCCACCCACACCATCACCGTGCATCCCACCCTCCGATTCAGCACCGCTCAACTCACCCGCAATGTCCACCGGGGTGAAACCATCACCGCCGCCGACCTCGAAGAAAAAGAACAATGGGTCTCACCGCTTCAACAAACCCTCCTCGCCCCCCCGAAAAAATGCCTCGGCCAGATCGCCAGCAAGTCTTTGAGTGCTGGTGAACTAATCCGCTTTCAGCATATCAAACAACAGACCATCATTCGCCGAGGCGACCCGGTCATCGTCCGTTGCCTCGTGGGTGGCCTCGTGGTCACCCAACAGGCCATCGCCCGAGAAGAAGGCGGTATGGGCGACACCATCGAACTCCGAGGTCGTCGCGAACGCGAATCCTTCACCGCCACCATCACCGGCCCCGGCCAAACCATCGTCGATCTCAGCAAGTAGGTCAGGATTAATCCTGACAAAGCAGGGCATTGCCCACCCATCACCCCCAAAGAACTCCCGCCATGCTGAAAACAATCTCCCTAATCACCCTGCTTACCCTCACCGCAGCCCCCCTCGCCGCACAGGATTCCCCCGGCCCCAC
>CAZLXE010000160.1:0-5357 GCA_964563005.1 uncultured Isosphaeraceae bacterium
GGTTATTTGTCTTCTTCTTTGACGCCCATGCCGGAGCGGTCGGGGGCTTGGGGGCGTTGGGGGTGGTACATGGTCTGGTAGGGGAAGGTTTTTATTTCTTTGAGCATGAGGGCGATGGCGGCGTTGAGTTGGGGATCGCCGCCGTGGACCATCAATGCGGGGTCGTCGAGGACTTCGATGTCGGGATCTACGCCGTGGCCTTCGACGCCCCAGGTGCCATCGGTTTCGTAGAAGCCGAAGGTGGGGACGGAAGGTCGTCCGCCGTCGATGAGGCCGGGGTTGCCGGAGAGGCCGATCAGGCCGCCCCAGGTGCGGCGACCGATGACTTTGCCGACTTTGTGATGTTTGAAGAGCCAGGGGAACATGTCGCCGCCGGAGCCGGCGGGGCCGTTGATAAGCATGCACTTGGGGCCCTGGTGGGAGTCATCGGGGGTGCGCCAGTCGCGGCCATCGCGCCTGGCCCAGAAGTTGGAGGTGGGGCGGCTGAGGAGTTCGATGAAGCGGTTGGGGAGTTGCCCGCCGCCGTTCCAGCGTTCGTCGATGATGAGGGCTTTGAGGTGGCACTGGCCGTAGAACTGGCGGAAGAGGTTGTTCTGGCCGTTGACGCCGGTGTCGGGGACATGGATGTAGCCGACCTGGCCGTCGGTCTGGGCGGCGACGAAGGCGCGGTTGCGTTCGATCCAGGCGCGGTAGCGGAGGTTGCCTTCGCGGCCGAGGGCTTTGACGATGACTTCGCGGGCGTCGTCGTTCATCTCCGGAGTTTCACTCACCGTCAGTTCGATCTCTTTTCCAGCCAATCCCTGGAAGGCGGCCCAGGGGTCTTTGGTGGGGTCGAGGGGAATGCGGTTGACGGCGAGGAGATAGTCGCCTTCTTTGACATCGACGCCGGGCTGGCTGAGGGGGCCGCGGGCATCGGAGTCCCACACGCCGCCTTCGAGGATTTTGGCTATGCGGTAGGCCCCGTTTTCGAGGGTGAAGTCCACGCCGAGGAGACCCACGCTGGTGCCGGGGGCGGATTCCTGATCGCCGCCGAAGTAGTAGGTGTGGCCCGAGTTGAGTTCGGCGATCATTTCCTGAAAGACGAAACTCAGGTCTTCGCGGCTGTTGCAGTCTTTGACCATGGCGGCGTATTGGGTGCGGACGGCGGGCCAGTCTACGCCGTGCATGTCGGCCTGGTAGAAGAAGTCGCGGAAGATACGCCAGGTGTCGTTGAAGAGTTGGTTCCATTCCTCGCGGGGATTAATCATGGCGATCATGCCGTCGGTTTTGGCTTTCTTGGCGGTGGCTCCGGCGGAGGCATTGGCGATGAATAACGAACCGCCCCGAGCGACGACGATTTTTTTGCCATCGGCGGAGACCCCGAACCCCTGACCGGCAGTAACGGATTTTTCCGCTTTTTTCTCATCTTCGAGATCGAACATTTTGATCCCGCCCCCGGAATTCCCGCCCTGCCCGCCTCGAATATAGAGGAGTTGGTTTTTGTGATTGACGGCGAGGTTGCCGAACTGGCCGGGCGGGACGGGGAGTTGGAGGGCGCGGTGTTCGAAGCCCTGAAGATCGATTTCCACATTTTCTGCGGCTTCTTCGTTTTCTTCGCTGGCTTCTCCATCTTCATCGTCCCCGGTTCCGGTGCGTTCGCCAGTTAGGTCAATGACGACTCCTTCCATGGAAACCGCGAGGTTGAGGGAGCCGTCCTTTATGGTGCCGTCGAAGTTGGCGACATCGCCTTCATCGGTGGTGATGGTTCCGGTGACGGCGCCGGAGGCGGGATCCCAGGTGCCGTCGATGGTGCCGGAGCCCATGGGGACGGAGATGGATCCGGACAGGGTGGCGCCGTCTTCGCCGAGGGAAAGTTGCATGGTGAACATCATGCCGGGGGGAATTTCTGCGCCGCTCAGTTCGCCTTCCCAGGTTCCGGTGATGCCGTCATCTGGGGCTTCGGCGGCTCCTTCACTTCCATCATCCGGGTCGGTGTTGTTGTCGGCGTCGCCTCCCTCGGCTTTGTCGCCATCATCACTATCTTCATTTTTTTCCGCATCGCCATTTTCCTTGTCTGTATTGGTGTCGTCATCCCAGGTTTCCTCATCGCTTTTGAGGGTCCAGGGGTATTCGACATCTTTGCGGAGGGGGACGGCGAGGAGGACGCCGCTGTCACGATAGACAAAGGTGCCGTCGATGGAGGAATACTTCGGGCTGTTGAAGATTCGATCAGAGGTGAAATACAGCCAGTCGCCTTTGCGGTCGAAGGTGGGATCGGAATCGTTGAACATGGCGCTGGTGACTTGGGTTTCGGTTCCCGATTCGGTGTCGTAGAGGTAGATAGAACTGTGGTAAGACTCATCCCCGATGTGGCTGTAGGTGAGCCAGCGGGAATCGTGGGACCAACTGACACCCATCTGGCCTGCGGCGGGATCGCGGGCGATTTCTTTGGTTTCGCCCGATTCGAGAGTATGCAGGTAAAGGGCTCCGGTTTTATCGCTGAAGACAAATTTTTCAGAGTCGGGGGCCCAGGTGGCGCCATAGCGGAAGCAGGTTCCGTCGTGGGTGAGTTGCCTGGTTTCGCCTTTGCCATCTGATTGGGTGAGATAGAACTCATATTCGCCGGTGGCATCGGAGAGATAGGCGATCCACTGGCCATCGGGACTCCAGGAGGGGGAGCGTTCGGCGGCGCCGCTGGTGCGGGTGAGGTTTCGGGGGAGGCCTTTTTCGGCGGGGGCGGTCCAGATGTCGCCGCGCATCTGCATGGTGAGTCGTTTGCCGGTGGGGGAGATATCGCCTCCCTGGAGGGCGCGGGAAACATCCACGCGACGGGGACGGAGTTTGGGGCGGGCGCCGGGAATCTGGACGGATACGGTTTTTGTGCTGTTGTTACGGAGATCGAGGAGGTAGAGGGCGGGGCCGCATTGGAAGACGATTTCTCCTCTGCCGTCCTCGCCGGGACCCATGGAAGGCCATTTGACATCGTAGTCGGAAAACTTGGTGATCTGCTCGTGGGAATTGCGGCTGCGGTCGTACCACCAGATGTTCAGGCGATGATTTTTTCCCTGATCGGAGAGGTAGTAGAGGTCTTCGCCCGACCACATGGGGATGGTGTCGGTGCCTTCCCAGTCTGTTACCTGCTTTGATTCGTTTGTTTTCAGGTTGAACAGCCAGATGTTGGAGGCGTTTCCCCCGCGGTAGCGTTTCCAGCTGCGACTGTCGCGATTGTAGGGGGTGTAGGCGAGCCAGGTGCCGTCGGGGCTGATGGCGGCGGCTCCGCCATAGGGCACGGGAAGTTTGTCGGGCAGGCCGCCTTGAGCCGGGACGGTGAAAAGTTTTGGCGACCGACCGATGCCAGATTGTCGGCTGGAGGAGAAGATCAGTCGCCCATCGCTGGTCCAATTGGAGAGGGTTTCTCCAGCGGGATGATAGGTGACGCGGTGGGGGATGCCGCCGGAGATGGGGATGGTGTAGAGATCGGAATTGCCGTCGTAGTTGCCCATGAAGGCGATGGTCTGGCCGTCGTCGCTGAACTTGGGGAAGCGTTCTGCGCCGGCGGGGCTGGCGAGGGGAGAGGCGAGGCCGCCGGAACGATTGACCACCCAGAGGTCGTTGGCATAGACGAAAACAATTTGGTTTGCGCTGACATCGGGAAACCGCAACATGCCGGCATGGGGGGAGACCTGGGCTGAAGTCGTTTCCGGGATGGTCAGCAGGGTGATTAAGGTGAGCAGAGAGGCGAGACGGGTGGGCGTGAGTCGGGGCATTTCCGGGTATCCAATGGATTTAAATTGAGGAAGAAAGATTAACGGAGTGCGGGTTTTACCATAAGTCTCCCCAAAGGTGGCAGGAAGAGCAGGGAGCCGAAATCATTCGGAAACTGGGGTAGATTTTTTCCTCGTCACTCATTTGGCCGCTAGAATCTTCCGTACTTCTCCCGTACCCCCTTTCCTCGTATTTGTCATCTCATCAGGTGAAATCCATGTCAACCCTCGAAACTCCCCCCACCCGACCCGAACCCGAGACCATTGACCCCGAAACCGTCACTATTTCCGGTTATGAGATTGATGAGTGCTATGGACCGGGGATGACGGAGACCACTGCGCCGGATGATGGGAAACAGCCGCATGAACGCATCGGGGTGCCTGGTTCATTTCCCTATACGCGGGGGGTGCACAAGACGATGTATCGCTCGCGGTTGTGGACGATGCGGCAGTTTGCGGGTTTCGGCTCGGCGGATGATACGAATGCGCGATTCAAATATCTGCTGGAGAATGCGAAGGGGACGAAGGCGAATACGGGGCTATCCACGGCGTTTGATTTGCCTACGCTGATGGGCCGGGACAGTGATGATCAACTTTCGGCGGGGGAGGTGGGGCGGTGCGGGGTGGCGATTGATACGATTGAGGACATGCACCGGTTGTACGCGGATATTCCCGTGGATGCCGTGACGGTGTCGCAGACGATCAACGGGCCGGCATGCGTGATCTGGGCGATGTATCTGGGCATGGCGAAACAGCGGGGGATGGACTTCAAGGATATCGGGGGCACGCTGCAGAACGATATTCTCAAGGAATTTCACTCGCAGAACGAGTTTATTTATCCGCCGGAAGCGTCGGTGAAACTGGTGATCGATACGATCGAGTATGCCACGAAATTTTGCCCGCGCTGGAACAGTGTGTCTATCAGTGGGTATCACATCCGGGAAGCGGGTTCCACGGCGACGCAGGAACTGGCGTTTACTTTGCGTGATGGGATGGAGTATGTGGAGGAATCGAAGAAGCGGGGGCTGGATGTGGATGCCTTTGCGCCGAGGTTGTCGTTCTTCTTCAACAGCCACAACGAATTTTTTGAGGAGATCTGCAAGTTGCGGGCGGCGAGAAGGATCTGGAGCCATGCGATGAAGGAACGGTATGGGGCGAAGAATGACCGGTCGCTGTTGATGCGGACGCATGTGCAGACGGCGGGGTGTTCGCTGACGGAACAGCAGCCGCTGAATAATGTGGTTCGGGTGGCGTATCAGGCGATGGCGGGGGTGCTGGGCGGGTGTCAATCGTTGCACTGCGATTCGATGGATGAGACGCTGGGTTTGCCTACGGAAACGGCGGTGCGGGTGGCGCTCAGGACGCAGCAGATTCTGGCTCACGAGACGGGGGTGCACCGGACGGTGGATCCGCTGGCGGGCTCGTGGTTTGTGGAGTCGCTGACGGATCAGATGGAGGGGGACGGCTGGGACATCATCAAGACGATTGACGACATGGGGGGCGTGGTGGCGGGCATTCATAAGGGATACTTCCGCCGGGCGATTGCGGAGGCGTCGTATCGCTTCGGGCAGGAGATGGAGACGGGCGACCGGATTGTGGTGGGGGTGAATGCGT
>CAZLXE010000161.1:0-5336 GCA_964563005.1 uncultured Isosphaeraceae bacterium
GAGGGAGAGGGGGAGCGGTTTCGGGAGTACGGGGAATTGTTGTGGTTTGCCGGAGATGGACGATGACTTTTTTTGAGCAGGTGATTCTATGAATCTACGCAATTTAACACTGCTGGTCCTTTGTGTTTCGCTGACGGGGTGTGGGGGGGCGTTTCGGATGCCGGGGACGGAGGGGTTGGCGGAGGAGGAGTGTGCGCAGGTGGTGGTGGAGAGGCGCGATCCGCCTAAGGTGAGCGATTATGAGGGAGGGTTTGAGGGAATGTTCAAAGTAGTTACGGGTTTCGCCATACTTGCTGGTCGCATTCTGGATGGTTTTCCCGATCCCTCCACGATTCACCTGAAGGCAGTCGATGGGATGCTGCTGGAATTTGATAAACCTCGGCGAGTGTTGATGAAGCCGGGGGTGCACGAGATCGGGATGCGACGGATTAAGTATTTATATGGGGAAGGGCTTTTTCCGGCGGATTGGATGGTTACGGGCCATTACCGGGCGGTGCTGAAATTGGAGGCGGGGCACCAATATGTTTTTCGACATGAGGAACGAAGCGGCCGGCAATATTCCTGGTGCATGGACAGAACAACGGGGAAAAAGGTGTGGGATGATCCGCCTTCGCGAGATTGGGATTCGCCGGAGATTCCCAGTGAGGCGCTGGTTCAGAAGTGAGGGGGAGGGGGGTAATCAGCGATCAGCAATTTTGGGGTGCGGATTGAGGTCTCTGGATTCCCGTCCCCGCCTGCGCTGGAGACAAGCTCTGTGCGGGAATGACGGGGAGTACCCTCACCCCTCCCAGGCGGATCTTCGACCCAGCCCTCTCCCTTCCTTCGGAACCCCCTCCCTAACCCTCCCCCAAGGGGGGAGGGGATTGTTTTTTACCGGGGTAGAGGTGGTAGGTGAGGAGGCGGCATTCTATTTTGGCATTCATGAAGGGGATTCTTGATTTGGTTTTGAGGCCGATTTTTTTGGAGAGTTCGCGGTTGCCGGTGAAGATGGCCCCGGTGTAGCCAGGGCATTTTTGTTTGAAGAAGTCGCCGATGCGGGCATAGGTTTGTTCGAGGGGTTTGATTTCGCCGAGGCGTTCGCCGTATTCAGGGTTGAGGATGATGAGGGGGGAGGGCACGGACGACTCCCTTTGGTCGCTGTCCGTGGCACCCGATATCGAGGGTAAGGGGGTGTCGGCGAAGTCGCATTGGATGAACTCGATCAGGTGTTCTACGCCGGCGGTGGTGGCGTTGCGGCGGGCGGCGTCGATGGCGCGGGGATCGTGGTCGGAGGCGATGATGGGGGAAGGATCGGCAGAACGGGATTGTTTTTTGGTGGCGATGCGGAGGGTTTTCCAGGCGTCGGGGTTGTGGAGGAGGGTGTGGATGAAGGAGTAGTTGGCGCGGAGGAGGCCGGGGGCGCGGCGGCTGGCGATGAGGGCGGCTTCGATGGCGAGGGTGCCGGAGCCGCACATGGGGTTTACGAGGGGTTGGGAGCCGTCGTAGCCGGCGGCGAGGAGGACGGCGGCGGCGAGGGTTTCCTGCATGGGGGCAGAGTGAGGCATGCGACGGTAGCCGCGGTCGGCGAGGCGCTGGCCGCTGGTGTTGAGGTAGAGCCAGGCGCGGTCTTTTTTCCAGAAGAGGTTGATGACGATTTTGGAGCGGTCGGAGCCGCTGTCGGGACGGGCTCCAGTGCGTTTCTGGATGCGATCGACGATGGCGTCTTTTACGACGAGGTTGGGGTACATGGAGTTGTCGATGGCGGGGTGATCGACATTGGAATTGATGGAGAAGGAGGAGTCGTTGGGGATGAGTTCTTCCCAGGGGAAGGAATGGGTGTGGGTGTAGAGGGCTTTGGGGGAGGGGCAGCGGAAGCGTTTGAGCAGCCAGAGGACGAGGAGGGCGGTGCGGAGGTTGAGATTGAGGGACATGCAATCGGCGAGGGTGGCGCCGATGCTGACGCTGACATGGTCTTCCTCCTGGATGTCGTAGCCGAGATTGGTTACTTCATTGCGCAGCCAGGGGGTGATGTGGGGGGAGGTGGTGAGGCGGGTGAGGCGTTTTTTTGTGGGGTCGATGAAGGGCATGGAAAGGCATCGAGGCATCGAGGGATCAAGGGATCGAGTGAGGAGAGGTTTTGCTTAGTATAGGTTGAGGGTGGTTTTGTCTTTTAGTATGGCGGTGGGTTGGGGTTGGTGGCGGGGGCGGCCGAAGCGGGTGTAAGTTTGGGGTTTGGCGTGGCGGATTTTTTGTTGGTCGGAGGGGCTGAGGGGAGGAATATTTTGATTTTCGGTTAATTTCATCGCAGCCGCACGACCTTCCGTTTCACTCCAGGTCGTGGCACCGGTGCTTTCATTCCAGAGTAAAAAAATGGAGCGCCAGGTGGGGAGGCGGTGTGGTTTTTTCAGGTGGAGGGGATCCCAGCCGTAGAGGTGGCCGGGGAGGGGTTGGAGGGTGAGGGAGTGGCGATGGGCGAGTTGTTCGAGGAGGTGGGCGAGTTGTTCAATTCGGTTCATCGCTTCCCGGTAAGGTAGTTTACGGCGGGGGAAGAAGAGGGATTTGACGAGGCGGTATTTGCGGGGGGTGAGTTTTTTGAGGGAGTCGAGAGGGAGTTGGGTGATGATGATGCGGGCCTGGAGTTGCTCGAGGCGCTCAATGGTGGTTTCGACCCAGGTGGCGATTTGGGAGGGCGGGTGGCCGTAGGGGATGTCGTTGCCGATGTCGGTGATGAGGGCGAGGGGGGGCTGGAGGAGATTGAGGGATTGGAGGGTGGGCCAGAGGTTGCATTGGAGGATGCCGGGAAGGCCTCGGAAGAGGATGCGGGAGGGGTGGGCGTAGGAGCGGCCATGGCCGAGAGCGGCGTAAATTTGGAGGGGCGAGGGGTGGGTTTCCCGGGCGGCAGAAATGATTTGGGGGAGGCCGAGGGCGAGGTTGGAGGCGCCGAGGAGGATGAGGGTGGAGGGAGGGGGGATGGGGGAAGTTTTCAGTTTTCAGTGGTTGGTGATGGGGGACTGGATTGAAGGTCGGGGACGATGATGGAAGTGGGGAATGATAAGTGGAAGGCGGCTCCGCCGGAGCGGGAATTTTCGACCCAGACTTTTCCGCCGGTGGTTTCGATGATTTTTTTGACGATGGCGAGGCCGATGCCGGCGCCTTCGGAATCGGGCTGGAGACGCTCGAAGATGTGGAAGATTTTATTGTGATCTTTTTCGGGAATGCCGGGGCCTTCATCGGCCACGATGACCTGGACTCCATCCTCGGCATATTCGACTTCGATATGGATTATGGGGTGGGGGCCATCGCAGGCGTATTTGAAGGCGTTGATGAGGAGGTTGTCGATGACCTGAGTGAGGCGTTTGGGGTCGGCCATGATGACGGGGAGATTTTCGGCGACCTCGATGGAGACGACCATTTCGCGGAGGCGTTCCCGGTATTCATCGAGGAGAGTACCGATCACCTGATTCAGGTTGACTGGCTCGGGCTTGTTGATGATGCGACCGATGCGGCTGAGTTCGAGGAGGACCTCAATGGTGTCATGCAAACGAAGGGTGGCTTTCTCGATATGTTCGAGGTATCCGGGCATGGGGTCGGTGCGGCCGGTGGTGAGGCAGCGTTGGAGATGGACGAGGAATCCCTGGATGGTGACGAGGGGTGATTTGAGATCGTGGGAGGCGATGTAGACGAATTGCTCCATTTCCAGGTTTTTCTCCGCCAATTCCTGGTTCGATTGTTCGAGGCGTTCCCGGGCCTGTTTGCGTTCGGTGAGATCGCTCTGTACGGCGATGAAGGCCTCGATTTTCTGGTTTTCATCGAAAACAGGGGCAATGGTGAGTTGGGCGTCATAGCGCGAACCATCTTTCCGGCAGTTGATGATTTCGCCGGACCAAATTTTTCCGGCAAGGATGGTGGACCACATCTGAGTGTAGAACTGGGGAGATTGCTGTCCGGAATTGAGGATGCGGGGATTTTTTCCGATGACCTCGGAAGCGGTGTACCCGGTGAGGTTGGTGAAGGCGGGATTGACAAAGTGGATGGCGCCTTCGGTATTGGTCATGAGTATGGATTCACCCGCCGATTCGATACCACCCGCGAGAAGTCGAAGGCGTTCCCGGGCTTGTTTGCGTTCGGTGATGTCGCGGAGGAATCCGGTGAAGATGGGGCAGTCGGCGTGGCCCGAAGTGTTGATGGTAAGTTCGACGGGAAACTCTGTGCCGTCGCGGCGGAGGGCGGTCATTTCGACATGTCGACCGAGGAGGTCGCTGCTGCCGGTGTGGAGGTAGCGTTTCAGCCCCTGATGATGGGCTTTACTCCGTCGCTCCGGAATGATTATTTTCGCAAGGTCTTGGCCGAGCACTTCTTGACGGGAGTAGCCGAAGGTGTGCTCGGCGGCGGGATTGAATTCGGTGATGCGTCCGGTGTGATCCATCGTGATGATGCAATCGAGGGCAGATTCGACGATGGTGCGGTTGTGGACTTCGCTTTTGTGGAGGGCTTCGGCGGCGCGGTGGCTGTGTCGGAAATATGAGGTGATGATGCGTCCGGAGGCGAGTCCCCCGAGGGTGACGAGGGCCATGAGAGCAAACATGTCGATTTTAAAGCGATTGAGATCGCGGGCGATCAGGCGCTGGACATGGGCTTGCACCTCATCGACGATCTGCATGAGTTCGGCGAACATGGCATCGTATTGCTGATCGATTTCGGTGCCGGCGGCGGCGGATTGACTGGCTTCCCAGCGGCGATTGGTGATTTCGAGGAACTCGGCGAGTTTGGCGCGGAGTGTGGACATGTTTTGTCGTGCGGTTTTATCTTTGAGAGGGAAGACATGACCGCCCGGCCCATTTCCTCCCTCGAGAAGAATTTCGACATCCATATCGGCGTTGCGGAGGTGGGCCAGGACATCATGCTCCATACTCTGGCTGCTGTCGCCGTGGAGGATTTCTTCGAACCAGAGGTGGGCGGTGGTGGTGAGGAGTTTGATGTCGTTGGCGGCGGCGATGCGGGAGGCGTGCTTGCCGGTCATACGAAAGCCGGTGAAGAGGGCGTAGATCAGGGCGACAATCATGAGGAGGGTGAATACTCCGAGGGCGGAATATACGCGCCGCAGGGAATGGGGGAGTGAGTGTGGGTTCATGTGATGGTGGTGATTCAGACTCTCCGCCGGGTCGGGCGGGGGATGGGATCGGTTGCCGGAATCCGGGTTGGGCGGCGACTCAGTCATATACGCCTCTGTGGGGATCATGGGGAGTGTATCTTGAAATATCTCTTTTGTCGTGGGGTACAGATTATGCTTATGATGCGAATCATGACCAGCAATGATCGAAGGAAATTTCGTTTGCTGACGCGGGGGGCGGCGGTGC
>CAZLXE010000162.1:0-2119 GCA_964563005.1 uncultured Isosphaeraceae bacterium
CCACAATCTTCTCCGGTGCCACTACCTGGAACGGAGCGGAAGGTAGTGCGGGAGTCCTCATACGCCCCGCCCCCTCCTCAATATCCCCCCCATGCCCGCTATCATGCCCGCCATGACTCCCCAATCCCTCCACCCCAGCACCATCGCCATCCACGGCGGCCAAGCCCCCGAGCCCGTCACCGGCGCCGTCATGCCCCCCATCGTCCTCTCCTCCACCTACGCCCAGCCCGCACCGGGTGAAGACACCGGCTTCGATTACTCCCGAGGCACCAACCCCAGCCGCTACGCCTTCGAACGCTGCATCGCCCTCCTCGAAGGATCAACCCTCACCCGCGAGCAGGACACCACCCACGGCGGATTCGCCTTCGCCTCCGGCCTCGCCTCCATCACCGCCGCCTGCCAACTCCTCCATCAGGGCGACCATGTCATCGCCATGGACGACCTCTACGGCGGCACCGGCCGACTCTTCCGCCAAATTCTCGAAAATACCCAGGGGCTCTCCTTCTCCTTCGTCGACATGACGAACCCCCAAAATATCGAACAGGCGATCACAGATAAAACCCGCCTCATCTGGCTGGAAACCCCCACCAACCCCCTCCTCAAAATCGCCGACCTTGCCGCCATTGCCGCGATCGGGCGCGAACGAAACATCCTCACCGGCTGCGACAACACCTTCGCCTCCCCCATGCTTCAGCGCCCGCTCGACCACGGCATCGACATCGCCATGCACTCCGTCACCAAATACCTCGGCGGCCACAGCGATGTCATCGGCGGCGTCCTCGTCACCAAAAATTCCCAACTCGCCGAGCGTATCCGCTTCCTCCAGTACGCCGCCGGAGCCGTCATGGGCCCATTCGATTCCTACCTCGCCCTCCGGGGACTCAAAACCCTCGCCCTCCGCATGCAGCGCCACTGCGCCAGCGCCCTCAAAATCGCCTCATGGCTCGAAGCCCACCCGAAAATCGACCGCGTCATCTACCCCGGCCTCCCCTCCCATCCCCAACACGACCTGGCTCAAAAACAAATGCAATTTACGGGGGACATTTCCGGGGGCGGTGGGATGTTGACCATATTTATAAAAGGCGGCGAAGCGGAATCCCGTAAATTCCTCGAGAAAGTCCATCTCTTCACCCTCGCCGAATCCCTCGGCGGCGTGGAATCCCTCATCGAGCACCCCGCCCTCATGACCCACATCTCCGTCCCTCCCGAAGTCCGCAAAGAACTCGGCATCTCCGACAACCTCATCCGCCTCTCCGTCGGCATCGAACACCCCGAAGACCTCATCGCCGATCTCGATCAAGCCCTCGCCGTCATCTGACCGACCCTACCCCCATGACCCTCACTCTAAATTACCAGAACCTCCTCTCCACCCGCGTCGGCGAACACGGCATCTCCCCCGAAGATTTCGACCGCTCCCTGACCCAACGCACCGAACTCACCGCCCGCCTCAACCAGACCAAAGGCACGGACTGGGAACGCTGGCGCCTCCTCCCCTTCGCTCCCATGCGTAAGGAGCACACCGAGGCCGTCCATGCTCTGGTACAAAAACATCAGGACAAAGAAAACCTCATCGTCCTCGGCATCGGCGGCAGCGCTCTCGGCAACATCGCCCTCCAGCAGGCCCTCAATCCCCTCCACTGGAACCTCATGCCCCGCGAGGCCCGCCAAAACCATCCCCGCATCTTCATTCTCGACAATGTCGATCCCCTCCTCGTCGGCCACACCTTCGCCGAAATCCGCCGCACCGATCCCGACCTCAAACACACCCTCATTAATGTCGTCAGCAAATCCGGTGAGACCGCCGAGACCGCCGCCCAGTTCCTTATCGCCCGCGCCCTCCTCCAAGAATCCCTCGGCGACCACTACGCCCAAAACATCGTCGCCGTCACCGATCCCGAAAAGGGAACCATGCGGCAAATCTGCGATGCCGAAAACATCGCCACCCTCCCCGTCCCCGAAGGTGTCGGCGGCCGCTTCAGTGTCCTCTCTCCAGTGGGCCTCTTCTCCGCCGCGATGTGTGGCATCGACATCGAAGCCCTCCTCGACGGAGCCGCCGCCATGGATGATGCCTGCTCTCAAGATCCTGTCGGGGGTGATGGGGAATCCGGGGGTGATGGGG
>CAZLXE010000162.1:2219-5271 GCA_964563005.1 uncultured Isosphaeraceae bacterium
TCAGTGCGTCGGCGACCGCTCAATCATCCGCCCATATCCGGGGGCAAATCCGGGGGTGCCTACAAACTCCCCCTCCCGCACCGCCACCGCCCCCCGCACCGTCACCACACTCGGATGCCCCCCAATCGCCCACCCCTCATACGCGCTGTAATCCGTCTGCATATGGTGCGTCGCCGCCGAAATCGTCCCCTCATAATTCCCATCATACACCACCAGGTCCGCATCCATCCCCACCGCAATCCCCCCCTTCTTCTCCAGCCCGAAAATCCGCGCCGGCTGCGTACTCAAACAATCCACAAACCGGTGCAGATCAATCCGCCCCGTCTTCACCCCGTGTGTATAAAGCAGATCCACCCGATGCTCCACCGAGGGAATCCCGTTGGGAATCTTCGTAAAGTCCCCCCGCCCCATCTCCTTCTGCCCCGCAAAATCAAACGGCGCATGATCCGTCGCCACCGTGCTGACCAATCCCTCCCGCAGCGCATTCCACAACTTCCCCTGATGCTGCTTCGCCCGGATCGGCGGCGACATCACAAACTTCGCCCCCTCAAAATCCCCCTGCTCAGCATAAGAACTATCCAAAACCAGATACGGCGCCACCGTCTCCACCCACGCCCGCACCCCCCGCCCCTTCGCCCGCTCCGCCGCCCGCAGCCCCTCCCGGCAGGAAGTATGCACCACATACACATGCGCCCCCGTCAACTCCGCAAACGACATCAAATGATTCACACCCTCCCCCTCCACCCGAGGCGGCCGCGATGGTTCATGCCACTCCGGTCCCGTCTTCCCCTCCGCCAACAACTTCTTCTGTAATGCATCAATCAGATCCGCATTCTCACAGTGCGCCGTCACAATCACCCCCAACTCCTTCGCCAATGAAAGCGTCTTGAACAATTCCTCATCCGAAACCCCGAACGCCCCCTTATACGCCAGAAAAATCTTGAACGAAGCAATCCCCTCCGCCACCACCGCCCGCAACTGCTCCTCCACCGTCCTACCCCCGGATTCCCTCGTATTATCATCAAACCGGCTCACCCCCATGTGGAACGAATAATCACAAGCCGCCTTCCCCGCCGCCTTTCCCCGCCACAACTCAAACGCCTCATACGGCTCCTCCCCCTTCGAAGGACAGATCATCTCAATCAGCGTCGTCGTGCCCCCCACCAGCGCCGCCTTCGAAACCGATTCCCAATCATCCTTCGCCTGCGTCCCCATAAACGGCAGATGCACATGCACATGCGGATCCACAAACCCGGGAAACACAAACTTCCCCGCCGCCTCAATCACCTCCGCATCAGGAACCGAACCCGGATCAATCGAACCCTCAATCCGCGCAATCGACTCCCCCGCGCAATAAATATCCGCCTCATATTCATCCGTCGCCGTAACAATACGCCCGCCTCGAATCAACAAAGCCATAAAAAAACCTCCATCGCAAAAGCCATAGAGGAATCATACCAAACCCCCGGCATCATTAACTGAAAACTGACGACTGAAAACTGACAACTCCCCTTACGCCAACGCCCCCATCGGATCCCACGGCGAAAGCACCACCGGTTCCGCATCAATCGCATCCCGCAGTTCCTCCGGCAGCGCACTCCTCGGAGCCGCAATCTCAAACATATATTGATCGAACCACGAATCGTTCATCACATAAAACCCCTTTTTACCACTGTCATCTCCCCAACTGTTCTCCACCCGCCACCGCCGCGCCGATCCCTCCACCACATCCACCCCCGTAAACAGCATCGCATGCGTCATCAGCGTCTGGTGATATTCCAGCCGTGCCGCCTTGTCCATCGTAAATTCCGTGTCATAAAGCGTATCCCAGGTGAACAGGTCCGCATCCCACAGCCCCTTATCCCGACGCATCTGCGGCCCCACATCGCACCCCATCCACACCGGCTCCCCCTCCATCAGCAACTTCATCGCCACTTCCTTCATCACCTTCGTCTCCACATTCAAATATTTCACCAGATCGCCCCCCACCACATTCCCCAGATACTGAACGGTAAATGTAGAACCAAAAGGACTCGTCTTCCGGGGGTCGTTCACCAGGCACACAAAATCATCCAACTCCAGCGTGATGTACTTCTCCGCAAACTGAAGCGGCGTCATCGTCCCGTCCCGGTGAAACTTCTTGTCCTTGTCCTCCCATTGCCAGTCGAAACTCTCCGGCGGCGTCCCCAGATGAATGCACAACATCCGGTGAATCACCTGCAGAATCTCCTCCTTCGCCGCCCGCGCCGCCTCCATCGGCGCCCCGCTCGCTCGCATCTCCCGCAGCGACTTTGCCCCCTCCCGCAATTTGTGCAACAGGTTCCGGTTCATCCGACCCGTATTCGAGGAAGACTCCGTCTCCGGCATCGCCGCCTGCGGCACCACCCCATGCTTCTTGATGATATTCACAAACATATTCCACTGCCCCCCATCATCCAGCGGCCGATCCAGCAAAAACCCCACCACCCGGTCATCCGCCGGCTTGTCCGCCGTGGCAATAATCGCCTCCAGAAAATAATTCGCCCGCTCAAATTTATCCCAGAACAGCGTGAAGTTCTGGCTGAACTCAAACTTCTCAATGTTCATCTTCTTCATCGCCCCCACCCGAAACAGATTCAGCCCGGCAAACATCCAGCACCGCCCCGACTTCCGCTGATTCGTCACCTCCCACTTATCAATCTTATGGCTGAAGGTGTGATCCATCGTCGTCACCACCGCCCGATTCAAAGCCACATCATCCGCCGTAGTCTGCGTCACCGCATTCTGAGAAAGTCGATACGAAGCAGACTCGTCAAACGACCCCCGAAAATTGGAGAGCATCGACTGGGTCAGCACCGCCTCAGAATCAGTAATCGTCACCCCCTCCGGAATATCACCGGAAGGCACAGGTGCAGAAGGAGTTACGGCAGAGGAAGTTCCGGGGGCAATCATCACGGATGGATCGTTCATAGTAAATAATTCCTGAAATGGATAAATCGAGAAGCCCCCCATCATACCTCGGAACAAACCCCAATTCCACGAAAATAATCAGAAAAGGGATCCCCTCCCCCTT
>CAZLXE010000163.1:0-5241 GCA_964563005.1 uncultured Isosphaeraceae bacterium
TGGCGGGGTTGGCGGTGGGGCTGGCCCGGCCGCGAGTGGTGCGGGAGCATGACCATTTGACGGTGATCGGGGTTTTGGATGTGAGTGGATCGGTGCGGGTGTTTGGCTCCCCCGGAACCCCCGGATCCCCCGGTACAGGAATAGAGGGGAGTATGGATACCCCCGGAATACCCTCACCCCAACCCTCTCCCACCCCCGGCGAGGGAGAGGGGGTCCATGCGCCTACTTCTTCGGTGGATTGGTTGCGGCGGTGGTTTCGGGCGGCGGTGGGGGCGGATGAGGAGAAGACGCCGGAGGATCGGGTGGGGCTGGTGGTGTTTGATGGGGATTCGGCGGCGATTGCGGTGCCGACGCGGGGGGAGTATGGGGATGACAATGTTGATCTGGTGATGGCGGAGGGGACGGATATTGCGGGGGCGCTGGAGTTTGCGGGGGCGTTGTTTCCTCCCGATGCGGGGCGGCGACTGGTGCTGGCGACGGATGGGAATGAGACGGCGGGGGATGTGCTGGAGGCGGTGAGTAAGGTTGGGGTGGTGGTGGATGTTTTGCCGGTGCCTTATGCGCGGTCGGGGGATGTGCAGGTGGTGCGGGTGGAGGCGCCGCCTCGGGCGCGGGCGGGGGGATCGGCTTCCGGGGGGGTTCGGGTGCGGGTGGTTTTGGAATCGACGGCGGCGACGACGGGCGTATTGTCGCTGTTTCGGGAGGGGGAGGAAGTGGATATTAATGGGGCGGAGGCGGGAGGAGCGCGGCGGGTGCGAGTGCCGGCGGGGCGGAGCGTGCAGACGATGGTGGTGCGGCTGGATGAGCGGCCTTTGCATCGGTTTCGGGCGGTGTTTGAGCCGGATGAGGTGGAGCAGGATGCGGTGGGGGCGAATAATGAGGCGGAGTCTTTTACGGTGACGGAGGGGAAAGGGTCGGTTTTGATTGTGACGGAAGGCGCCCCCGGGAAGGGGGGAGATTCCGGGGGCGGGGGTACCGGGGGTGAGCATTTGTTGGCGGGTTGGTTGAAGGAGGCGGAAGTTCCGGTGGGGGTGAAGCAGGCGCGGGAGTTTCCGAATGATCTGTTGGCGTTGCAGCAGTTTGACCTGGTGGTGCTGGATAATGTGCCGGCTTATGCGCTGACGCGGGAGCAGCACGGGTTGATTCGGCGGTATGTGGAGGATCTGGGAGGGGGATTGATCATGATCGGGGGGACTCGGAGTTTCGGGGCGGGGGGTTGGAACGGGACGGAAGTGGAGAAGGCGTTGCCGGTGGAGATGGATCCGCCGCAGGAGTTGCGGGCACCGACGGCGGCGCTGGTGTTGATTCTGGATAAGTCGGGTTCGATGAACCGGCGGGTGGCGGGGGCGCGGGCGTCGCAGCAGGAGGTGGCGAACCGGGCGGCGGCGCTGGCGATTGAGAGTTTGCGGGCGGAGAGTCTGGTGGGGGTTTTGGCGTTTGATTATGGGGTGCAGGTGGTGGTGCCGTTGCAGCGGAATGATGATCCGAAGGGGCTGGCGAAGTTGGTGATGGGGATTCGGGCGGAGGGGGGGACGGATCTGGCTCCGGCACTGCGGACGGCGCTGTCAATGCTCAAGGATGTGGAGGCGGATAAGAAGCGGGTGGTGTGTTTGAGCGATGGGCAGTCGGAATCGGGGGCGGAGGGGTTGGAGCGGGTGGCGGTGGAAATGTTAGCGAATGATATACAGTTGACGACGATTGCGGTGGGAGACGATGCGGATGTGGAGACGCTGAATCAATTGGCGAAGTTGGGGGGCGGGGCGTTTCATACGGTGCGGAACCCGAGGATGCTGCCGCGGGTTTTGGTGGACTCGGTGCAGTCGATGAATACACCGTTGATCAAGGAGGGGGCGTTTCGGGCGCGGGTGTTGCCGACGGGTTCGACGCTGACGGCGGGGATGGAGGGGAATTCGGGGAATTCGGGGGCGCCGGGGGCGCCGGTGCTGCGGGGGATGGTGGTGACGGGGGTGGATGATGATCCGCGGCATGTGGTGGAGTTGGTACACGATGGGGAAAGCGGGGAGCCGTTACTGGTGATGGGGCAGATGGGGCTGGGGCGGGCGGCGGCGTTTATGTCGGACCTGGGCGGGGCGTGGTCGAGCGAGTGGGTGGCGTGGTCGGGGGCGCGGCCGTTCTGGTTGCAATTGGTGCGGATGACGGCCCGGCCGGAGCGGGCGGGCACGATGGAGTTGTGGGTGGAGGCGCGGGAGGAGGGATTGCGGATGGTGCTGGAGGGGGAAGAGTCGATGGAATATCTGGAAGTGACGGGGACGGCTTATTCTCCATCGGGTAAGTCGATCCCGGTGAAATTGCGGCAGACGGCGCCGGGGCGGTATGAGGGTGAAGCGCCGGCGGAGGAGATGGGGAATTACATCGTGGCGATTTCGCCTAAGCGGGGGCAAAGGCGGCTGGCTCCGTTGATTGCGGGGGCGACGCGGGCCGGGGGGGCGGAGTACCGAAGGATGGAGACGAACATGGGTTTGCTGGAGGAGATTGTGAAGCGGAGCGGGGGGCGGCGGCTGGATGGGGATGATCCGGCGGCGGTTCCGCTTTTTGATCGGGCGGGATTGCCGGTGAGTGTGTCGGCGTTGCCGGTGTGGCCGTGGGTTTTGGGGGTGGTGATTGCGGTGTTGTTGCTGGATGTGGCGTGCCGGCGGCTGGCGTGGAGCGGGGCGAAGGTGGCGGAGCGGGTGAGAAAGTGGGTGGGGATGGTGCGGGCGCGGGAGCAGGGGGTGGTGGTGGAGTTGGCGGGATTGCGGGCGGTGAATGCGGAGTTAGATTCGCGGTGGGAGAAGTCATCAAGGGGGGTGGAGAAGTTGGCGGGATCAGGGAGACCGGCGGCTTCTTCAGTCGTCACGGATATTCGACCGGAACCGGAGCGGACCCAAGGCAGAGATACGCGTGAAGAGGAATCTGATACCGCCCCATCGGTGGCTCCGAAAATTCCGGTTGATCCGGAGCGGGTGCAGAATGTTTTGGATGCGATGCAGGGGCGGGCGGGGGAACCATCGAAGGGAAGGGAGGATGAGACCGCTTCGCCGGATGTCAAAGAGGATGATGAGGGTGAGGATATGCGGGCGCAGTTGCTGGAGGCGAAACGGCGGGCGCGAGAGCAGCGGGGGGAATGAGGGTGGCGCGGAAAACGATTCCGGGGGGTTCGGATTTGGGCAATCGCATTCTCACTGAACTCCGTACCATCCGCCACATACGGAACGCTCGGGGAAGATCGTGTCGGATGCACAGGGACGCCCGCACTGCCTTCCGCTCCGCTCCAGGCAGTGGCACCGGGGAAGGTGGAGATACGATTGCCCGGGGTTCAGGTGATGTCGATGATTACTTTCAGTTCGCCGGGTTGGGCGGCGGCGTGGAGGAATTTTGGGCCGTCGCTCAGGCGCATTCGTTTGCCGATGAGGCCGAGGACTTCGTATTCGAGTCGGCCGAGCATGGTGACGGCGGCTTTCAGGGAGCCGCAGGAGGAACCGATGAGTTCCACTTCGTTGTTTACGAGGAGGGCCAGATCAATTTTTTCGGTCTGGGCTGAGGCCGGAGCAAGAAGAGTTTTGAGGACGATTTTTCCTCGGGGACGGACAAGACCCAGGGCGGTGGGGAGGCCGGTGGGGGAGCCGGTGCAATCGACGACGACATCCTGATCGGCGCGGCGGCCGATGTCGTCGAGATGGCGGTGCTTGATGCCCCATTTTTCGCAGAGGGCGAGTTTTTCGCTGTAGCGGCCGATGAGGCGGACGGAGGCGTTGAGGCGGGCCATGACCTGAGCCGTCAGCAACCCGAGCGGGCCGTCGCCGAGGACGGTGATGTAGGGCTTGCCGGAGATGGTGAGTTGTGAGGCGGCGTGGAGGGCGGCGGCGAGGGGATGGGCGAAGATGGCGTGGTCGTTGTCCACATGGTCGGGGACGGGGACGAGATTGCGGAGGGGGAGGGTGAATTGTTCGGCGAAGCAGCCATTTCTCCCCTGGATGCCGAGGAGGGTGCGGGATCGACAATGGGCGCCGAGGCCGGATCGGCAGAGGTCGCACTCGCCGCACTGGGTGGCGATGGAGCCGACAACGCGCTGGCCGGTGAGGTTCTTTGAGTCTTCTCCATTGACTGATTCGACGAGGCCGACGAATTCGTGGCCGAGGACGCCGGAGTAGTTGTGCAGACCCCGGCAGAGTTCGAGGTCGGTGGCGGAAACAGCGGCTTTGAGGGGGCGGATGAGGGCTTCGCCAGGAAGAGGTTCGGGGCGGGGTTGATCGGCCACGAGGGAGGGGGATTTATCCTGGAGGATGAGGGCCTGCATGGTTTTGAGGTGGCGGGAGGTGGGGGTGAGGCCGGTCATGGAGTTTATTCTTCGCCGCCTTCATCACTGTCGGAATAGGTGCGGGAGGAAGAGGCGGGGCGGAGGCCGAGGGGGGGAGCGGGGGTTTCGAAATGTTTGGGGGACCAGAAGGCGAGTTTTTCGAGGAAGGTTACGCGGCGGGTGTAAGTGGGGTAGAGATATTCGCGGCCTCCGGCAAAGGGGGCCTGCGATGCGGAGATTTCCTGTTGATACCACTGGAGCCAGGCCCGGGGATCCTGGCCGAAGTCGCGGCCGGTGAGGGTTTTGAGAGATTGCTCGGCGGTGAGATTGACCGCGAGTTCGCGGACATCCATGGCCCGAACGAGTCCCTGGAAGACGCGATCTTCGGGATATTGGCCGAGGGCTTCGGCGATGGCGACGCGGACATCGGGGTGTTCGGAATCATCACGCAGGGTATCGAGCAGGGCGGGAATGACGGGGGGATGGTGGAGCCGTTGGAGGGCCTGGGCGGCTTCCCAGCGCACCTGGAATACTTCGTGGGAGAGGTTGGGGGCGATGAGGGCGGCATCGGCTGCTTCGCCGTGGCGGCCGAGGGCGCGGAGGGCGGTGGCGAGGACGAGGGGGTCTTTTTCGTTCTGGGCCATGTCGCGGTATTGCTTGACATACGGCTCGGATCCGCCGAAGGGGCTGCTGGCGAGGAGCATGGTTCCCCGGCGGCGCTGGTCGGGATCATCCTGATTGAACATCATGCGGGCGGCTTCGCCGGGTGAGGGCAGGGTGAAGGAGGAGGCAAGTCCCGCGAGGTCTTCACTCATGCCCTGACAGCCGGGGAGGGCGAGCAGGGCGCAGGCCGTGAGGAGGGCGGCGAGGGGGTTTCGCCGGGTGTTGGTTCTCAGGGGCAGGGGGGGATGGTGGGGCATGAGGGTGTTTTCGTCATATCTCGC
>CAZLXE010000164.1:0-1830 GCA_964563005.1 uncultured Isosphaeraceae bacterium
GCCATCAATGTCATCCCCGATTCCAGTTCTCTCGACCTCGGCGTCCGCCTCCTTCCCGACCAGAGCGCCGAAGACATGCTGGGACTCCTGCAGCAACTCCTCTTCGGCCCTACTGGGGGGACCGGGGGGGGGACCGGGGGAAAATCCGGGAGTGCATGGGAGGATCAAAACCGCGCCACCCTCGAAACCATAAATGACAACCCGCCTCTCCTTTCCTCCGAAGATGCTCCCCTCCACAATGCCATCTGCGAAATAATCCACCAGACCGATTCCCTCGGCGTCTCCTTCGCCAGCGACGGCGGCATCCTCCGCCGCGACCTCAATCTGGATTGCATCCTCTTCGGCCCCGGCGACATCGCCGTGGCTCACAAAGCCAACGAGTTCATCCCGATCGACGAATTCAACCAATACCGGGGCTATCTCGACCAACTCATCACCCAATTCTGTCTCGCCTGAATTTCCCTCATGCCTGACCCCAAGAAAACCAAAATCATCGCCCCCGAACTCACCTGGACCGGCAAAAAATTCGAGTCCGGCATCCGAATCCACATCAACGAACACGGCATGATCGAATCCGTCGAGCGTGGTCAAAAAGAAAAACCCGGGGATACTGAAGTAACCAAAATTCCGGGGGCTCTTCTCCCCGGCTTCGTCAACGCCCACAGCCACGCCTTCCAACGCGGACTAAGAGGCCGTGGCGAAACATTCCCCCCCAGTAAGGAAGGCGGAAACTTCTGGTCCTGGCGCGAAGCCATGTACCAACTCGTCGAATCCATGGACGCCGAATCCATTTTCGATCTTTCCAAACAATGCTTCTCCGAAATGCTCGCCGCCGGCATCACCACCGTGGGGGAGTTCCATTACCTCCACCACGATCACACCCTCGACGGCTACTCCTTCGACGAAATTATCCTCAAAGCCGCCAACGCCGTCGGCATCCGCATCGTCCTCCTCAACGCCTACTACAAAACCGGCGGCATAGACAAACCCCCATCCGGAGGCCAACTACGCTTCATCAGCCCTTCGCTTGAATCCTACTGGGAGCAGATGGATCAACTCGCCGAACTCACCAAAGACAATCCCCTCCAAACCCTCGGCGCCGTCGCCCACTCCATCCGCGCCGTCCCACCCCATGAACTCGTCCCCCTCCACCAAGAGGCCAACATCCGGGGTCTGGTCTTCCACATGCACCTCGAAGAACAGCGCCAGGAACTCGCCGCCACCCTCGACCGCTACGGCAAGACCCCCCTCGCCCTCATCAACGAACAATGCACCGTCAGCCCCCGTTTCACCGCCGTGCATTGCACCCACTCCAGCGAAGTCGATCTCGAAAACTTTATCGACCGCGGCGGCAACCTCTGCCTCTGCCCCCTCACCGAAGCCAACCTCGGCGACGGCATCCCCAACCTCCCCTACATGCACCACCGGGGGGGACGAATCTGCCTCGGTACCGACTCCAACGCCCGCCTCTCCTTCACCGAAGAAATGCGCTGGCTCGAACTCGTCCAACGCCTCGCCCGCGAAAAACGCGGCGTCCTCATCGACGAGAAAGGCGCCAACGCAAAACCATTACTGGAAATTGCCACCAAAAACGGAGCCAGATCCCTCGGCCTAAAAACCGGCCAAATCAAAAAAGGTCACTCCGCCGACTTCCTCCTCCTCAACCTCAACCACCCCACCCTCCACGGCTGGACCAAAGAAACCCTCCTCGAATCCTTCATCCTCGGCGCCGGAAACGAACCCATCACCGGAACCTTCGTAGGCGGCAACATGATCCCCTCCCCCTTACCGGGGGCTGGGGGAGGGTTAGGGAGGGGGTTCGGGTGAGTG
>CAZLXE010000164.1:1930-5234 GCA_964563005.1 uncultured Isosphaeraceae bacterium
CCCCCTCTGTGCTCTCTGTGTGCTCTGTGGTAAAAAAGAGATGAACAAAAAACCTAAGCGCTGAAACTGCTCCCGCACCCACAGGTGCTCGTCGCGTTCGGGTTATTGAACACAAACCCCCGCCCCATCAGTTCATCCTTGAAGTCAATCTCCGTCCCGTTGAGATACAGATAACTTTTCGGATCACAGATCACCCGAAGGGTGAATGATTCCCCGGCATCTGCACTCCCATTCTCGGCGCTCCCATTCTGCGAATCCGCTTTAAAGTCATAATCCATCTCCCACAACTCATCGCTGTCCTTCTTCGTCTCCGTGATATCCAGCAGATAACTGAACCCCGAGCACCCGCCCCCCTTCACCCCCACCCGCAGGCACACCGTCTTCGCATCAAGTTCCTGCTGAGCAATAATCGAGGCCACTTCCTTCGCGGCTTTGTCTGAAATAACTACGGCCATTGATTCAACTCCAAAAAGATGGGCTTGTACCGACCAAACCCGTAAAACACAGAAAATATTCCTTTTCCACGGGCCTATTCTAGTCCTTCGACCCAATCGAGGCAAAAAACACCATTTTCCTGTTTTTTCCCATTTTCCCTGTCCCTGAATTGAATCCTAGACTAGAATGATTCCAAGTATCATTAAGGTGGGCAAGTCCCCATCACCCGGCTACAATCCGCCCCCAACCTCTCTCCCCCCGAGCGAAAGCCCATGCCCGCCGATTCCAGCACCGCCACCCTAGAACAACGCCTCGACCAGGAATACAAATGGGGCTTTGTCACCGATATCGAGTCTGATTCCCTCCCCCCGGGTCTGAACGAGCAGGTCGTCCGGGCCATTTCCGCCAAAAAGAACGAACCCGACTGGCTCACCGAATATCGCCTCCAGGCCTACCGCCACTGGCTCACCCTGGAAGAACCCACCTGGCCGAATGTCAAATACGATCCCATCGATTACCAGGCCATCTCCTATTATTCTGCCCCCATCCAGGATAAAGACCGCCCCCAGTCCCTCGATGAAGTCGATCCCAAACTCCTCGAAACCTACGAAAAACTCGGCATTCCCCTCGAAGAACGGGCCATCCTCGCCGGCGTCGCCGTCGATGCCGTGTTCGATTCCGTTTCCGTAGCCACCACCTTCAAGGCAAAACTCGGCGAGATGGGCGTCATCTTCTGCTCCTTCAGCGAAGCCGTCCATGATCACCCCGAGTTGGTAAAAAAATATCTGGGCTCGGTCGTCCCTGCGAAGGACAATTATTTCGCTGCTCTCAATGCCGCCGTATTTACCGATGGCTCCTTCGTTTACATTCCCAAGGGCGTTACCTGCCCCATGGAACTCAGCACCTATTTCCGCATCAACGCCATCTCCACCGGCCAGTTCGAGCGGACACTGATCATCGCTGATGAAGGAAGTTCCGTCAGTTACCTCGAGGGCTGCACCGCCCCCATGCGGGATGAAAATCAACTCCATGCCGCCGTCGTTGAATTGTATGCCCACAAAGATGCAACGATAAAATACTCCACCATCCAGAACTGGTATCCGGGTGATGAAGAAGGCAAGGGCGGCATCTACAACTTCGTCACCAAACGGGGATTATGTGCCGGCGCCCGCAGCCGCATCTCCTGGACCCAGGTGGAGACCGGCAGCGCAATTACCTGGAAATACCCGAGTTGCGTTCTAAAAGGCGATGACTCAATTGGCGAGTTCTACTCCGTCGCCCTCACCAACATGTATCAGCAGGCGGATACGGGAACCAAGATGATCCATATCGGGAAGAACACCCGGAGTTATATTGTGTCGAAGGGCATCTCGGCCGGGCGGGGGCAGAACACTTATCGGGGTCAGGTGAAGGTGCTCAGAAACGCAGTGAACGCCAGGAATTACACACAGTGCGATTCCATGCTCATGGGTGACCGTTGTGGAGCCCACACCTTTCCGGTGATTGAAATTGGAAACGACACCGCTCATGTGGAGCACGAGGCCTCAACTTCAAAAATCGGGGAAGATCAGATTTTTTACTGTAATCAACGCGGCATCCCCACCGAAGATGCGGTGTCGATGATCGTAAACGGTTTCTGCAAAGAGGTTTTCGCCGAACTCCCCATGGAGTTTGCGGTGGAAGCCAAAAAACTTCTGGAAGTCAGTCTCGAAGGAAGCGTGGGGTAGTCGTCGCGTAAATTGACAATTTTCGGGCAAATATGAATGGAATTGGCACCAAAATGTTGAAAATCAGCAACCTTCACGCCTCAATTGAGGGCAATGAAATACTCAAAGGAATCAATCTCACCGTCAACGCGGGCGAGGTCCATTCCATCATGGGACCGAACGGTTCCGGCAAATCCACTCTCGCCCGAGTCCTCGCCGGCGAGGAATGCTACGAAGTCACCGAGGGAACAGTAACCCTCGATGGAACCGACCTCCTCGATCTGGAAGCAGATGAGCGGGCGTGTCTCGGCCTCTTTCTCGCCTTCCAATATCCGGTCGAAGTGCCGGGCGTCAGCACCAAATATTTCCTCAAGGCGGCCGTAAACGCTATCCGGAAATATCACGACAAACCGGAATTAGACGCCGTGGATTTCATCACTTTCCTGAAAGAAAAAGCATCGCTCGTCCATCTCGATCCCTCCCTCCTCGATCGGGCGGTGAACGAGGGCTTCTCCGGCGGCGAAAAAAAGCGGGCGGAAGTCTTCCAGATGGCCATGCTGGAGCCGAAGATGGCCATTCTCGATGAAACCGATTCCGGTCTCGACATCGACGCCCTCAAGATCGTCGCTGATGGCGTGAACCAACTCCGTTCCCCGGATCGCGGCTTCCTCGTCATCACCCATTATCAACGGCTACTCAATTACATCGTGCCGGATTTTGTGCATGTGCTGGTGGATGGGCAAATTGTCCGTTCCGGCGGCAAGGAACTCGCCCTGGAACTTGAAGAAAATGGATATGCTGGGGTTGATCTGGTGAAAGAACCGGTAACGGCTTAAAAGGAAACAGTATTTGTGACCACCATGACCACCAAACCTCTTGACCTGTCCGCCGCATCAGAGTCTTCTTCAACAACGAATTCTGATTGTTGGAGCGCGGTATTTTCAGGGCAGAACGAAAGTTCCCCCATCCACGATCTCCGCTGCCGGGCCTTTGCCCAGTTTCAGAAAGTGGGTTTTCCCACCCTGAAGGATGAGCAATGGCGGGCAACGAGCGTAAAATCTCTCGTAAAAACAACTTTCGCAGCGTCGAATGGAAAAACTCCCACCCTGACCCGGGATCAGATTTCCGGATACACCCTCAACCAAACCGATTGTCACGAATTC
>CAZLXE010000165.1:0-5193 GCA_964563005.1 uncultured Isosphaeraceae bacterium
GAAACAACACGGTTCCGGATTCACTCGGCCCACTACCGAATGTCCGGATCGACCCATTTCGGGACGAACCGAGCAATATAACAGGATTTAGACAAAAAAGCAAGCTGGATGAGGGGATATGGATCGAAGAAAAAATGGTTTGAAATTTATGAACAATCCCATTATATTTTTCGGCTTCTCATCTTTGAAGAATCCTCTGGTGAACATTCCCACGCTTTGGTGAGTAAGGGCTGACAGGATTGTTCTTGTTTTGACTTCGCATGATCAGTCGCAGGTGATTTCGGCTGAGTAGACCTCTGATTCTGGAGATATTTACGATGACCATGATGATCCGGGCTGATAATCTAACCAAGCAATATGGAGGATTCACCGCGGTTCAAAGTGTATCCTTTGAGGTCCCTCAGGGACAAGTTGCCGCATTTCTCGGGCCGAACGGAGCGGGGAAATCGACAACCATGAAAATGTTAACCGGTTTTCTGGCCCCCACCCAAGGCCGGGCACAGATTGCGGGATTGGATGTGGCAAGCCATCGGAGGGAGACCGCGGCAAAGATTGGGTATCTGCCTGAGAACGGGCCGCTTTACGAGGACATGACCCCCCTCGGGCTGCTGCGTTTTCTGGGCGATGCCCGGGGATTGGATCGGGGGATCCGTGACGATCGTATCGCCGAGGTGGTTAAGCAATGCGCTTTGCAACGGGTGCGAGAAAAGCCGATCTCCAAGTTATCGAAGGGGTATCGTCAGCGGGTGGGCATGGCGCAGGCGATGCTGCATGAGCCGGAGGTGCTTATTCTGGACGAGCCGACGGCGGGGCTTGATCCCAACCAGATTCATCAAGTTCGTGATTTGATTCGAGAACTCGGTCGAACTAGAACGGTCTTGCTGTCCACACACATTCTGCAAGAGGTAGAAGCGGTAGCGGATCGCGTGGTTTTTATCCATGAAGGACGGATCGTTTTTGATGATTTGATCGACCAGTTCCGTACGGGGGTTTCCTCGCTGGAGGATCGTTTCCGGGATCTGACCATGGCGGCTGTCGCCTGAACCTAAAGGACTCAATGCACATATTGCTCACGAAAGGAATCTATCCATGCCAACGCACGGTCGCCTGATTCGAGCCGTATTTCAACGAAACTTTGTGGCCTACTTCATCAATCCCACAGGGTATGTCTTCATCACCGTGTTTATTCTGCTGGGGGCGATGGCCGCGTTCTGGCGGGAGGGATTTTTTCTGATGAATCTGGCCAACTTGGATCAACTGAATGCGGTCTATCCCGTTCTATTGTTGTTCTTTATTCCCGCTCTGACCATGAATGTGTGGTCGGAAGAGCGGCGTCAGGGGACGGATGAGATTCTGCTGACTCTGCCCGGGCGCGATCTGGATATTGTGTTGGGCAAATACCTGGCGGCACTGGGCATATATACGGTGGCGGTGCTGTTTTCCCTGAGCCATGTGATCATCCTGATGTGGCTGGGGGCTCCGGATATGGGGTTGATGCTTTCAACTTATCTCGGCTACTGGCTAATCGGGGGCGCCCTGATTGCGGTGGGCATGGTGGCGTCGATGCTCACAAGCAACGCGACGGTGGCGTTTATTCTGGGATCATTGTTCTGCAGTATTTTCGTGTTTCTGAACTGGGCGGAATCGATGTTGGGATGGGATGCGGGACGGATGTTGACACGACTGAGCATCGGCGCTCACCTTCAGGATTACGGTGACGGGTTGCTGACAGTTTCTGGATTGGTGTATGTGCTGTCGGTGACCGGGCTGATGCTGTATTTCAATGTTCTCCTGCTGAGAATGCGGCAGGCACGGGGAGGAGAACATGCTGCACAACATATGATCCATCTGGGGGTACGGGCGGGGTCGGTCCTCGTGTCGGTGGTCGCGTTTTTTATCATGGTGGAACGGACGGGAGCCGCAGGGGATGCCACAGCGGAACGGCTGCATACCCTGCATACGCGCACCCGATCGATTGTGGAACAGATTCCGGACGATCGTCCGGTGTTCATCGAGGCATTTGTCAGCCCGGAGGTTCCCGAGTCTTTTGTACGGGTGCGCAAGGATATTGTGAATACCCTGCATCGGCTGGACGCGGTGGGTGGCAATCGGTTGCGGGTGATCATTCACGATACCGAGCCGTTCAGCACAGAATCGGCGCGGGCCTCGGACAATTATTCCATCACCCCCCGAGCGGTGGCGGAAGTTGCCTCGGGACGACGATCGGCGGCGGATGTATTCCTGGGTCTGGTGTTTACTTCGGGCCCGGAAGAGTTTGTGATTCCGTTTTTCGATCGAGGATTACCTGTGGAATATGAACTGGCCCGATCCATCCGGGTGGTGAGCCGTACGGAGAGGAAAAAAGTGGGGGTGATCGACACGGCGGCGAAGGTGTTCGGAGGATTTGATTTTCAGACGATGTCGAGTTCGCCGGACTGGTCTTTTGTGCGGGAATTGAGGAAACAATATGAAGTGGTGCAGGTGACGCCGGCGGGGCCGTATCCCGATGATCTGGATGCCCTGGTAGCCATTGTGCCCTCTACGCTGACTCAACCGGAACAGGACACACTGCGGGCGGCGATTGCGGATGGACTGCCCACGATGATATTCGAGGATCCTCTGCCTATCTTTAATCCCCAATTGTCTCCTTCGCTGCCCAGTGATGCAGCGCGGAATCCATTTACCTCTCAGGGGCAGCCGCCGCCCCCTCCGAAGGGAGACATCAATGCCCTGTTGGGATCACTGGGTTTGGGGATAAGTGGAACGAGCGTAGTATGGAATGAGGATAATCCTCATCCTGCAATCGCTGAGGTGTCGCCGGAAATTGTGTTTGTCGCCGGGGCCCAAGACAACCGGCAGCCGTTTAATCCCGAATCTCCCATATCGTCAGGATTGCAGGAGGTGGTGATGCTGTATCCGGGAGCGGTGCGGGAAAATCGGGCGGGTGTGCCGGGATCGAGTTTGACCTGGACACCATTGTTGCAGTCCGGGACGGTGTCGGGGGAGACTCCATGGAGCGACCTGTTGACGCGGGGAATTTTCGGGATGCAGCTCAATCAGAATCCCCGACGGTATCAGTCTCCCGCGGCCTATTCGCTGGCCCTGGAAGTGCAGGGTATGCTTGGAAATGCTTCATCGGAAGGTGATACCGGGGGTACGGCCAAGCCGATCCATGTCATTCTGGCGGGGGATGTGGATCTGATTTCGGAGTCGTTTTTCAACCTGCGCCGACAGGGATTCGAGGGTTTTCATTTTGACAATGTGACCTTTGCCCTGAACTGCATCGACCTGCTGGCGGGAGATGAATCATTCCTGGAGTTGCGCAAGCATCGGCCGCATCATCGCAGTCTGACCCGGGTGGAGCAGCTCAGCCGGACTTATGCGGAGGGGCGACGAACGGAAACAGAGGCCGCAGAAATCAAGGCGTCGGATCAGATCCGTCAGGCCCAACTGCGGCTGGATGAAAAGGTGAAAGCGGTGCAGGAGCGGAGTGATCTCGACTCGCGAACTCGTGACATCATGCTGCGAAACCTGCAGAAGGTGGAAAATAAGCGATTGAGTGTGGTGAAGGCCACCATTGAGCAGGACAAGGAGAAGGCCATTCTCAAGGCACGGACAGATATGGAATTACAGGTGGCCAGCATTCAACGCACCATTAAGTGGTGGGCGGCGGCGTTGCCTCCCATCCCAACCCTGATCCTGGCGTTGGCTTTGTATGTTCATCGCTATAAGAGGGAGAAATTCTGCGTGTCTGAGTATGAAGATCGAGAGGATGCCAAATGAATGACCTGACTCGAACCGGAATTTTTGTGGGAGCGGCAGCGGTGCTTGTTACGGTGGCGATGGCAACGCGTCACCGATCGATCAGTGAGCAGTTTTACAGCGATCAGGGAGAATCGTTTTACCCTGCATTTGTTGATCCTCTCCTCGCGGCATCACTGGAAGTGGTCGGATATGACGAGGCCTCGGGGGGGGCAAAGCCGTTCAAGGTTCAAGTTGAGGATGGGGTGTGGACCATTCCCAGCCACCATGGGTATCCCGCAGACGGGAAGGAGAAACTGGCGGACACCGCCTCGTCTGTGATGGGTCTGCATAAGGATATTGTGGCTTCGGATCGACTTCAGGATCAGGAATCGTTGGGGGTGATTGACCCGATGGACGATGCCAACCCCGCGGTGGGTGGACGGGGAACGCGGGTGATTCTTCGGGATGCCTCCGGGGGAACTTTGTCGGATTTCATTGTGGGAAAGCAAGTGGAGGGAAAGACCGGATTCCGCTTTGTTCGCCTGCCCGGCAAGAAACGCATCTACGCGGTAAAAATGGATCAGGTAGAACTCTCCACCCGCTTCGCCGACTGGATCGAAACCAACCTGCTTGACCTTGCCGTTCCGGACATCTCCCGGATTGAAGTCAACGATTATTCCATCAACGAATCCACCGGCTCCGTAGACAGTGCGGGGCGGATCGAGTTGATCAAGGACAGTGCGAACTCCTGGAGTTTGTCCAGTCCCGTTCCCGGCCGCGAACTTGACCTCGCGAAAGTCAATGCCATGACGAGCGCATTGAGCAAAATCACCATCACTGGGGTGCGCCCCAAACCCGAGGCCTTGTCCAGCGACCTGAAGGCGCAGACGGGGCTCTCCATGGACCTGCCGACGCGAATCTCACTGCAGGGCAAGGGGTTCTTTGTTTCATCTGATGGGCGATTGCTTTCCAATGAGGGTGAAGTGACCATTGGTACGAACGACGGGGTGCGCTATACCCTCCGTTTCGGCGAAGTTCTGTACGGAGAGGGTGAAGTCATCTCCGCCGGATTGAGCACGGAACAACCCGATTCGCCGCCATCACCCGAAGGCACGGGACCGGAAAATCGTTATCTCTTTCTGACGGCCAAGTTTGACACCACCCTGCTTCCTCCCCGCCCGGTTCCTCCCCCGGAACTGGTTAATCAGCCGCCGGAGCAGGGTGAAAACGCACCGGCAGAATCTCAGCCCGATTCCGCGGCGGCCCGGTACCAAAGCGAATTGGACGCATGGACGGCTCGTTCCAATGCCGGGCAACAACGGGCCACCCGCCTGAATGAACGCTACGCCCCCTGGTACTTCGTGATTTCCGGCAGCGACTTCAACACCATACGCCCCACCCTTGAATCACTCTCAAAGACTCCAACTCCACCCGCCAAGACTCCCGGAT
>CAZLXE010000166.1:0-2746 GCA_964563005.1 uncultured Isosphaeraceae bacterium
AGTTTGTGCCAGAGACATATTCGGATTGCTACCCCTTTTGCCGCGCCCCACCCACCCCCCCCCCGCCCCCGCCGCCCCCGCGATCGTCGACAAACCGTTCATTGGATTGTCCGGCGAGACACGCAGTAAACCCGACCCGATCATCGCCGACCAGTCGGTCATCACCGGATCCGCCCCGAGGTTTTTATATCGATATCGCTCAATCGTCCCCCGCAGCGTACTTAATTGTGCTCTCGTTGCCGCATCCTTGGCATTCGTGGAAGCATCTGTAAATCGGGGCAGAACAATCGCCGCCAGAATACCCAGAATCACCACCACAATGAGAATCTCAATGAGCGTAAAGCCCCTTCTTCGATGTGATTCCGAAGTGTGCATGGCTCTCCTATCGTATACATAACCCCGTTTGATGACCCCAATTACAAAATATCCCCCTCAGAAAGAGGGAATTGCCGCAGCCCCGCCCCAATCCACATATTTTGACGACCGAAAATACTCGATACACCATATTTTCTTATCAAATCCAACTGATTATTGATATTTCTCGTAGATTTGGGGATCCCCTCTCTCCCTTTCCGAGTATCATAAAGTAAGCGGATACGCGTGGCGGGAGCAATTTGTCCCCCTCACCGGGTATATCCCCATCCCCATGGAAAAGGATACCCCGGCCACTCCGACCCTGTGGAGACCCTCGCCATGTTCGCTTTCCCCGAAAAACCATCCCCTGCCCCTCGCCGAAGAACTCGGACTTCTTCACTGACCACGGGCTTCTCCCTCGTCGAACTCCTCGTCGTCATCAGCATCATCGTCGTCCTCATGGGCATCCTCCTCGTCGCCATGGGGCCGGTGCAGGACATCGCCAAGAAAATGACCACCACCGCCACCATGCGGGCCTTCGCCAACGCCGCCGAGCAATTCCAGATGGAACACGGCCAATACCCCGGCGTCATCCCCGATGCCGTCCTCGCCGCCGATCCAAAAATCAGCACCACCGAAAACGCCCTGCTGCATCTGATGGGTGGGTATCGGGTGCTCCATCCCATCTACGCCCCAGATACTTCGGGAGATTACGCAAGTTTCACCGGAGCATCCATAACGGAAATCACTTTCGGGAGTTCTGGCTGGTCTCTTAAATTCGACCCCATCACCTTCGGCGAAGGTCCCATCATCAAAGGAAAGCCCCACGCTCCCTATATGACTCCGGACGACAAATCACTGGCAAAGATACTCGGAGCACAGATCGGAGAACCGTCATCCTCAACATCAACGGATGGTCTCCTCCACATTCCCGATCTCATCGACGGCTGGGGGCAACCAATCATTTACCTCAGGCAACAACAGAAAACCGGCATCCTCTGTGGATCAGTTTCCGATCGACCCCAATTTGTTATCAGCAGCGCTCCCGGCGGGCCCGGCCTCCTCGACCCGTATCTGAAATCAACCCAACTCGGCGAACTGGGCGAAGACCAGACCGATTCTAATCCCCTGGGAAAACATTCGATATTGAACGCTCTCGCTGGCGGAGGGCAATCCTTCGAAGATCGACTCGCCATGATTTGCCAGTCTCCCGCCCTCTACGATACCAACGATCTCCAGGCCGGTACCGCGCGGGGTTCCTTCGCCCTCTTTTCCCCTGGCCCCGATGGCATCTACTTCTCCCGCATGGATGGCCCCGGATCACCGGCCCAAGCCCAGGATGACATCGCCAACCCCGATCTCGTCAAGGAATACGACGATGTCATCCTCTTTGGAGGTGGCTGATGAATCCTCCCCAAAAATGTGATTCTGCCCATATGCCTTATCAACGACAACTCCATTCACACCTCGTATCCCCAGAACGATCTTCCGGCGGCCGCGGCTTCACCGTTGTCGAACTGGTCGTCGTCGTCGGCATCATCATGCTGCTCATCACCCTTGCTCTCGTCGCCTTCACTCACGCCCAGAAAGCATCCTACCGAACCAAATCCGCCTCCACCCTCCGCAATCTCATCGGCGCCTACACCAGTTATTCCGCCGACAATAACGGCATGCTCCTCCCGGGTTTCGTGGATGGCAAGCAATTGGACGCATGGAATATGAAAACCAGACTGAAATCAGGGAATTTCATCGGGTCATGCACCGGAGCCCAGCAAGATTGCGATGACAGCAGTTATGTCTGGCGCCTCGCCCCCTACCTCGATCACGCCTGGGAAACCTTCATCACCGACTACCGCAGCGATCAGGTCGAAGGAAAAATCGCAGGCGAGTTGAACAACGGTATCTACGGTCCGATGACTCGTACCACCGGAGAAATCGGCCTCAGCTACGCCCCCTCCTTCGGTCTGAACTCCCTCCTCCTCGGCGGCGACAACATCCACGCCAACGCCATGCTGCAGAATCCCTGGACTCCTACCAATCCCGACACCGTGCTTGCCGTCACCCGCCAATCACAGGTCAAATACCCCGCCTCCCTCATCGTCTTCGCCCCCACCCAACACGCGGATTACATCGGGCTGGCCGATACCAGCGATCATTCGTCTTCACAATACGGTGTACCAGATGTCATCTTCGGCCACGCCGAACTCCGCCCCCCTCTTCTCTCTCGCACCGATTCAACCATGCAATGGGGAATCGACAACACCACCGGAGAAATCTCCCTGATGGGTGGCGACTTCACCTCAGGTGGTGGCGTTCTTATCGCCCGATGGGGAGACACCCTCCCCGTCGCCCGTATGGACGGCAGTGTCCGCCAATTCGAAATCGAAGAACT
>CAZLXE010000166.1:2846-5191 GCA_964563005.1 uncultured Isosphaeraceae bacterium
ATGGGCACAATCCAATTTTCCGGCAAAGTCCACCCCCCATCCATGCCGATCTTGAACCGGGATTCCCAATCTATGACCACCACCGAACGCTACAACCTCACCCACCTCCAGACCCTCGAAGCCGAGGCCATCCACATCATGCGCGAAGTCGCCGCCGAGTTCGAGCGACCCGCCCTCATGTTCAGTGGGGGAAAGGACTCCATCGTCATGGTCCGCCTCGCCGAAAAGGCCTTCCGCCCCGCCAAATTCCCCTTCCCTCTCCTCCACATCGACACCGGCCATAACTTCATAGAAACACTGGAGTTCCGCGATAATCTCGTTGAAGAACTGGGCGAGCGCCTCATCGTCCGCTTTGTCGCCGACACCATTAAGGCCGGCCGAGCCACCGAGGAAACCGGTCCCAACGCCTCCCGCAACCGCGCCCAGATCCCCACCCTCCTGGATGCCATCGCCGAGCACGAATTCGACGCTCTCTTCGGTGGCGCCCGTCGCGATGAGGAAAAAGCCCGCGCCAAGGAACGCATGTACTCCTTCCGCGACGATTTCGGCCAGTGGGACCCCAAAAACCAGCGTCCCGAACTCTGGAACATCTACAACGGCCGCATCCGCAAAGGCGAACACATCCGCGTCTTCCCCCTCAGCAACTGGACGGAAATGGATGTCTGGCAGTACATCGCCATGGAAAACATCGCCGTCCCCAGCATCTATTTCACCCACGAACGCGACATCGTCATCCGCAACGGCCAGATCATGCCCATCTCCGACTTCATCCTCCCCCGCGATGGCGAAACCGTCGAACGCCGCCGTGTCCGTTTTCGTACCATTGGCGACATGACCTGCACCGCCGGCGTCGAATCCCAGGCCTGCTGCATTGAAGACATCATCGCCGAAGTCGCCGCCGCCCGGGCCAGCGAACGCGGTGCCCGAATGGACGACACCGTCTCCGAAGCCGCCATGGAAGACCGAAAAAAAGAGGGATACTTCTAAATGACCTCTCCCACCACCGCAAAAAAGCCCGCGAAAACACCAGAATCCAAGCCCACCATGGAATCCACTGACACACAATCCGCAGGCGACACCACGGCCTACCCCGCCTTCGACCGAGATTCCTACCTCAAAATGGATCTCCTCCGTCTCCTCACCTGCGGCTCCGTGGACGATGGCAAATCCACCCTCATCGGCCGCCTCCTCTACGACAGCAAATCCATCTTCGAAGACCAACTCGAAGCCGTCACCAAAACCAGCGAAAACCGCGGCGATGAACGCACCAACCTCGCCCTCCTCATGGACGGCCTCCGCGCCGAACGCGAACAAGGCATCACCATCGATGTCGCCTATCGCTACTTCGCCACTCCCAAACGCAAATTCATCATCGCCGACACGCCCGGCCACATCCAATACACCCGCAACATGGTCACCGGGGCCAGCACCGCCAACCTCGCCCTCATCCTCATCGACGCCCGCACCGGCGTCATCGAACAGACCCACCGCCACGCCTTCATCGCCTCCCTCCTCCGTATCCCCCACCTCGTCGTCTGCATCAACAAAATGGACCTCGTCGACTGGAGCGAGGAAACCTACGAAAAAATCCGCACCGAGTTCGAGGCCTTCGCCGCCCGACTCGAAATCACCGACATCTCTTTCATCCCCATGTCCGCCCTCCTCGGCGACAATGTCGTCCAGCGCTCCGAAAACATGCCCTGGTATCAGGGTTCCGCCCTCCTCCACTTCCTCGAACATGTCCACATCGTCTCCGACCGCGATCTCATCAATTGCCGCTTCCCCGTCCAATGGGTCGTCCGCCCCCAATCAGACGACCACCCCGACTACCGCGGCTATGCCGGCACCGTCGCCGCCGGCGTCTTCCGTCCGGGAGATGAAGTCGTCGCCCTCCCTTCCGGCTTCACCTCAAAGATCAAATCCATCGACAGCCACAAAGAACCCCTCGAACAGTGCTACCCCCCCATGTCCGTCACCCTCACCCTCGAGGACGACATCGACATCAGCCGCGGCGACATGCTCTCCCGCCCCGGCAACCAGCCCTCGGTCGGCCAGGATCTCGAAGCCATGGTCGTCTGGATGAGCGATGAACCCCTCCAACTCCGCAAAAAATACGCCCTCAAGCACACCACCCGCTCCGTCCGCTGCCTCATCACCGACCTCAAATACCGCCTCAACATCCAATCCCTCCACCGCGAAACCGACGCCACCGCCCTCAAACTCAACGAAATAGGCCGCATCTCCCTCCGCACCACCGCCCCCCTCCTCTACGACACCTACCGCCAATGCCGAAACACCGGCAGCTTCATCATCATCGACGAAGCCACCAACAACACCGTCGGCGT
>CAZLXE010000167.1:0-5184 GCA_964563005.1 uncultured Isosphaeraceae bacterium
TCACCTATTTTCTAACCCCGCCCCAATCCGCACCTCATCCACTTCCCGCCGCACCCGATGCACACTGATCCCCAACCCCCGCGCCGTCTCCCGTTGCGTCGCTCCCTTGAGAAACACCTCCTGGCAGATCCGCCGCTTGAGTTCCGCCCATCCATATTGCTCCCGCACCGTATATCGAAACTCCGCCGAACTCATCCGCAGCACAATCCGCTGCAGCCGCCCTCGCACCACCTTGCTCGTCGCCCCGCACACCCGGCCCAGATCCGCCGCCGTCATCCCCCGCTCATACGCTCCCACCACCAGCGCCCGATCCGCCTTGGGCAAATGCATCGCCAGCCGCAGCATCCGCTCCACCGTCTCCCGCCAGTCCCGCCGCCTCTCGTCAGTTTCGCCTGCCTGCTGTTCAATCAATGCCGTGCCCGCGCCCGCCGTATTGTCCCCGCCATTCATGTTCACCCGCATCAAATTGTTCCCCGCCCCGCCGTCCATCGCCCGCCGAGGCCACAAATAAAATTGCCTAAATATAAAGTTTTCTAACTTGCAAACTCTGAGATTCAATTTACACTACCAATCAGCAAAAGTCAAGTGAAAGTTTGCATTTTTGTAAACTTTTGTTCATTTTTCTCCTCGAGAGTCACCCCATGCCAGGCCACCCCATCGTCGGTAAACTCATTCGTGAAGCCAGGTTACGCGCCAATATCACCCTCGAATCCCTTGCCGAACAAATCGGGGTCAGCAAGCCCTATCTCTCCCTCATGGAGACCGGCAAACGACCCATCCCCGACGAAATAGCCCTCCGTATCGAGCAGAAAATGGCCCTCAAGCCCGGCTCCCTCGTCGCCCCCCTCCACTGGGAAAACATCCCCCTCGAACTCAGAACCCGTTTAGAACAAACAGTTTACGACTCCCAATCCCTCACCGAAAAACTCCGAAAAGCCCTCCAATCCCGCTCCCCCGTCCGCGAACTCCGAAAAATAGTCGAAAAATCCACCCCCCAAAATATAGAAAATCCCATCCCCCTCCGAAGACAAATCCCTGTCATCAATAAGGTTGCGGCCGGTTACCCCGCCGAGTTCACCGACCTCGACTACCCCGTTTCCGTCGCCGATGAATACATTTCCTGCCCCGATGTCAACGACCCAACTGCTTTCGCGGCAAGGGTTTGCGGCGATTCCATGACCCCCGACTACTCCGAAGGCGATCTCGTTGTCTTCTCCCCCCAACTCCCAACTCCAGACGGCACAGACTGTTACATCAGATTAGCCCGCGACAACGAGTCCACTTTCAAGCGAATTTTCCTCGAAAACCAGGGAAAACAAATCCGCCTCCAACCCCTCAACAACGCCTACCCGCCACAAACCCTTGCCCGAGAAGACATTACAGGCCTCTACGCCGCCGCCTTCGTCATGAGAAAAATCGGCCCCTGACCCCCTTGATTTCGCCCTCTCCATGACCAGCGCATACATTATTGTTTGCATTTACTATATATACCCACTCAATAGGGAATAGTCACTTCATCGCTAGAATCCGCTCCCGCCGGCCCGCCACCATCTCGAAAATTACCCACCGGGCCGGTGCGCGCTCCGGGTTGGAATGATGAAGATGAACCAGCCGTATAGGGCGCCTTGGGTTCGGCATACCCACCATCGCCTCGATCGGAACAGTGGTCGCGGAAGCGGGTGCAGGTGTTGTCCCAGGTGAGGTTGATGGTGCCGACGGGGCCGTTGCGCTGTTTGGCGAGGATGAGTTCCGCCATGCCGATTTTTTCCGGATGGTTCTCCTTCCACTCGTCATCGCCATTGTGGTAATACTCCTCACGGTGAAGCATGGAAACCACATCGGCATCCTGCTCGATCGCTCCCGATTCGCGGAGATCGCTGAGCCGGGGCCGGTGTCCTTCGCGCTGTTCGGCTCCCCGGTTCAACTGGCTCAGACAGACCACGGGAACATTAAGTTCGCGGGCCATGGCTTTGATGCCCCGGCTGATGTCGCTGACCTCCGCCTGCCTCGATTCCACCCGGGCCTTGCCGCTGGACATGAGTTGAAGGTAATCCACGACCACCACCTGCACGCCGTATTGCTGCACCATTCGCCGGGCCTTCATGCGGAGTTGCACGATGGAAAGGCCGGGGGAGTCGTCGATGTAAAGTGGAGCGGTCTGCATTTCGCCGCAGGCGTTGAACAAGCGACTGAAATCATCCTGCGAAAGCATGCCCCGTCGGAGTTTCTGCAGATCCACGCTCGCCCGGGAAGCGAGCAGACGATACACCAATTGCTCACGGCCCATTTCCATGCTGAACACTCCCACCGGAGTATTGCTCAGGGCCATGTTCTCCGCGATGTTGAGCGCAAGGGCAGTTTTTCCCATCGAGGGTCGGGCGGCGATGATGATCATTTCTCCGCGCTGAAAGCCGTGCGTCATTTCATCGAGATCGAGGAAGCCGGTGGCCACGCCACTGATCACCCCTTCGTCCTTGCTCTCGATTTCCTTCATCACCACTTCGAGCAATTCCTTCAGAGAACTGGCTTTTGCCCCGAGGGCTTCGCGGGCCACATCAAAAATTTTCGCCTGGGCAGAATCCAGAAGTTTTTTGATGTCTTCCGGCTGGTGATGAGCATCGTAAAGAATGTCACCCGCAGCGGCGATCAACTCGCGAACCGTGGCCTTCTCCCGCACGAGTTTCGCGTAATGATTCGCATGGGCGGCGCTGGGCACGCTACCCGCAAGTTGTACGAGATATTCCGTGCCGCCCACATCCCGCAGCAAATCGCGATCGACCAATCGCTGATTAAGAGAAACCACATCGAGGGCGGCCTGCTCGTCATACAACTCGACCATGGTTTCATAGATCAACCCGTTGACCGGCTTGAAGAAATCCGCCGCCCCCCCGGTGAGCGCCATGACAATTTCCCCGATCACCTTGGGATCGATGAGAATTGCCCCCAACAAACACATCTCGGCCTCAATCGCATGCGGCGGCAACTGCTCAAACAGTTTCGACAACTGCCGCCAATCCCTCCCACCACCCCCGGAAGTTCCCCCGGAACCGCCCCCGGAATTAACACCAACCCCGGAATTGGCCCCGGGATTAACGCCGCCCCCGGAATTAGCCCCGCCCCCGGAATTAATTGCCGGATTGCCGCCGGAATTACTTCCGCTTGCCCCACCATGATCGCTTTCCCTCGGGGGAGAAGGAGCGGCGGGCAATTGCTCTGCCGGGGAATCGGAGTCTGCGTCAGTAGGAATGTTGGGGGTTTCGTTGCTCATCCGTGAGCGGGAACCATATCGTTGACGGGCGGGGTGAGGAATTGACCGTCAGTATATGCACATGGCTGAGCCGAGCGTTTTGCGATGTGTTTCGAAGTGATGATGCGATCGTCCCGGGCAGTCCTTTTTCAATCTGCGCATGGAGAATCGATCGTCGCCAGGACGGTGAGCGCGCGCCTGACCACGGGATACCCGTTCATCTGAAAAGATGGAAGGAAGCGTGCAGCAGATGGTCGCGATGGGTTGCTTCGAATCAGCGGGCGGAAGCGGTGGATCGCGTTTTGCCTGCGGGGGTGGTGGTGATTTCGGGGTGATGACGGCCTCGTCTTCGGGTTTTGGCCATCTTTTCGTTACCCGATTCGAGGGCGACTTTCATGAGTCGTCCTACTTTGAATTTCACCGTTTTTTTCGCGGGCACGGGGACGGGATCCAGAGTTTTGGGATTCTGGGCCATCCTCGGGGCACGAGCGCGGGTTTCAAACACGCCGAAGTCGCGGAACTCGAGCCGGTTTCCCTCACCAAGTTCTCGGATCACGCTGTCCAGGAATGCCTGCACCACTGCTTTGACCGCGTTTCGCTTCTGATTGGTGTCGGTCGCGATACGGTCGATCAGTTCTTTTTTGGTAATTGTTGCCATGATGTTGTGTTACTCATTGCCAGAGTGTGATTTACTTTTTCAATCCAAATCATTTGGGTTCGATTCATCTGTGAATCACGGCCCCCCACAGAGGGCATGCCAAATATCTTTCGCCCGTCTATTTTCGTCATTCAGGCGTCAGAGCGATGAAAAGTGAGTGAACTCCTTTCGTGAGAATCTTCGCTGTTTATGGCACTTCCGCCGAGGAAGAACCATCCTACAACAGGAGAGCAAGGGGAGAACGAAAAAATACGATAAACACTTAATTCTGGTAAACTTATGCTCACTCTACCCTCAGTATGGGCATTTCATTACAAAAAGTCAAGTGGTCGTCCTATAAAAGCACAAGTGAAATTGCAATATCCATTGTATATTAGCAATATGCTTATATAAGCACAGAATTTTCTTAGTCTGCCAAATGGACAAAAAATAGCCCCAGGAGCCGTTAAAATGGAGAATTTGGGAAGTGTGGGGAATTTGCCGGGCAAGTGAATGACCGATAATTCGACCCGTATTTGTGATGACTTATTGATGAAATCGAGTCTGCGTCGTCCAGGAGGATGTTTCCCGGTTGCGGCCATGAGTGATTTGCAGACGCTCTCGCGATCGATGAATGGTATGCCCGTAGGGTGCGTAATCCGGGATTTGCTGCGATCCACGCCCGGAGTATCCGTCATTTCTTCCATACGCCCAGGCATCAGCCGGAGTGGATAATGATGACCGGCCATGGAGGACGAGGGCAGGCGAATGGGCATTCCAAGGGCTGTACCCCGCATTTTCGGCATGACTCCCGGCGCACCCCGACAGGGCGGCGAGAGTGGATGCACAGATACAAATACAAATCTTTCTCATGGTGGTTCGCCCTCCTGGCGCCTTACCATCCGCAACATCCGCACCATCCCCCACGATTCCCCTGCTTTCCTTAAAATGCCCCAATTTACCCGGACCCTGATCAGGTTTTCGGACTCTGCCGTTGCCTCCGGGCATCAATCTTGTGGTACAAGAGCAACAGTTCTCGCGTGATCCACCGATTCCTTGCAGCCCTTCAACGCTCATGCCCTCCATCCGCTTCACGAAAAATATTCAGCGCCATGTTTCCTGCCCGGATCGAACAATTTCGGGTGAGACGGTGCGGGAGGTTCTGGAGGGGTATTTTGAGGTCGTGCCGGGGGCGAAATCGTATGTGCTGGATGAGCGGGGCGGGCTGCGACAACACATGGTGATCTTTGTGAACGGGGTGCCAATTCGGGATCGGGCTGATCTTTCTGATGCCGTGCAG
>CAZLXE010000168.1:0-5147 GCA_964563005.1 uncultured Isosphaeraceae bacterium
TTTTCCCCACTTGTGGATTTGTTGGCGGATGACGAGTTGGCCGGTCCAGTAGAGGATGAAGGTGGGCCAGAGGAGGAGCCAGACGAGGGTGACGGCGAAGCCGAGGACGGTGGGGTCGGCGATGCCGGAGGGGGCGAGGGCGAAGGTGAGGGAAAAGGCGGCCAGGGAGAGGGCGATTTTGGTTCCGGCCCAGATGCGGATGGATTCTACGGACTGGCGGGATTTGAGGCGCATGCCGTGACTGGTTCGGATGAGCCACCAGGACATTCCGATGAGGATGAGGGCGGCGACGAGGGAGCCGGAGATTTTCCAGGTGGCGAGTTCCCAGAAGCGGAGTTGGTTCACGGGATCGCTACTGCGGGCAATGAGGATTATCTGCACCGTGATAGAAAGGACGGCGACAAGAATTTCGAGCCAGCCGCAGCAGATGCCGGTGAGGCCGACGATTTCGGGCCAGGTTTTTTTGGTGGAGGAGAAGAAGGATTCCCGGGCATATTTGATGGGGGTGGATTTTGCTCTTCCTTCCACGATGCCGGGGACTTTTTTTCCACATCCCGGGCAATACGCGGCATCGGCGGCGATGATGCCTTGGCAGAAATTGCAGCGATGGGCGGCGTGAGCACTGGTGGCGATGTCGAAGTGGTCTTCGCTGACGGGGGATTCGATTGCGGTGGCGGTCAGGGATGCCGTGGATTCGATGTCGATGTCCACGGCAGTTTCCTGAAGATTGGTGCTGTCTATTTGGTGTATTGCCTCGTCGTAGCAGGACTGATGGTAATACCGACCTCGCTCATCCCGCGTTCGGGGTTGATTTGAGCAGTCTTCCTCGCAGATGAAGCAGATTTTGTCAGTTTGGGTCGAAGTCATACGCTTTCATTGTGGCTTTTGGCCCAGGGATCGGGTAATTCAATAAGACAATCTTTTTCGGGAACATAAGCTCTGTCACTCAGTCTAGACCCTGAGAAACGATGCGTCCTGCAGAATATTACAGAATGTGTCGTACTGGGGTTGTCGATTGTTCAGGCCGGAGCCATCACGCCGCGAGTCGTTGGGACTGGGATCCCCAGCGAGATTCGAGCCAGTGAGTGAGGTTGAGGATAGGCCAGCATGCGGCCCAATCGGGGGATGAACCGGCATCTGATTGACCACTGGCGGCGATGCGGAGGAGGGATTCTTCGGTGAAGGTGGCCCGGGCGAGGGAACTCTGGAGGGGGAGGTGGAGTTGATCCTTCATCCACGATCGGAAGGGGAGGGGGAAGCTGGCTTTGGGGCGGGTGAGGATGGAATCGGGCAGGTTGTGTTGGAATGCGCAGCGAAGGAGGCGTTTGGTGAGGAAGGGATCTGATGAGCCGTGCTTTCCGATTTGGCCAGCGATATTTTCGGGTGAGGATGCGAAGTGGTAGTGGGTGGGGAGGGATTCGGCAAAGGACGCGACGGGGGCATCGGCGAAGGGGGTGCGGCCTTCGACGGAGGCGAGCATGGTGGCGGTGTCGAGGCGGCCGAGGAGACCGGTGAGATTGAAGTGGCGGTGGGCGTGGAGGAAGGGGGTTATGTCGGGAGTGTTTGCCGGGGAATGGTGGGCGAAGCCCACCCTACGGACTTCTTCTTGAAGGATGTTGTCGCGTTCGGCGGCTTCATAAACTTCGGGGTGGAGGACACGGGATTTTGTGGTGGGGGGAATCCAGGAGATGGTGTTGAGGAAGCATGCTTCGGGTGTGGTGAGTGGGTCATCAGGGTGGTAATTCTGGAAGAGGGCGAGGGCCTGGCCATAGCCGGCGAAGAGTTCATCCGCGCCTTCGCCGGAGATGGTGACTTTGGCGTGTTTGGAGAGGGCGGAGGCGACGGTGTAGATGGCGACTTCGTTAGGGGTGCTGAGGGGGACGCCGAGTTGGTCGATCATCCAAGGCCATCGTTCGAGAAAATCTTCGCGGGTGATGATTGCTTCTTCGTGGTGGGTGCCGAGGTGCTTCGCCATTTCTCGGGCGTGGGGGAAATCGTCGTTGTCGCCTGTATCCGGTGCTCCGGCGCACCAGGTGCGGAGGTCTTCTATTTCGTGGGATGCGAGTTGGGCGGTGATGGAACTGTCGAGGCCGCCGGAGAGGAGGGCGCAGACGGGGACATCGCTCTGGAGATGGGCGGAGACGGAATCCTGAATGATGGATTGTGTTTGTGATACTGCTTCTTCGAGGGAAGGGAGATCAGGGGCAGTTGGTTGTTCGTACCAGGTTTGGGCGTGCGGATGGAGGGAATCGGTGTTGAGGTTGAGGGTAACCATCTCTCCGGGTTGGATGACGGAGATGCCTTCGTACATAGTGCGAGAACCGAGGGTGGTACGGATGGTGCTGAGGTAAGCGCTGACGGTGACCCAGTCGGGTTCGTGAGGGCAGTGAGGGTGGGCAAGGATGGCGGGAATTTCGCTGGAGAAGAGAAGTTCGCTTCCCTGGGGGGTTTGGATCACAGAGTAATAGAGGGGTTTGATGCCGAGGGGATCGCGAGCGAGGGTGAGGGTGCGGGTGTGGGGTTCGTAGAGGGCGAGGGCGAACATGCCGCGGAATCGGGTGAGGGCATCTTTAATACCCCAGTGAGCGAGAGCCGTGGCGACGGTTTCGGTGTCGCAGCCGGTGGTGAAGTGGTGGCCGAGTGATTCGAGTTCGCGGCGGAGTTGCTTGTGGTTATAGATTTCGCCGTTGTAGGTGAGGACTTGATGGTCGGGGTGGCCGGGCGTGCCGGTGTGCCAGGGTTGTTCGCCGTGGGCGGGATCGACGATGGCGAGCAAGCGGTGGCCGAGCATGGTGTGATTGTCGCGCCAGAATCCTGCGCCATCCGGGCCTCGGTGGGCGAGGCGATCGCGGAGGCCTCGAAAGGCATGGTCGTTGAGGGAAAGATGGCTGCCGTGGAGGGTGGCGAGTCCGATGATGCCGCACATGGGTCCGATGCTCCGCAGAAGGGGGAATCCAGTTGCTTATCGGGCCTTTGGGGGGGCGGCTGAAGAGGGGTTTGGTGATTGATTCTGTTTTTTTCTGTCCTCTTGAACTGTCATGGCCTATCATGGGGGATTCCCGAATTGGAACGATCCCATGCCCACTTATGTTTATCAGGTTGTTACGAAGGACGATGCCGAGGGCGAATCGTCCGGCGAGGTTTTTGAGGTGGTGCAGAAAATGTCCGAGCCGGCATTGACGAAGCATCCGGAGACGGGCGAGCCGGTGCGAAGAATCCCTCAGGCCCCGATTATTCCCGGCAACTGGTCGGATCACGCAACGAAAACGAAATTGAGCGACAAGAATCTGGATCGGTTGGGATTTACGAAGTATCAGCGGGCGGGGGATGGCAAATATGAGAAGAAGGCGGGCTCGGGGCCGAATGTGATCAGCGCGGATTGACGATTTTTTTTCTCTGATTCCGTTACACTTCAGGCATGGACATGACCCCACAGCGCTGGAATTTTCTGGAGGAATATTCTCGGGAGGTATTCGGCAATCAGGATGACCATCTGGCGGGATTGATGGTGGACGCCGTGAATCGCGGGTTGCCTGATATTGCGGTCAGTCCCGAGGTGGGGCGACTGCTGATGATGCTGACTTGCATGACTCCCGGTCGGCTGGCTCTGGAGGTGGGAACACTTGGGGGATATTCCGGCATCTGGATTGCCCGGGGATTGCCTCCGGAAGGGCGGCTGATGACAGTTGAGAGCGAACCGACACATGCGGCATTTGCCCGCGAACAGTTTAAACGGGCGGGGGTGGGGCCACGGGTGGAGATTATGGAGGGCAAGGCAATGGAGGTCTTGCCGGAATTGCACAAAAAACTGGGCGATCATGCTCTAGATCTGGTATTTCTCGACGCAGTGAAAGTGGAATATCCCGACTACTGGAAACTGGTGCGGCCGATGATCCGGGAGGGTGGAATCATCGTGGCGGATAATGTGTATGGATCGGGGTGGACCATCGATCAGATTGACGATCCCACGCGGCAGCAGGTGGACCAATTCAATCGACTGGTCGCGGGCGATCCGGACTTCGAGGCGATCGCGATTCCGCTTCGATCAGGAGTGTTAGTGGGGAGGCGGATGCGGGGATAGACGAAAACTCAGGCCCCAAGGGTGTAGCGGATGAAGCGGGTGATTGAGGTGCCTTCGGGGAGGAGATCCTTCACGGCCATGGATTCATCGAGCACATATTTCTGGTGGAGGAGGGTATTTTCTTCGAGGTGCTTGCGGACGCGGCCCTCGGCGATTTTCTGGGCGATTTCCTCGGGCTTGCCGGTGTCTTTGGCTTCCTGAATAGCATCGGCACGAATCTGGGCAATTTTTTCTTCGGGGACATCGTCCTGGCTGATGCCAAGGGGATCGTGGAAGACGATATGCTGACAAATACCTTTGAGGGTGTCGGCATCCACGGTTCCGCCGGCGATCTGGACGACGGCGGCGCGTTTGCCGTCGAAGTGGAGATAGCCGCCGAAGCATTCTCCGACAAGATGCTCACCGCGGGCATAGTTGACATTCTCGCCGGTGGTGATGCGGAGGTCGTCGATGAATTTGGTGATATCGTCGTTGGCTTCGATGGTTCCCTCGGGCATGGCCTTGGCTACGGAAACGATTTCCTCAACCCCTTTGACGAAATCCTCGTTGCGGGCGGTGAAATCGGTTTCGGTCTGGACTTCGAGAATGACGGCATCGCCATTTTCGATATGAAGCCCGATGCGTCCTTCGCCGGTCGTGCGTTCGGTGCGGGTATCCATTTTTTCCTTGAGATTTTCGCGCATCCACGCTTCGGCGGCATCGAGGTCGCCGTTGTTTTCGTTCAGGGCTTTTTTACAGTTCATCATGCCGAGTCCGGTTTTGCGGCGCAGGGTCATGACATCTTTAGCGGTGAAGGTCACGGGAAGGTCTCCGTTCCAGAGGGTTGAGGGGGGGTATTAATTGAGGTTGACGCGGACACAGTGTCCGGGGATACATATTCTGAGTTATTCCGCGGCGGTTTCCGCCGGAGCGGGAGCGACGGAAGAATCTGCAGGTGTTTCGCTGGGCGGGGCTGAAGCCGGGGGTGATGATACCGGGGGGGCGGTGGCAGGCATGGGTGGAACGGACACCGGGATTGGGGCGGGAGCGGCTTCCGGGGGTGCATCGGCGCGGTATTGTGATCTTG
>CAZLXE010000169.1:0-2321 GCA_964563005.1 uncultured Isosphaeraceae bacterium
TGCTTCCGGCTGGCGATTCTGTTCGGGAATCGGGACTGACCCCAGGCGATCGCTTAATCTGCCTTGGCATTGCGCATTGCGGCGCGGTAGTTGAATCCACCCTGTTCGAGGTGGCCGAGTTGTCGGTATTCCCAACTCCATCTTCCCCAGGTCCACGGCATCAGCCACGATCCCTCAAACACCCGGCGGCGCACCACCTTGGCCCATGAATCGCGGGCATTCAAATCGCAGGGATCGCCACAGCGGGGGCAGGTGTCCATGTTCATCGCGGGAATGATGTAGTCGCCGGAATGACAGGGGCCGCAGAGGTAGAGGCACTCATGTTGGGCGAAGACGAGCCATTTGCCGGGTTTGAATACTGTCATGGATGGTTGGTGTCGATCGCAGAAGAAAGATGTTGAACGGCAGCGCGGGGGAAATCGGGATTGCTTCCCCATTGTATTCCACCGCTTTTCACGATGGAGAATGAACCTCAGCGAGGCGTGACGATGACTGCTCGATGAATTCCGACAATCTCCGCGACTAAGGCGTCGCCTTTGCGGGGTGGGTTTCCCGCACATACGGAATTTCACCCGAATCGAGATAATTCGACCCGCATCCATCACAGTGCCATATTTCCGGGGATTCATCGCCATGATGGACGATGTTGCCGCAAGAGGGGCAATGATGGGTGCGAAGGGCTTTGCGAATTTCGGTACGCTCGAAACGCAGAAAACCCTTCTCGATCAGGGCGGACACGGCCACGATGGCCATGCCCAGGAAAAACAGGGCGAGCGCCGCAGTGGGATGGATAAACATCATCACCATGGAAAGCAGCAACGCCCCTAAGAGCAGCCACATCATCGTCAGCTTGAAGTTCTCGTTCGCGTTGTGAACGGACTGGAATGACATAGCAGAAGTAGTATAGGCGCGGCAAGGCCCTTCGTCGATATAAATACAGTTGATTCTCTGTCTCAATAATTTGGAGTATTCAGCCCTCTGCTCCGGATGCTGAGCATGGAGACGAAATGGCTCAGATTCGCCGAATTCCCACCTGCTCCGTGATCTCCAACCCGAAGGCGTGCAATCCCTGAAAATGCTTCGGATCTCTCGGGTGGTTGGTCAGCAGCCGAACCTTGCTGACCCCGAGATCGCGGAGAATCTGGCTCCCGATGCCGTATTCTCGCTGATCCACCGGGTGAATTTTGCCCCCGATGCCATCCGCCCGAGTGAGATCCGGCGCGTTGATGTCATCGCGTTCCGGGCGGCTGATCCGCTGCAGTCGATCGCTGAGATTGTCCCCGATTCCCTCCGGCCGCAGATAGACAATCACCCCCCGCCCGGCATCCTGAATCATCTGCATCGATGCTCGGAGATCGCGCCCGGAGGGATTGCTGGCTTCCTCAAAAATATCGCCGAGAAGGTCGCGCCGGTGCATGCGGACGAGGGTGGGATCGGCGCACTCCCTAATTTTTCCCTGCTCATCACATTCCCCAACCCCACCCACGGTTAAAGCGAGATGAGGCAGCGGATCGATGGCGCTCTGGAAAGCGATGAGGTTGAACAGGCCGTGGGAGGTTTCGATGGGAGTGCCCGACTGAGGTTCGATGCGCTGGATGAGGTGCTCGCGCTGCAGACGATGTTCGATAATCTGCTCCACCGAACACATCTTCATCCCATGCTCCCTACAGAGAATCTCCAGATCGGGCAGCCGGGCCATCTCCCCGTCTTCACGCACAATTTCGATAATCACCGCACTGGGATGCAGTCCGGCAAGACGACACAGATCAACCGATCCCTCGGTCTGCCCGGTGCGCACCAGAACCCCCCCATCGCGGGCCCGCAGCGGGTTGATGTGACCGGGACGGACAAAATCATGCGGCGTGATCTTCGGGTCTAGCAGGAGCGTGATGGTGGTGGCCCGATCCGAGGCCGAAATGCCTGTCCCCACCCCGTGTCTCGGATGACCATCCACGCTGATCGTAAACGGCGTCCCCCGGAGCGAAGTGTTGTGCGGGGCCTGCGGCGACAGGTTCAACCGATCGCAATCCGCCCCGGTCAGAGAAACGCAGAGATACCCCCCCCCGATGCGGGTCATGAAATTGATGAGTTCCGGCGTGATTTTCTCTGCCGCACACACAAAATCGCCCTCGTTCTCCCGATCTTCATCATCCGTCAGCACAATCAGGCGACCCGCCTGGAGTTCCTCAAGAATTTCCGGGATAGGAGAAAAGGGCGAGGACTCCTTCTGGTCGCGGGTGATTTCAATGGTCGGGATATCAGCCGGGCAGGTTTTTTCCATGGGAGTAGTGTAGTCATAAAGTTGCCGTAATCCACGGGAT
>CAZLXE010000169.1:2421-5141 GCA_964563005.1 uncultured Isosphaeraceae bacterium
TCCATGACCACCCCAGCCCAACGAAAACAGCATGAACAGTGGCTTCTTGAACTTACCGGGATCCCCACCGCCGCCGGGAAAGAGGATCGGGTCATCGCCTGGGTGCAGGCGTGGGTGGAGAAACGAAAGGGATTGAAGATCAAAACCGATCGGGCGGGGAATCTTTTTGTGTCGATGAAGCGGGGAGGGGGGACTTCCGGGGGCAGGAATAAAAAGAAACCCCTCCTCATCACCGCCCACCTCGATCATCCCGCCTTCGTCGTTCGTCGCCTGATCGACAAAGAGACGGCAGAGCTGGAATTCCGGGGCGGCGTCCACAATCCATATTTTGAGGATGCCCGGATTGAAATTTTCGCCCCCGATGACACCGTGCATCGCGCCGTCCTCAAAAAACTTGCTCCCGAGGCCAAACCGTTCAAGCGGGTCATCGCCCGACTGGAAAACCCTCGAACCTCAAAGGCAATTCAACCCGGCGACATCGGTCGGTGGCGGTTCACGGGGCGGGTATCGAAACCCATCATTTCCGGGGATCGCCTTCAGACAAACGCCTGCGACGATCTCGCCGCCGCCGCTGCCGCCCTGGCTGCCTTCGATCTCATGCGCCGCAGAAAGGGATTCGAGCATGTGGGATTGCTGTTCACCCGGGCGGAGGAAATTGGGTTCGTCGGCACCCTGGCCGCGTGTGTCGATAAATCAATCCCAAAAACCGCCCGACTGCTCTGCCTGGAGAATTCCCGCAGTTTCCCTGAGTCACCCATCGGAGCCGGCCCCATTCTCCGCGTGGGAGACAAAATGAGCGTGTTCGGCCCGGATCTCACCAACCGGATTGACCAGGTATTGACGAAACATCAGAAGCGCAACCCTTCATTCAAATACCAGCGCAAACTCATGCCCGGCGGAACCTGCGAAGCCACCGCTTTCAGTACCTGGGGCTGGCTCTCTACCTGCCTCTGCCTCCCCCTGGAAAACTACCACAACATGCACGACATCGACGGTGTGCTTGCGGGAAAACGACCCGCCCGCGTCGCCCCCGAATCCATCAGCATCAACGACTACCACGGCCTGATCGAAATGCTCATCGCCATCAGCAAAGGCCTCGATGACCCTAAACTCCCCACCCTGAAATCACAGTTGCAGGCAAGATTGAAGAAGTTTGGAAAGATTGTGTACGAGTCGAAGTGATTTCAGGCCCCCTACGAAGTTTCCTACTTCCGCTTCTTCCGTTGCTTGAACCCGCCCTTCCGACTCGTCGTCTTCGTCGACCCCTTGCCTCCCATCCCCGGAATGCCCTTCAACCCCGGAAGCATGTTCGGATCGGCCTTTGACATCTGCCGCATCGCCTTCATCTTCCCCATTGCCCCCATGCCCGCCATCTGTTTGGTCATCCCCTGAATCATCTCGAACTGCTTTTTGAGTTTGTTCACCTCCATCGGCTGCACCCCGGAGCCCTTCGCGACCCGCTTCGTCCGCGACTTATTGAGCAATTTTACTTCCGTCCGTTCGAGCGGGGTCATCGAATGCACCATCCCCTCCAGCCGATCCAGTTGTTTGTCATCCACCTCCACATTCTTCAGGGCGGATCCCACGCCCGGCAGCAGCCCCAACAGTTGCTTCATCGGCCCCATCCGCCGGATCGACCGCAACTGTTTGAGAAAATCATCCATCGTCAACTCCCCCTTCGCCATTTTCTCCGCCATCTTTGCCGCCTCCTCTTCGCTCACTTCCTCCTGGGCTTTCTCCACCAGCGACACTACATCGCCCATGCCCAGAATCCGCCCCGCCATCCGCTCCGCATGAAACGGCTCCAGAGCATCATACCCCTCACCCGTCCCGAGGAACCGAATCGGCGCCCCGGTAATCCGTCGTACGGTGAGAGCCGCCCCGCCCCGAGTATCCGAGTCAAACTTGGTCAGAATTACGCCGTCAATGGCGAGCCGGGCGTGAAACTCCCTCGCCGCATTCACCGCATCCTGCCCGATCATGGAATCCACAACTAAATAAATCTGATGCGGCTGCAACGACCGATTCACGCCCTCCAATTCGCCCATGAGTTCATCGTTGATGTGCAACCGTCCCGCCGTATCGAGAATCAACACATCCATCTTCTGTGCCCGCGCCGCCTTGAATGCCCGTCGGCACACCCCCACGGCCACGCCCACCGCCTGCCCATATTCCGCGCATTTCTCCGGCTCGGCATAAAAATGAACCGCCGCATTCCCCTTTGCTTCTTTCGCCACCTGCTCCGTTACGATCCGCAACTGCTCCACCGCTGCCGGCCGCTGCAAATCTGCCGCCGCGATCATGGTGTTCTTCCCCCGGGCCTTCAGCCATGCCGCGAGTTTTCCGCAGGTGGTGGTTTTTCCCGATCCCTGCAGGCCGCACATCATAATGATGGTCGGCCCCGGATCAACAAACATAATCGGACCCCCGGATACCCCCTCTGTCGATGCCGGAGTTTCACCACCCTCGATCAGAGAAACCAGTCGCCGATGGACAATGCCGATCATCTCCTCGCCCGGCTTCAGAGATTTCGTCACCTCCCGCCCGAGGGCATCCTGCACTACATCCGCGCAGAAATCCTTGACCACCTCCAGATGCACATCGGCTTCGAGCAGAGCAGTGCGCACCTCCCGCATCGCCTCCTCGATGTTGGACTCGGTGATTCGCCCTCGCCCGGATAGATTGCGAAAGGCGGAATTAAAACGATCGGAAAGATTTTC
>CAZLXE010000170.1:0-5107 GCA_964563005.1 uncultured Isosphaeraceae bacterium
TTTTTGAGAAGCCCGGCATTCAATCAATTTCTGGGAGGGTGGGGAGATGTCGCTATTCCAGAATAACTTAATCTGTTTACTCAATTGACGCTGGTGTCAATCATCATGGGATGTGCGAAGACAGTACTGTGCTATTCAATAGATGTTAATCTGGGTAGAATTTTTTCTCTTCGCATGAGATGAGATAAGCAATACAGTTAGTCGGTTCCGGTAAAATCATAAAATATTTTATAAAATTGGCAATTTTATCGCCACACGAAGGTCATCTGTGGGTATATTGCGGTGTCCTGTCAAGGAGAATGCAACAGTGATGAGTCTCACGAATACAGTGAAGGAAATCGACGGAGATCTTTTCTGTCAATTCCGCACTGGTTTTGAAGGCCAAACTATTCATTCAAGAACTTCTCTGCCCTGCACAGCGTGTGCGGGGCGTTTTATTTTTGTGATGTACGGTGTGCAGTTACCCGTACCAGGAAGACTAGAAAGGAAACGCTCATGAAGAAGTACGCTTTTGCCACCCGGGGGTCAATCCTGTGTTGTATGGGATTGTTGATGATGTTTATATGCGCCTCGTCGGCGCAGGCCACAGATACGGTTCGGCTGCAAGTGTTGAATGGACAAGGAGCCATTCTGACTGATGCAACGGTCCTTGCCTGGGGCGCAAACGGTGAAGAAATCAAACCGGTTCTTCTCACTGATAACTCTCTTCTTTTGGAAATGACCGGACCCAAGTTGACTCTGGAAATTTCTCATCCCCAGTACGGCGTCCACATGACAGAGTCGATGCTTCCCTATGGTGGCCTCTATACACAGGTGGATGCATATGTGGCTTTCACGAACGCTCGTGTGCGTGCCACTCGGATGGATACTCCACTGGAGCAAGGATTTGCTCCACCGGTCAAGGTCGTGCAGCCAACTCGGACTCCTAATAGCGGTAATCTTGTCGGACCCGGCCCCGCCAACGACATGTGTGCAGCGGCTATTCCAATTTTTGATGGCCCCACGGCATTTTCAACAATAGGCGCCACCACGGATGGCCCTGATGAAGCGGCATGCGCCGACTTCGGCGATCCGTCTACTCACAATGACATCTGGTTCACCTATGTCGCTACCTGCGATGGTGACCTGACGGTGAGCACTTGTGGAACGGTTGATTACGACAGCAAACTCAATGTTTACACCGGTACCGCCTGCCCTCCAACGGCCCTCCTCGGCTGCAATGACGATGGCCCTGGTTGTGCGGGATTTTCCTCGCTGGTGACCGTTCCCGTGGTTCTGGGCAACTCATATTTGATTCGTATTGGTGGTTTCAATGCTGCCGCATCCGGATCGGGAACCGTAGATATCGAGTGCGCTGCGCCGCCTCCACCACTTGGTTGCCCCCCCGGCGGCATCCTGGAAAATGAACCCATTTGTGGTCCGAATTATGTCGACGCCTTCAATGGTGGCTGCAATTCGGCACCTCCGGTATTCTCAGACATCGCCTGTGGCGACACCGTCTGCGGCGAAGCAGGCACATTCACCACAGCCGCAGGTAACTCTCGCGACACCGACTGGTATCGCCTGGTGCTTACCGCGGACACGAATGTCATGCTTTCCGGTCAGGGCGAATTCCCGTTCCTGATGGGTATCGTGGACAACTTCGGCGTTGACAGTTGCGCAGGTGTTTCTGCGTTCCTCGCGTTTACTACGGCAGGGCCGGGACAGGTTGCTACCGTGACGGCATGTCTGCCTGCCGGCACTTGGTATCTTTTCGCCGCCCCGTCTGATTTCACCGGCGTGGCGTGCGGCTCGGCTTACACCATGTCAGTATCCTGTGCCGCTTGCACCGTCCCCACTGGGGCGTGCTGTTTCTCTGATGGCACCTGTACCGATGGTACCGAATCCGATTGCATCGCTTCTGGTGGAACCTATCAGGGTGATGGAACCGATTGTGCAAGCGCTGGTTGTGCGGCAACCTGCGGACCCGGAGCAGGCGACTGCTTCACCGGCAATGGTACTCCCGGTTGTGAAGATCCCGTTTGCTGTGCAGCCATTTGTGCCGCAGATTCCTTCTGCTGCGATGTGACCTGGGACGGCATTTGTGCTGCCGCGGCAATGGCCAGCCCCGATTGCGGGTTTGTACCCCCGGATCCCCCGGCGAACGACCTGTGCATTAATGCCGAAAGTGTGTCGATTCCCTCGACGACCGCTGGCACGACGAATGCCGCAACTGATGACAATGTTCCGACCTGCGGAACCAGCAACACCAGTGAAGGTGTGTGGTATTCCGTCATCGGTACAGGCACCACCATTACGGCTTCCACCTGCAACGACGCGGACTTCGATACGAAGATCAGCGTGTTCTGCTCATGTGATGGGCTGGAATGTGTGGATGGAAACGACGACACCTCTGGATGCAGCGGTTTCACGACCGAAGTGTCCTGGTGCTCACAGAATGGAGCCGAGTATCTTATTCTGATCCACGGCTTCGGCGGAGCTCAGGGGAACTTCAACTTGACCCTGAGTGAAGATGGCGTTGCGTGCTCCGGCGCGGTTCCCTGCCTGCCCGAAGGCGCGTGCTGCACCGGGTCTGATTGTGCGGTCTCCACTGAAATTGACTGCATGACAGCAGGCGGCGTTTATCTTGGTGACGGTACCGACTGCGGTTCAACCACCTATGTCGCGGCCGATTGCACCAATCCGTTCGAAGATATTGCCGAATTCGGAACCACGGCTCCCAACGCCGGTAGTTCAGACGATGCCGGCGATGTGGTGCCTCTCGGTTTCACCTTCAACTTCTTCGGCGCCGATCACACCGATGTTGGAATCTCCTCCAATGGGTATCTCACATTCGGCAGCGATCTGTCCGATTTCTCTGAGGATGCCATCCCCAGTGGTACTGACCCCAACGATCTGATCGCCCCGCTTTGGAATGATTACAGTCCAAACAATGGCGGTACGGTCCAGTACATGACGCTGGGCACGGCTCCGAATCGTCGGTTCATCGCCCAGTGGACAGGTATTCCCCAATTCGGCGACACTGACAGCAACACCTTCCAGGCAGTCCTGTTTGAAGGATCGAACTGTGTGGAATACCACTACGGCTCGATTACGGCCGGAATGAGTGTGACGATCGGCGTGGAAAATCAAGACGGCTCCGCCGGAGTCGGAGTTGATTCGACCACAGTTGGTGCGGGTTCCTGCATCAGCATCTGCCCAATCGCCGGTGAGAACCCCTGTCCGCAGGTGTTCATGGACATCGATCCCGGTGTCTGCCCCAACATCATGCTTGTCGAATTTGAAGATGAAATTGATGATGACGATCAGGACGACCTTACTGGCGGCGGAAATGGCGGCGGCAATGCTGCTGGATCGGGAGATCAACTCGATGTCGAGGAATTCCCCGATGTCGCCATCATGAGTCCTGATTTTGATGTGACCCTGATCGATCTGGCTTCCATCTCCATGTCCCGTGCCGATGGCGTGGGCTTTGCAGTCTTCCCCGAATTTGAAGACGCTCCCCTCGGTAACAAAGGCGGTGGCAATTACAGCATCAATGGTGGCAGCGACGACGACGACCTTTTGTACGCCGATGTCGCTACGCCGTTTGAAGGCGCTGAATGTGGATGCCACGATCTGAATGGCGATGGGATCCTGGATCTGGTCCTCGAATTCGAGGATGATGACATGGCCATGGCATTCGCCCTGGACAAGGTTGATCCAGGCACAACCCTCATGCTCAGAATTGACTTCCAACTCCTCGATGGCACCGCATTCGAAGCATTCGATTGCGTCATCGTGATGGATGAGGATGATGAGGATGATGCGGCCAAGATGCAAGCAGGAAGTGGAGGTGGATCCATTCAGTGATCCAACCCACTTGGAGCGATTCCCAATGCCCGGATGAATCTGTTTTCCTCCGGCATTAAAGAATCGCACTCTTGACTCTCGCGGGCGTCGAAACCAACCAGTTTCGACGCCCGCTTTCTTTAAACCCCCAACCCCCGACCCCCGGAATCCAAAACACCCGACTCCCGGAAGCCCAAACCCCACACTCCCACCCCGGCGGTTAATGCCTCTCCTGATACCCCCGTACATCCAGTTTCTACTCGCGTTGCCCCCGACGATGATTTTACAAAGGCCGAATCGCCCGCATGTCGTATCCCGCCTCCAACACTGTGCGGAGATTGCACAGATGCCAGCGCCAGACTGTGGCCTGATCCGCCATAATAAGAAGCGTTTCGCGATCGTCTGAAAACGGTCCCTGCCGTAATTCCACCAGCGCTCCCTGCTCCAGTTCGGGGGTAATGCGCCAATAAAGGGGAGCGTGCAGATCGGAGGTTCCCGCCTGCCAATCCCAGGCAATAAAGCCACCGGGGTCATAATCGAGAATGGCGATGGTGGTCTTGCGGGTGAACGCCCGATCCCATCCCAAAATAATCAGGCCGCCGGATTCGGGAGCGGGGGCTTCAAACTTGGCCGTGACGGGAAACCAGCGGACCAGACCAATCGGTGAATTGAGACATGCGAACACTTCTTCGTGATGCTTGGCGATCACTTCAGACTGCTCAATCCACAGGCCGTCTTTTTCTTCGCGGATCATGTCTCTTCTCCGTTTAAAAATGAAGTGAATATGAATCCTCGGGTATGCATCACATTATCATACAATCTCCATACCCTTGTTTTTAATCCCCGCTCACCCCCTTTGCCGGAATCTTCCCATGCCCGATCGTCGCACCTTTCTCAAAGCCACCGGATTTTCTGCTGCCGCTGCCGCGTGCGGCCTGCCTCGCCCTCTTTTCGCGGCCCTCGCTCAGGAGGGATTGTCCGTGAAGAGGATTGTGACGGGGGAGCAACTGGGCAGTACATCCGAGGATCCGGGGGTGTGGTTGATCGAGGGCGGGGGCGGCAATGTGCTGCTGATCGGGGGGAGTAAGTATGGCGGACCAATCATGGTGGATGCGAAGGTTGGCTCCATGGCATGGGCGTTGGGAGAGGTGGTGAAAAACCGCGCGAAATGGGATCAGCAATCCGAACCGCAGTTCACCCTCATCAACACCCATCATCACGGCGACCATATCGGAGGCAATTTTTATTTCCGCCCCCGGAAGATCAACCCCCAGAA
>CAZLXE010000171.1:0-5087 GCA_964563005.1 uncultured Isosphaeraceae bacterium
TACATCTCCAGGACTTCGCGGCCGGCGGCTTTTCGGGCGTCGGCGACCTGGCCTCGGTGCATCATCCAGTGCATGGCGGTGATGAGGAAGCATTGGCGGTAGGTGCCGAAGAAGGGGGCGTATTCCTCGGGGCAGTTTTTGCTTTTGGAATCGAGGTCGGATTCGCTCAGGGATTCCAGGGTGGCCATGCAGGAGGCGTGCATCTCCTGGCACTTTGCGATGAGTTCGTCGTAGGGGGGGTAGTGGTCGGCATCTGCTACGGGCTGGGTGCCGCCGTCGAACAGTTCTTTCCACTCGGCGAGGGGGTTGTCTTCTCCCAGCATCATGCCGTTGATCAGACTGCCGATGCTGTAGGCCAGATGCCCGGCGATCCACAGCGGATGATTGCCGCCATTGGGGGTGGGGGCGGTCAGGGGGGCATCATTCATGTCTTCGAGCAGTTTCAGGGTCATGCTGGAGCTCATTTCGAGTTCCATTTTCAAGAGGTCTTTGGTGTCCATGCGGGAATCCTTGGGAGTAGGGGGGTGGGGAAAGAGACAGAGTGTACCGGCTCATCATGCTTCGGGATGCTCTGTCCATAAGGCGAACTGCTTTGCGGCCTGTCGCCGGAACATTTCCAGGCCGGAGATGGCGGTTGCTCCCTGTTCCTCGGCGTGGCGGAGGAATGGGGTTTGTTGCGGGGTATAGATGGTGTCGAAATAGACGGACTGGAAATCGACGGGAACCGGGCGGCCGGCCAGCACTTCGAGGGGGGATTTCTCCGGGGCGGGGCCGTTTTCCATGCCGATGGAGGTGCAGTTGATGATGAGGTTAAAGGGGGCATCGGCGAGTTGATCGGTTTCACCCACGGTGATGAGGGGGGAATTCAAATCCATCACCAGTTGCTCGGCTCGCTGGTGATTTCGATTGAAAATGGTGATAGAGCAGCCACATTCGATCAGGGATCCGGCAATGGACCGGGCGACGCCGCCTGCGCCGAGGATCGCCACCGATTTTTCTGAGAGCGCCTCCTGCGAGATCCCCATTCCTTCAATCAGTGTTTCCACCGCGGCGGAGCCATCGGTGTTCCAGCCGCCGATGGCTCCGGTGGCTCCGACGATGAGGGTGTTGGCGGCTCCGATCTGTTTCGATAGATGATCCAGCCGTCCGCCCCGCTCTTCGAGGAAGCGAACGAGGTGTTCCTTGTGGGGGATGGTGACGCTGGCTCCGCGGAAATTGAGGAATGGCGAATCGATCAGTTCGCCCACGGTGGCCTTGAAATGCTCCCACTCGGGGGGAATGGGCAGGGGGAGATAGACCCCATCGTGGCCGATCAAATGAAACCCGGCGTTGTGAACCTGGGGCGAGCGGGAATGGGTGACTGGCCAGCCGATGATGCCGTAGATTTTGGTTTCGGGGTTGAGGGAACTAAAGCGATAGAGGTTTTTGAGGTCATCGAGGGTTGGTTGACCGGGGGCGGATTCGTCTCCCCGGGCATCCGTGGCGAAGGTGAGCAGGCCGCCGAATTTCGGGGCGAGGACGCGGCTCATCAGGCCGCAATCTCCCATGCACAGGGCGATCATGGGTTTGGTGCGGGTTTGGAGCAACTCGAATGCTTCCAGATTATCCCGCAGGGAACGGGCCATCCAGGCGACTTTGATGACATCGCACAATGGTTCGTTCGCCATGGCGGCGATGTGCTTCATGAGGGTGGGGGGGCGTCCCTGAAAATCGTGGGATGAGAAAATCAGGGTGGTGGAGAGGTCGCGATCGGCCTGGGTTTCTTTCAGATTTTGCAGGGCCGTTCTCACGACTTCACTTCGGGCAAACCGGCGCCACTCCACATCGAGATAACGGGGGGGGCTGCCAGAATTTATGGACATTTCTGTGATCGTCTCAAACAATTCGGCGTATGTGACATCATCCTGTTCATACGATCCTCCCTCTTCCCGGGAGCGACAGGTGATGAGGCAGGGCAGGGGACTTTCGCCACACAGTTGCGAAATTGCCTCGATTCCTTCTGGACTTCCGATCAGTGTATCCACGCGCCACTCTACGAGGTTGGCTCCGGATTTCTTCGCCTCTTCCGCTCGGTGCAGGGCGTGGGGAACGGCATCCGGCTGGGGAATCATGATGGGTACGCAGAGCATGGTCATCGCGGGGTCATGGTAGCGGGGTGGTGATTGTTGGTGGTGGTATTGCCGTTTTGGTTGTTTGTCTTGATGCCTTGACGACATCGAGTAAAATTATCTTCATGTCGGAAATGCCCAGTACCCCTGAAACTGAAGCCGCCGCAGTTGATCGAGCTTACGCTGCTCTTCGCGGCCATACCAAAGGCGAATTCCGCTTTGATGAGCATCTGCGGCCGTTCAAATTTGTGATTGGCCCGGATGGTCGTCTGGTGGGTTCGGTGATGGTGGCGATGCTTCAGGCCGTGGATACGGTGCTTTTTATTCCCACGGCGGAGGAGGGGGCGCTGGAAGTGCAGGTTACGCTGATGCCGTTTGAGGAGAGTGAGCATGGGCGTTTGGTGGATCGTCATCAGATTTATCACGGCCCGCCGGATGATGTGCAGTGGGCGTTTCTCGATATTGATGCGGCGAAGTTTGAGGGGGCGGTGATCGACGGAGAAGCTATCACCCGTCCCAACCCGCTGGCCGATCAGGAAGCCCGTATCTGCAAGCATATGAATAAGGAGCACCGGGAAGACCTGCAGAAAGTGTGTGTTCAGTTGGCTGAGGTGGGCATTGAAGAACCGGTGATGGTGGGGGTTGATCCGCTGGGTTTTGATATTCGCGGCCGTTTTGAGGTGTATCGCATCAACGCTCCGGAGCCGATGGTGACGGGGGCGGATGTTCGACGGGTGCTTATTGCGATGTGCAATCAGCCATCGTAATCCCGGCATTTTATGAAAATTCGGGCTAACCGACGGAGGAAAGCGGGGTGGCGTATAAGGCCTTTTCCGCTGCCCAATCCGGGGGAAGCGGGTGGGGCAGGGGCTCGGCGAGATCGAATTTTAACACCATGCCTCGTTCGTGATCGCTGTTGAGCACGATGACTCGATCGCCGCATCCCTCCATGGCTTCGCATCCGGTTTCGACATGGCGATGGCCGAGGATGAAGAGATCCACCTTCCAGGCATCGGCCAGGGTTTTTGTCGATTCGTCATCATAGGCCCGTCCCCAGGTCATGAGATAGGCGTTTCCGGTGGGGGATAAGTAGTCTTCGGTTTCGAGTTTCCGGCCGAGAATTTGGGGATCGAATCGGCGCATCATCCGGGCGTTGGGGAGGGAGTGGGCGCAGCAGATTCCGCTTTCTGAAATTACGGCCAGGGGCAGGGCGCGGAAAAATCCGTTGAGGGCTTCGGTTACGGCCGGGGCGTCTTCGCCATAGGAGAACTCCACGGCATCGTTGAACAACTCCACGCTGTTGCCCGCACCTTTGCTGACGCCCTTTCCGGTTAATTGCGATAATTCGTGATTCGCGAGCAGGGGATGGACCTGATTTGGAAATTGGAGGACCAGTCCGGCTGTTTTGATGATCATCCGGTGGCTGAAATCCATGCCGTTGATGAGGCGCTCGCCGTGGATGAGTTCGTGGAGGATGAGGTGATGATGAGGGGATTGACCGAGTTGGGCGAGGTGGAGGATTTTGGCGAGGTGGAGGGGGTTGTCGTGGAGATCACCGGTGGCGAGCAAGTTTCCTTGTGCGGGCAGGTGAACGGCACAGCCCCGGCGGAGAGGAGAGTTTTTCAGGCAGGCGGTTGCCGCGTCGAGGTGGGTGCATACTGCTTCTGCATCGTGCACATTGACTTTCACAGGAACCGGGGAATCGTGGTTCATGCGGTTCAGCATAGCAACCCCGGACGGTGGGATTCACTCCAATACAGATTTTGAGATTGTTTCAGGCCTGGTGGGATGAATTCCGACCTATTCGCCCAATGGAGAGAAGCGGCTGCCGATGAGGGCGATTTTCCGGTTGGGACTTCGTTTGTGGGGCATGAAGGGTTGCACGAGGTAGATGATGCCCAGGCACGCCAGCGACCCGGCCCACATCCAGCCGGTCCAGCCCATGTAAACCATGAAGGCGGTAACGAGGAGGAGGAGGAGACTGGCGGGGATCATGCCTTCCCAGGCCAGCCGCATGAGTTGATCAAAGCGGAAGCGGGGGATGGTCCAGCGGATCATCATGGTGAGGAAGACAAGAGCGAAGGCCTTGCCCATCATCACGCCCACCTGAAGGAGCATGATGAGGAAACTGCCATCGGCGTTGACGAGATCCGGGCCGATGCCGAAGGGATTGACCGACCACCCGCCGAGGAAGAGGAGAGCAAAAAAGGCCCCACCCACGGCGAGGTTGATGTATTCGCCCATAAAGAACAACGCCCATTTCATGGAGGAGTATTCGGTGTGCCAGCCGCCGACGAGTTCTGATTCGGCTTCGGCAAGATCGAAGGGGGTGCGGTTGGCTTCGGCGAGAATGCAGGTGTAGAAAATGATGGCGGCAAGAGGATGCTGGATAATGAACCAGCCACTGAAACCCCCGGCCCCACTTCCGGCGACTCCTTCTGCGCCTCCCATTTGGGCGGCGATGATTTCGGTGGGGAGAACGGTGCCCACCATGAGGATGATGCAGAGCAGGGTGAGGCCCATGGGGATTTCATAACTGATCATCTGGGCGGAGGCCCGAAGCCCGCCGAGGAAGGAGAATTTGTTGTTGGAGGCCCAGCCGCCGATGGCCACGCCGTAAACCCCGAGGGAGGCGGCGCTGAGGAGGTAGACGATGCCGATGTTGACAGTGGCTCCCGCGATAGAGACAGTGCCCGTAAGATTGAGGAGGGGAATGGTGGAGAGATCGAGGTGCCCGGCCCAGGGGATCACGGCGAAGGCGATCATGGGGGGCATGACGGTGAGGACGGGGGCAAGGATGAAGAGGACGCGATCCACGCCGTGGGGCATAAATTCCTCTTTGACGATGAGTTTGAGGCCATCGGCGAGGGGCTGCATCAACCCCATCGGGCCGACGCGGTTCGGGCCGACGCGATCCTGGACCCAGGCGCAGACTTTCCGTTCAAGGAGGATGAAGTATGCCGCAGCTCCGAGGAGAAG
>CAZLXE010000172.1:0-5081 GCA_964563005.1 uncultured Isosphaeraceae bacterium
ATCGGATTCCCATCCTTATCAAAACACTGCGTCAACACCTTCAGCCCGCCCCCCAGGAAAACCGGCCGACGATCCGCACCCAGGTCCGAAGAAACATTGAAAGCAAAGTGACCCGCAATCGACGCATCGAATATCGAAAAATCGGGGTGCCCCTGGCTGAAATCCCGAATCGTGCCGATCAACCGAATGCTCTGGGGTGCCGGGTCCGATACCCCCTGACCGTTCGCCTCTCCGCCCGGCAGAAATATCATCACCGAACCCGCCACGGCGAGAGTAAAGTGCGTAGAGATAGCGTTGGATCGACCGACTTTCACAGAGTTTCCCTTTCGATTGTGTAGACCTGTTGCGAGTTCACTCCCAATCGTACAATTCAAACCGGTTCTTCCAAGTCGGTTCCCTCTCCGAACCGCGCTCTGCCTTCCGCTTGTCCGCTTTGGGAAAACTAGTAAACCCCATCTCCTGCCCCTCAGCCCACATTCCCCTATCCCCACCCGAAAATCACTACGCCGTCTCTTCCAATAACGCATCCCGCAACACCCGACCATCCACCGGCTTGCGAACTTGACGACACTCCTTTAAATAGTCCGGCAGCAACCGCGGACTGTTATACCCCGTCACAAACAGAAACGGAATGTTCCGAGAATGTAACGCCTCCGCAATCGGCACACTCGTCCCTCCCAGAATATTGATATCCAGCACCGCCTGGTCAATTCCCTCCCGCTCAATGGAGAGCAATCCCTCTTCCACCGAGGCCACCGGGCCGATGACATTGCATCCATATGATTCAATAATCGACTTTAACGACAACCCCACCAGAAAATTATCCTCCACCAGCAAAACTTGCTGGTGAGAAAGGGCGTCTCCAGGCGGGTGTAATTCATTCATGACCGGGCTCCACCACGAGGGAATTGGAGTAATGAAAAGCGTGCTCTGCATCATTATAGTCCGCTTCCCGGTCGAGAGGAATCTTCAGGGTCGCCACCAGACCCGTGGATCGAAAATCCAAATCCACCCCTCCTCCCAATTCATGCTGAATGAATCCCCGGATCAACGATGTCCCCAATCCCGTACGGCCCGGAGCCGTTACCGCCGGCCCCCCACGCTCCTCCCACAGAATCCGAATTCGCTCTGCATCCCCCTCCAGAAACCAGCAAATCTCCACCCGGCCCTCAGGCACCGACAATGAACCGTATTTCACCGCATTCGTGGCCATTTCGTGCAGCGTCAATGACAGGGGACTCGCCGCCCGCGAGGGCAGCAGAATCCGCTCCCCCTGGGCTTGAAATCGTCCCTCGGCAAACGGAGAGAGAATCAAATCGCACACTTTCTCCATATACACCCCCTCCCATTGCGTGGAAGCAAGCACCTCATGCATCCGTGCCATCGCATGTAACCGCCCACTGAATTGCATAATGCATTCCCCCTTAGACTCCGGCCCCGACGCCATCTGCTGCGCCAGAGCAATCACCGCCGCCAGATTGTTCTTCACCCGGTGATCCAATTCATTCATCAACCGTCGCTGACGATCTTCCGCCCGCTTCCGCTCCGTCGCATCATAGGCATACCCTTCATAGTGCGTAATGATCCCATTCACCTGATGGACCACCGTAAAGTCCGCCAGCCACCGGATCGATCCATCCGGCTGAACGATTCGGTATTCCTGATTAAAGGTCGGCAGCCCTGCTTCACTGTGACCCGCCACCTCCCCCGCCACCCGCTCCAGGTCGTCCGGATGCACGATGTCCGCATACGGGATGCGACCCGACATGAAATCCTCCGCCGAATATCCGAACACCTCTTTCACATTCGGAGATACATACTCCACCGGCCACCCCGTGTCGTTCACCCACCGGAACACCACCACCGGCCCCTTTACAAACAGGTGTCGCTCCCGCAGCAGTTCTTCTTCCGCAAATTTCCGTTCCGTAATATCCACCAAACTCACCCACGCCCGGTACAACGACGGCTCTTGATAGGAAATGGTCAAACCTACAATCACATTCAATAACCGCCCTTCGAGCGTCTTCACCACCGCCTCAGAGTGAAAATGCTCCTCCCCCTCCCATAATGCAATCAGTTCTTCTTGAAAGACTTTGAGTGATTCCGCTGTGAAAGTCTTATCCAGTGAACCCAGCAACTCCTCCTTGCTCGATGCTTCAAACATCGTCACGCTTTCCTGATTGATATCCAGCACCTTCACCCGCCGGGACGCCTGCTCCACATACTCCGGATGATCCTCCATATAGACCCTGATATCCGTTACTCCCTCCTTCCGCAGTACCTCCATCTGCTCCATGATTTCGCTGAAATCCTCCTCCCAGGTCGAAACCGGAGTCCCCTCAAAGATATTCCGGTACCGTCGTTCACTCTGTCGGATCTTCTCTTCCGCCTCTTTCCGCTTGCTTATGTCCAGCACAAATCCCGTAAACACCCGCCGTTCCCCCATCCACATCTCATTCGCCTTGAGTTCCAGGGCAAAAGCCCTCCCGTCCTTCCGCAGGCCCTCAACCTCCCGCACGCTCCCCAGAATCTTTGCTTCCCCCGTACGCAAGTATCGCTCTAAATATCCATCATGCTCCTCCCGCCGTGGTGAATCCATCAGCATCGACACATTCTGCCCCACCACTTCCCGCGCCTCATAGCCGAACATGGCTTCTGCTTGAGGATTGAACGATTCGATAATTCCCCTCTCATCAATCGTAATAATCCCCTCCGACGCCGTCTCCACAATCGCCCGCGTCCTCCCCTCGCTCTCCTCCAACCGTCGAAACAAAGGCGAAATCGCTCGATGCATGATGAATGCCCCCAGCCCGATTATTAACAGGGCTGCCATCCCCGAAAAAAATGCCGCCTGCACGATCGACGACCGAATTTCTGCGAAATCCCGCTTCGCCACCACCCCCAGCCCCAATCCCTCCACCGATTCGTATGCAGCGAGTACCGGAATCCCGTCATAATCCCTTGCTCTCACGATCCCCGATTCTCCCCTGATCGCACGGCGCATCGGTTCCGCATCAGTTGACAACCAGGGCACCGAAGCCGGTGTCTTCCCATCCCGGATCGGAGCCAGAAAAATAATGTCCTCCCCCACCCGCTCCCCGATCACAAATTCACCCGTCTCCCCGAATCCAGGTAACTCCTTCTGCGCATCCACAATCTGGCTCAGCGTCGCCCCCCGTGAACCACTCGGATGATCTTCCTCGGAATACAAGGCGTCGAATCGTCCCACCGCTTCCATCAATTTCGCCTGCACCTGCACAATCTCCTTCAGGTTTTGCTGATGATGTTCGAAATCGTGACGATACTGCACCGTGATCGCAATCACCGCAATCACCACCGCCACCCCCACCATCACCGCCGTTGCTGCCCACAAGATATGTCGCCGCTCGAGCATGACCGACACTCCAAGAGAATCCCCGGGATCATACGCATCAGGACGATCGAATCTTGGACCGTTCACCCCCATGATATCGAATCTCCTCCCCCGCTCCACCAAAGAACAAAACTTACTCCTTTTTATTAATCCGCTATCATGGGCCAATGACCGGAGAAAATACCGAATCCATACCCCGAACCATCACCCTCATCCCCGGCGATGGCATCGGCCCCGAAGTCACCGAAGCAGCCATCCGCGTCATCGAAGCCACCGGCGTCGATGTCACTTGGGAGCGTTGCCTTGCCGGAGAAAAAATATTTCAATCCGGCGACCCCACCGGTGTCCCCCGGGAAACCATCGAATCCATAGAACGAAATGGCTTTGCCCTCAAAGGCCCCCTCGCCACCCCCGTCGGCCACGGCGAACAAAGCGCCAATGTCACCCTCCGCATGATGTTCGAACTCTATGCGAATATCCGCCCCGCTCGCGAACTCCCCGGCGTACCCACCCCCTTTGGCGGCCATCGCGTCGATCTCGTCGTCGTCCGTGAAAATGTCGAAGACCTTTACGCCGGCATCGAATACATGCAGACCCCCGGCGTCGCCGAGTGCCTCAAACTCATGTCCCGCAAGGGCTGTGAAAAAATCGTCCGCTTCGCCTTCGAACTCGCCCGTGCCGAAAGCCGCACTCGCATCCACTGCGCCACCAAGGCCAACATCATGAAACTCACCGAAGGACTGCTCAAACGCACCTTCGAAGAAATCGCCACCGATTACCCCGACATCCACTCTGAGCACATCATCATCGACAACTGCGCCCACCAGTTGGTCCGCTTCCCCGAGCAGTTCGAAATTATTGTCGCTTCCAATATGAACGGCGATATCATCTCCGACCTCACCTCCGGTCTCGCCGGCGGCCTCGGCTTCGCCCCCTCCGCCAACATCGGACACGCCGTCAAAATTTTCGAGGCCGTCCATGGCTCCGCCCCCACCATCGCCGGCAAAAACATCGCCAACCCCACCGCCATGATCCTCTCCGCCGTCATGATGCTCCGCCATCTCGGGGAATTCGTCGCCGCCACCATGATCGAACACGCCATTCTCGTCACCCTCGAAGATGGCAAAGCCGTCACCGTCGATGTCCGGGCCGATATTGCCGCCACCACCGACCAGTTCACCGATGCGGTCATCAACAATCTCGGTCGCACCTCCCCTCGCTGGATCATGCACGATTACAAACCGATGCAACTTCCCGATCCCGATGACAGCCCCGTCGTTGTCTTCCCTTCCCAGCGTCGTGATATCGGCGTCGACATCTTCCTCGAATCAACCACCACACCCGAGCAACTCGGCCCCGAACTCGAACAACTCACCGAAAACACCCCCCTCCTCCTCAAAATGATCTCCTGCCGGGGCATCCAGGTCTGGCCCCCCGTCATGACCCACATCGACACCGTGGCCCACTGGCGCTGCCGCTTCATGATCCGCGATGAAAAAGCCGAAATCCAGGATTGCGACATCGCCGCCCTCGTCGAAAAACTCGGCGCCACCCACCGCTGGATGCACCTCGAAAAACTCGCCGAAATAGAGAATCAACCCGCCTTCTCCCGCGCCCAGGGAGAATCCTGAGAAGATCGGCCTTCCTCCCGAAGGAGGACCACCGTCCCGGCCGTCAATCCCCCATTAAACACAACGGGACGCTTCCA
>CAZLXE010000173.1:0-5075 GCA_964563005.1 uncultured Isosphaeraceae bacterium
GAGGAGGAGGATGGCCTGGCCGAGGGGTTCGATGGCGTTTTCACCGAGTTGAGGGGATCCACTGTGGGCGGCCTGGCCGGTGACGGAGAGGCGCATTTTGAGATGGCCCTTGTGCATACGGACGGCGCGGTTGGAGGTGGGTTCGCCGATGACGCAGGCCGTGGGTAAATTGAGATCAGGGCCGACTGATTGAACGAGGTGTTGGACGCCGAGGGAGCCGAGTTCCTCATCACAGGTGAAGAGGAGGGTGAGAGGATGATTGAATTGATTTTCGGGGATGGAGAGGAAGGCGTTCATGGCGAGGGCGAGAAAACCCTTCATGTCGCAGGAGCCGCGGGCGTAGAGACGATTGTTTTGTTCGGTGAGGGTGAAGGGGTCTGAGTTCCAGTCGGGTTCGAGGGCGGGGACGGTGTCCATATGGCCACAAAGGATTAATCCACCCCCGGAATTAAGCCTGGAATCCATTTCTGGCCCCCGGCTGATGACGAGATTGGTTTTGTCACCTTCAGGAAGATCGTTTCGAGTGATTCTGATTCCTGCTTCCGGCCGGTCGAGATAATTGCAGATGAAGTCGGCTAGGGGTTGATTGCTGAGATGGCTCGTGGTGTCGAAGGCGATGAGCCGGGCGAGGAGGTCTTGGTCGGAGAGGAGGGCAGGCACGGGGGCATGGTAGCGTTTACAAGGCAGATGCTGTCTTCTTGAATTCGGAGCCACCCGCCCGAGGCAGAATACTGGAGGAAGGCCGTACCGGGCGCACAAGGACTCCCGCACTGCCTTCCGCTCCGCTCCAGACAGTGGCACCGAGCAAGTGGAGATTCCAATCGCCCTGGTAGCGTTTCCCTGTCTTGCCACGGACTTGGCTCAGGTTGGTAAGATTTGCAGTTCAATTTCAACCTCCCTGATAGAGAATTTCCAGCATGGCCCAAAAAACCAAAGCCCGTACCCGCCGTCCGATCACGGCGGAAGACCTCCTCAAGATCACCTTTTTGGGAGATCCAAATATCTCACCCGATGGATCGCAGATTGTCTTCACGCACAAGACGGTGGGGAAGAAGAACGATTATGTGACCAATCTGTGGATGACCGCTGGTGACAAGACCGCAGGAAATGGGGAGCCGCAACAATTCACCTCAAGCGGGAAGGATTCGCATCCGCGGTGGTCGCCGGATGGGGCGACGATTGCGTTCATCAGCGGGCGGGAGAAGGGGAAGCCGCAGATTTATACGATTGCCGGGCCGGGCAGTGGAATCGGCGGCGAAGCAAAGATGCTGACGAAGTTTCCCGAGGGGACGATCAGCGGCTTTAAGTGGTCGCCGGATGGGACGATGCTCGCCGTGACCTTTCGGGAGACAGACCCGGAATGGACGGAAAAGGCGAAAAAAGAACGGGAGGAAAAAGGGTTGGGCGATCCGCCCCGGGTTATTGACCACTGGTGGTATCGATTGGATGGGGATGGGTATTTCAACGGGCAGCGGTTCTGTTTGTACCTGGTGGATATGGAGACGGGGGATTATAAGAAGGTGTATGCGAAGGACACACTGGGTTTTCTTTCCTACGACTGGTCGCCGGATTCCAAGCAGATTGTGATTGCCACGAATCGATCGAAGCAGGCGGGGTTGGGGCCGTGGCGGGATGATCTGGTGCGGCTGAATGTGTCGAGTGGGAAATTGATGGTGATACCGAAATTGCCGTTGGGGCCGAAGTCTCAGCCCCGGTGGTCGCCGGATGGGAAGTGGATTGCCTTTGCGGGGCGGGAGGGAGACGATGATGATTACAGCACGGAGAACCTGGAATTGTGGGTGTGTGATGCCCGGAAGGGTGGGGCGAAATCGCTGACGGGGAAGACGGATTATTGCCTGATGGGGGCGGCCCTGACGGATACCGCCGATGTGTCGTTCAATCCCAAGATTTGCTGGAATCCCGGTTCTTCGCGCATTTATATTGAACTGGGTTGGCATGGAGAGAGTCATGTCTGCTCGGTGCGGCGATCGGGTGGACCGATGCAGTTTCATACGAAGGGGGCGATTATGACGGGGATGGGGAACATGTCGCGGGATGGGAAGTCGATGGCGGTGATGGTCTGCACGGCGACCACTCTCAGCGAGGTGCAGGTGGGGCACTTTTCTTCAGCATCGGGGGGGGGAGCGATGAAGTTGCAGCCGGTGACAGACTTCAATCGGCCACTTCTGAGGGGACTGGCGGTAAGCAAGCCGTCGATGCACTGGGTAAAAACTGAAGATGGGACGAAATGTCAGACTTGGATTCTGAAGCCGCCGAATTTCAAGGCGGGGAAAAAATATCCGGCTATTCTGGAAGTTCATGGTGGGCCACATGCTCAGTATGGCATTGGGTTTTTCCATGAGATGCAGATGCTGGCAGGGGCGGGGTATGTGGTATTTTTCTCCAATCCGAGGGGAAGCAAGGGGTACGGACGCGATCATTGTGCGGCCATTCGCGGACACTGGGGCACGGCGGACTGGGTGGATATTCAGGCCGTGATTGAATTCATGAAGGAGCAGCCATTTGTAAACAGGCGGAAGATGGGGGTCATGGGGGGGAGTTACGGGGGGTACATGACGAACTGGGTGATTGGGCATTGTCAGGACTTTGCCGGGGCGATCACCGATCGGTGTGTGTCGAATATGATTTCGATGGCGGGGAGCAGCGATTTTGTGGATGGACCCGATCGGTATTTCCCGGGCAATGTGTGGGACAAGCCGGAGATCCGGTGGGAGCAAAGCCCCATTCAATATTTCAACAAGGTGAAGACGCCAACGCTGATCGTGCACAGTGAGGGTGACCTGAGGTGTAATATCGAACAGGCGGAGCAGGTGTATGCCTCGCTGACAGTTCGGAAGGTGCCCTGCCGGTTTGTGCGGTATCCCCGGAGCACGAGTCACGGGATGAGTCGGGGCGGCCCGCCGGATTTGCGAATGCACCGTCTGCATCAATTTCTGGACTGGTGGAAGCAGTACCTGAAATAGTCTATCAGTGGCCAAATTCACCCGCCGGGCCTACAGTTGCAGGTACTGCCACATTCACAGGAAGCATTTATGCCGGATATTGAGATCGGAACCACTAAATCAACGCGACTGAACCATGAGGTGGAGTCTGTCTCGCGCGAGGCAGCGATGGGTCAGGTGCGGGCGTTGTTGACTTTCATCGGTGAGGATCCGGATCGGGAGGGGCTGCTGGAGACGCCCCGACGGGTGGTGGATGCGATGGGGGATCATTTTTCGGGGTATGCCGAGGATCCCCGGAAATGGCTCTCAAAAACTTTCACGGAAGTGGAGGGGTATAACGAGTTGGTGCTGGTGAGCGATATTGAGTTGCACAGTCATTGCGAGCATCACATGGTTCCCTTTGTGGGAAAGGCGCATGTGGCGTATATCCCGGATGGGAAGGTGGTGGGGTTATCGAAAATCGCGCGGGTGGTGGAAGGATACTCGCACCGATTACAGGTGCAGGAGAAATTGACGGCGCAGATTGCATCGGCGTTGTGGGAGGAACTGCGGCCGCAGGGGGTGGCGGTGATTCTGCAATGCCGGCACTTCTGCATGTGCTATCGGGGGGTGAAGAAACCGGGTTCGTGGACGACGACAAGCAAATTGCACGGGTGTTTTTTGAGCAATGAGTCTTCGCGGATGGAGTTGTTTACGCTTTTGGGGATGAAGCGGGGCGATTGAGCATCGATGATTCCACCGGACAAGCGGACCTCATATGGGGGTGAGGTTCGGCCCTGGTGAGACACATTGATACGAGATCAATTTGCATCGGCTGGATAAAAGGAGAAGATCCGGCCGCCGCTCATTCCGGTTGTTCGATGCGTGCCTTCTTTGATCACGATCGAACGGCTGGTCAGCCATCGCGACGACGCGGTGAACAGTCCATGCCCGTCATTCCTAGCGGATGTATCGTCCTCCAAACCAATCGAATTCAGGACAAGTCCGAAAATAGCCCATTTTTTTTCGATCTGGATATTCTGTTGAGCAAATGACTGCTGTATGGGATATTTTTGGCCACGAGAAGGCGTTGGTGGGGATGGTGCATGTGCAGGCGTTGCCGGGGACCCCCGGAAATTGCCTGGGGATGGATGCCATTGCGGAACAGGCGGCCGATGAGGCCAAGTTGCTGGCGGGGGCCGGGTTCGATGCAATTCTTGTAGAGAACATGCACGACATTCCTTATTTGCGGAGGGAGGTCGGGGAAGAGGTGGTGGCGGCGATGACGCGGGTGGCGATGGCGGTGCGGGAGGTGGTGGAGGTTCCGATGGGGGTGCAGGTGCTGGCGGGGGCGAATCGGGCGGCGTTGGCAGTGGCGCAGGCGGCGGGGGCGCAGTTCATTCGGGCGGAGGGATTTGTGTTTGCTTCGGTGGCGGATGAGGGATTGATGGAGGAGGCAGATGCGGGGCCATTGCTGCGGTATCGGCGGATGATCGGGGCGGAGGAGATCAAAGTTCTGGTTGACATCAAGAAGAAACACACGGCTCATGCCATTACGGGGGATGTGGACATTTCGGAAACAGCCAAGGCGGCGGAATTTTTCGGGGCGGACGGGGTGATTGTGACGGGCATTGCGACGGGTCAGCAGATTCGTCTGGATGATCTGGGGACGGCGCGGGTGGCGACGGGGTTGCCGCTGGTGGTTGGCTCGGGAGTTACGCCGGACTCGGTGGCGGATTTGTTTGCGTATGCGGACGCTTTAATTGTGGGGTCGTGGTATAAGGAGGGTGGAGTGTGGTCGAACCCACCGGATGCCCACCGGGCGCATACGCTGGTGACCGCAGTGCGAAGCGCGCGGGGGAAATGAACCAGTCAATCCGTTTCGGATTTCAGGGTCTTCAGGTTTGCAATGAGATTGTCGAGATGTGACGGCTCATGGGCGGCGGAAATCTGGACGCGGATGCGAGCGGTTCCTTCGGGGACGACGGGGTAGCCGAAGCCGATGGCGAAACTGCCCATTTCGAGGAGTCGTTTGCTCATGGCGATGGCGGTGGCGGTTTCTCCCACGATAATGGGGCAGATGGCGGTGGGTGAATCAAGCACCTCGAAGCCGGTGGCCCGGATGCCTTCCCG
>CAZLXE010000174.1:0-5013 GCA_964563005.1 uncultured Isosphaeraceae bacterium
ACCAGATCTCGGAAGAGGCATCGAGTGAGGATACCCCCTCCCTAGCCCTTCCCCAGAGGGGGAGGGAGATAGAGCACCTGAAGAGAGTGAAAATCGCGAATGAACGGACTATTCGGTGGTTGGAGCGGTGTGCGGCGAGTCATCAGCGGCCGGAGGAGCAGGCGTTGTTCGGGATTGTGCAGGGGGGGACGGATTACGATATGAGGCGAGAATCGGTGGAGCAGGTGTGCGGGATCGATTTGCCGGGATATGCCATCGGGGGGGTGGCGGTGGGGGAGGGGACAGAGGAAATCAAGAAAGTGGTGGAATTCACGGCTCCGCTACTTCCGGGGGGGAAGCCGCGATATTTGATGGGGGTGGGGTATGAGCGGGATATTGTGATGGCGGTGCGGGCGGGGGTGGATATGTTCGATTGCGTGCTCCCCACCCGGAATGGCCGGAATGCCAATGTTTTTACCCGATCGGGGCGGCTGCACCTGCGAAATGCCTGCTTTGCGGAGGATGATGGGGTGATCGAGGAGGGGTGCGACTGCTATGCGTGCGGGGGATCGTATTCCCGAGCGTATATTCGTCACCTCTTTATGGCGAAGGAGATGCTGGGGCCGATTCTGGCTCAATTGCACAATCTTCGGCATTTCCAGCGACTCATGCTGGACATACGGCGGGCAATCCGCGAAGATGGGTGGTTCGACCTGTATCGAGATTGGCCGGTGGTCGAGCAGCCAGTGTCGGCTGAGTGTGATCCCGGTTCGGTTGTGTCGTATTCTCCCCCTGCAAAGTGATCCCTGACCATGATTGAGTTTGATTCATCCTTCCTTGTATTTGCCCAGGACGGCGGAGCGCCGGGTACCGAAGCCGGGCCACCGGCCGCAACCGGGGCGAGTGGTAGCCCAGCCGGCGGTGCACCAGCGAAAACCCCCGGTTTTGATCCTATGTTCATGATTATTATTTTCGGGGTATTGATCATGCTTTTCCTTTCCACCTTTGGGCAGCGGAAAGAAAAAAAGCGTCGGCAAGCCCTGCTGGGGGCGTTGAAGAAGCACGACCGGGTGCAGACGGTGGGCGGGGTGATCGGTTCCATTGTGGAGATGAAGCCGGACACGGTGGTGCTGAAAGTGGATGAATCATCGAACACGCGCATTTCGTTCGCCCGCTCCGCCGTGCAACAGGTGCTGGAAACCAAAGGGGTGGGGAGCGAAATTGAACTGGAAAAGACCACCCGTTAAAATCCCCGACCCCCCGGAATACTAAACATCAGACCCTCGGATACCACTCATTGAGCTATTCAGTCGATAAGAAAAGAATCTGAATCGCTTATCCCTTTATTAAACATTTCCCTTTCGGAAGACCGCTCCCATGCAGAACATGGTTCAAAAACTCCTCTTGATCGCCGTCATTCTGGTGCTTTGCATCTGGCAGATCACTCCTCCCGGCAAGAACATCAAACTGGGGAAGGATCTCCGGGGCGGCGTATCGCTCATTTATCATGTGAATATTCCGCCGGACAGCGATGCGACAAGCGTTCTGGGGCAGACGATCAATGTGTTGAAGGATCGGGTCAATCCTACGGGCGTGCTGGATATCTCGATGGAGCCGATGGGGAACGACCGGATCGAAATTGTGATGCCGCTGCCCAACGATGAGGTGAAGCAACTGCAGAAGACCTATCGGGAAGCATTGGAGGCATTGCTGGGAGATGCGGAGATTCCCACGATGGAATTGGAATCCGCCGTGCAACAGGGCCGGGCGGTGGAGCAATGGGGCGGGACGCCGGGGACGGATCGTTCCAATTTAATGGAGGAGTTGCAGCAGGCGTATGACACACTGGTATCGGATCGAGCCGCTCTGGCGGATGCCCGGGGGAGTGGCGTGGGGGATGCGGAACTCTTCCCCTTCGAGAAAGCGGTGGCGGATGCGGACATCGGCTATGAGGACGCCCTGGATGCGGTGCTGCGGCTGAGTCTGCCGGAGTCCCGCATTACCCGGGTGCTGCATCTGAAGACGAATCAGAGACCGAAAACCGATCCCTTGACGGGGGAGAAGGTTCGTAATTCCCTCACGGGAGAAATTGAGATGCGTCCCTCGGCCCGGGAGGACGCATTGTCGGAAGTGCGGGCGGAGTATCCTCATCTGCAGGGGCAACTGGACGCCACGGTGGAGGCGTTCGATGCCTATCAGGCCAAGCGCACGGGGTTTGACGATCCCGAGGATCTGATGCGATTGTTGCAGGGAGCGGGCGTGCTGGAATATCACATTGCGGTGACGACGACGAATGCACAGGACAGCGGAGTGGGCATTGATGCACTGCGTCAACAGTTGACGGAGGGGGGGCCGGAGAGCGTCGATTCCGGGCAGGCGGCGTGGTTTCCCCTGAACGATGTAAGTCAATGGGCGGACAATCCGGCTTCGGGAGCGGCACTACGGGCCAATCCCGCTTCGTATTTTCAAACGAGTTACAACGGTTTGACGGCGGGGGAATATGAGGGGGAATATTATATTCTCCTTTATACGACTGACGAATTGAGCATGACACACAAGGCGACGGGGGCGAAATGGTCCATCGTGCAGACTTATAAATCGAACGATCAGTTGGGTCGTGAAGCCGTGGGATTTCGATTGGATCCGGCGGGGGGATCCCTGATGGGACGATTGACGGGGCAGAATCTGAAGGAGCCGATGGCGATTGTGCTCGATGGACAGGTGTTTTCCGCGCCCACGGTTCAGAGCCAGATCATGAGCAGCGGGGTGATCACCGGGTCGTTCTCGCGGCAGGAACTGGATTATCTATTCCGGGTGTTGGATTCGGGAGCGCTCGAAGCGCGATTGGGCGAGCAGCCAATTGCGATCAGCACGGTGGGGCCATCCATCGGGGCGGACAACCTGCATCGGGGGATGGAGTCATTCCTGATCGCCATCATCGCGGTGTGCGTCTTTATGATGATCTATTACTTTTTCGCGGGGTTCGTAGCCGATGTGGCGTTGCTCATCAACGGTCTCATGATCTTCGGGGCGATGTCGTTCATCCACGGCACCTTCACCCTGCCCGGTCTCGCAGGCATCGTGCTTACCATCGGCATGGCCGTGGACGCGAATGTGCTGATCTACGAGCGCATCCGGGAGGAACTGATGGATGCGGGCGAAGACCTGCGCGCGGCGATCCGGGAGGGCTATAGTAAGGCCACCAGCACCATTATTGACGCCAATGTGACGAACCTGATCGTGTGCGTGGTGCTGGGGTATACGGCGACGACAGAGGTGAAGGGGTTCGCGGTGACGCTGGGGATCGGCATTCTGGCCACGATGTTCACCACGCTGTTCGTAACGCGGCAGGTCTATTACCTGTACACCGAACTTTTCGGGATAAAGAAACTGACGATGCTGCCCATCGCCATGCCCGCCATTCATAAAATACTGAATCCCAAACTCAATTGGATCAACATGCGGAAGGGTTTCTGGGTATTGAGCGGGCTGACTGTGGCGTGCTCGATTGTGTTGGTGAATCAACACGGGCAGGACATGTTCGATACCGAGTTCCGGGGCGGTGTGTCGATCACCATGAAGACCCGGTTGGCAGGAGATTCTCCAGATGCAGAGCGCGTGCAACTGGTACAGTCGGGCGAAACCGGCGTAGAAGCCCAAATTCATGCATATGCCGACGAACGGGGAGCGGCCACTTCGGATGAATTTGTGAAAAGCGTCATGGGCGAACTGTCCCGGGCAAGCGTGCTCACAGTGGGCGAAACGAGGATCGACAATCAGGGTCGAGTCACCTGCGATCAATTTCAGATCAAGGTGGCGACCCCGAAGGGAGTGGAGGACGATCAGGACATTTCCCATCTGGTGCAGGAATCGGTGGAGATGGTGTTCGGGGAACAGCTGGAAATAACTCCCTCTCTCGATTTCAAGGGAAGAGAAGGCGATACGCCGCACACCGAGTTTACTTTCCCTCTCGATTCCAGCGCCAAGAAGGGGGCGCAGCGGGATCAACTGGGCACCTATATTAATCGTCCCGATGTAACTACCCGGATTCGCGAATATCTCGACGGGGTGGCAGTCGTGGTGCAGGATATTAATCCTCCAGTTTCCCTCGATGATGTCCGGGCCCGCATCGAACGGATGCGCCAACAGCCCGACTTCATCGATTGCATTGGCCGTCGCGTGGGGGTATTCGGTCTCGACCAGGCCCCCGTTTCCCCCGGTACGGGAGGAGAGGAAATAGATCATTTTTCCACGATTGCGGTGTGCGTGTATGACGATGCGATCAACCTGAAAAAAATGGATGCGGAGCAGGTGGATGAAAGAGTTTCTGCGGCAGAATGGAAATTAGTTTCCATGGCGTTGGGCCAGCCGCCGAGTTTGGAACAAGTGAACAGTTTTTCCTCTTCGGTGGCCCGCACGCTGGCGGCGAACGCAATTGTGGCGGTGGTGCTGACCCTGTTGGGCATTCTGGTTTATATCTGGGTGCGGTTCGGATCGCTGCGGTATTCCGTGGCGGCGATTGTGGCGTTGATCCACGATGTTACTATTGCTCTGGGTTTGCTCGCCATCACGGGCATCATCGGAGGGACGGTTCTTGGCCATACCCTGATGATTGAAGAGTTCCGGATCGACCTCGGGGTGGTGGCCGCGTTGCTGACGATCATCGGTTATTCCCTGAATGACACCATCGTGATTCTGGACCGTATCCGGGAAAATCGGGGCAAGTTGCCTCTGCCCACGGCAGCCATCGTAAACCAGTCCATCAACCAGACCTTCAGCCGGACGATGCTGACCTCCATCACCACGATCACCGCGGTGTTCATCATGTATGCGATGGGTGGCACGGGCATTCGGCCGTTCACCTTCTGCCTGCTCACGGGACTGATAGTGGGAACCTACAGTTCGGTGGCGATCGCGGCTCCACTGGTGTTCACAGGGAAGGCCTCGAATTCGGGCAGTGAAGAAGTGAAGGAGGAGTCGCTGCCGGTGGTGGGGTAGGGGGAAGGTGGCAGGTGACAGGTGACAGGTGACAGG
>CAZLXE010000175.1:0-4972 GCA_964563005.1 uncultured Isosphaeraceae bacterium
CGCCATCTCCAGCGTCGCCTTCACCATTTTCCCGATGCCGTCGTCGAGTTCGCTGATGTTCTGGGCCAGCATGTAGGCGGGGGTGGATACGATACGGTTGGTTTCATCCACGCAGAATTCGCGGACGACGCAGGCGGTGTGAGCCGCCCCCAATTTTTCCAGTCCGGCGGCGGTGTCGGCGTCGTTGCCGATAGTCAGGTTCGCCCCGGGAAAGACCTTGGCCGCGATGGCGGGTGCGATGCAGATGAAGCCGATGACCCTGCCCGCATCGTGGGCTTCCTTCAACACCCGCTCGACCTCCGGATCAACCGTGCAGTCCGCCCCGGCGAGGGCGAAGGTGCAGAGATTCGTCGCCGCCCCGAACCCGCCCGGCAGGAAGATCGCGTCATAGTCCGCTCCCTTGATGGTGGCGAGGTTCTGAATGTTTCCCCGGGCGATGCGGGCGGACTCCACCAAAACATTCCGCGTTTCGCTCATCTCCTCGTTCGTGACATGATTGACCACATGATGCTGAGCCACATTGGGAGCGGCGATGGTGACAGTCGCCCCGGCTCGATCCAGATGCAGCATGGTCAAAACCGATTCATGGATTTCCGCCCCATCGAAAACCCCGCAGCCGGAGAGAATGAGAAGAACATTAGACATGGGAGATCTCCGCAAAACTGACCACTGAAAACCGATCACTGAAAACTGGCCAATGGGCGATACTGGACTCGAACCAGTGACCTCTTCGGTGTAAACGAAGCATTCTAGCCAACTGAACTAATCGCCCGTCGCTTTGGATTATAGCCGAATTCTCCCCCTTCGAGATCCTCAGTGGGGAAGGACGGAAAAGAGGCAGTTATGGAGAATTTCCTTGCATAGGCAGGGTTCCGTCCTTCACCTGATCCTTATTTGAGATGGGTTTCAAAAAGTTTGAGGATGCGGCGGTATTCGTTGAGCCAACTGGAGGGTTCGCGGAAGCCGTGGGGTTCGATGGGGAACATGGCGACTTCCCAGTTTTCCTTTTCCAGTTCGATGAGGCGTTGAGCGAGGCGGACGGTGTCCTGGAAAAAGACATTATCATCCTGGATGCCATGGCAGATGAGGAGGGGTTTGGCGAGTCCTTCGGCGAATTCGATGGGGGAGGAATTTTCGTAGGCCTCGGGGTCGAGGGAGGGAATGTTGAGAATGTTGGCCGTGTAGCCGTGGTTGTAATGAGCCCAGTCGGTGACGGGACGGAGGGCGGCTCCGCAGGCGAAGAGGTCGGGCTGGCGGAAGAGGGCCATGAGGGTGAGAAAGCCGCCGTAGGAACCGCCATAACAGCCGACGCGGGTGGGATCGACGCCGTGGTTTTGGATCAGCCAGGACACGCCATCGGCGAGGTCTTCGACTTCCGGTTCGCCCATGCGGCGGTAAATGGCAGTGCGCCAGTCGCGTCCGTAGCCCGCGCTGGCCCGGTAGTCCATGTCGAGGACGACATAGCCGTGCTGGACGAGGAGTGAGTGGAACATAAACTCTCGAAAATAGTGCGACCAGCCGTGGTGGGCGTTCTGAAGATACCCCGCGCCGTGGATAAAGAGGACGGCGGGACGGGGTGAGCCGTTCGTGGTTGATTCGGGAAGATAGAGTCGGGAATAAATGGGGGAACCGGTGCGGGAGGGCACTTTGACGATCTGCGGTTTGACCCAGGGGATGGCCATGAACTCATCGCTGATGGTGTGGGTGAGACGGCGGGCGACAGCGCCGGTTTCATTGGCCTGAAGATAGAGTTCCGGGGGCTGGGTGGTTTCGGAATGCACAATGAGAAGGCGTTGCTCATCGGGGGAGAGGATGGCCCGATTCTGCCCACCGAGATGGGTGAGTTGTTCAATGGTGCCGGAGTTGATTTCGACGCGATAGCGTTCGTAGATGCCGGGATGATCGACATTGGCGGTGTAGTAGAGATGGGAACCGGAGCGGTTCAGGGAGACGGCGGACACTTCATAGTGGCCTGTGGTCAGCGCCCGGTCATCAGAATTGATGTCCGCCTGGATGTCATGCAGATAAAGATGAGCATACCCGGATTTCTCAGAGACATAGAAAAGCGAATGATTGTCGCGGAGCCAGCCCATGGCACCGGCCCGCCAGTTGAGCCAGGCGTCATCGTGCAACCGGGTGATGGGGATGAGGGAAAAGTCTTCGAGGTTGATGCGGGCGATCCACTTGTCCTTGTTGTCGAAAGTAGAGCATTGAAGGGCAACCTGTTTGCCATCGTTGGTGAATGAAATGCGACCGATACTGACGGGGCGGGGTTTGGCTTCCGGCTCCTTTTTTTCCTTGTCTGATGATTCTTTGTTCTCGTTTTCTTCAGCGGGGGCGGTTGCGGGGGCGGGCTGAGTCGCGGCTTCAGGGGATGTTTCGGGGTCCTTCTGAGTGGTGGCGCCGTTTTCTTCCGCTTCGGATTCCTCTTCTCCTGCCGCCTCTTCCTTTTCTTTCTCGGCCTCGCGCCGGGCCTTGGCGGCTTCGCGCAACTCTTTCAGGGGATCTTCGTTCAGGCCGGGAAGGACGGTAAGATCGATTTCATGCTGCTCATGAGTGGTGAGGTTGAGGATGAGAAGTTTTTCGCCGCGTGGAGTGCCGGTGCCCACTTTACTGTGGACACTGCGGGTGCTGACATAGCCGTCCTCGGTGATGTAGTTGGGCATGGTGTCCCGTTTGCCGGAGGACTTCCCTTTTTTCGCGAGGCGCACGATCATGAAGTCGCCTCGGGGCGAGAGTACAGATTGGAGAATCTCCTGATCTTTGCCGAGGTACCACGGCAGAGGGGGGCGGGTGGAATCGGCTTCCTGCTCCTGTCGGGCGAGTTTTCGGCTTTTCTCGCTTCGCTCCTCGCGTTTGCGGATGATTTTGAAGAGTCGCTCCTGCTGGCGGCTGAGATAATCCTCTTTCTTTTTCTTGTCCTCAGGATCGTCGGCGGCTCGGAGGTCGGCGGGTTGATTCTCCAGACCGGTGGTCAAGTCCCGGATATAAATAACCCCTGATCGGGAGAAGGCGATCTGCTCATCACCGACCATGAAAAACGGGTTGCCTTCCCAGGCGGCGCTGCGGGTGAGTTGGTGGATCGTTCCAGAATCGATGTTTTTAATATAGAGGTCTCCCTGTCGGGAATAAATCTTACGGCGGAAATCCCGGCTCCAATCACCACCGGCATAATCCACGGTTCCCCGGTCGGCATCTTCGACCGTACGGAGAATTGTGCCTTCGAGGTCGATCTGGATGAGATCGCGATGTTCCTCGCCGTCTCTTTTCTGCAGGAAATAGATTGATTGACCATCATCCGCCCAGTAGGGTCGTTCGGGGCTGTGACCCATCCAGTCTGGGTCGGCCATGATTTGCTCGAGCGTGATTGTTTCCGGAGCAATCTGCGCCATTGTTTCGGCGATTCCACACGGCAAAAAAAACACGCCGATGAAAAGGCAGAAGATGCGAAACGACGGTCTGGTCTGTATACTGTGATTCAAGATCATATGGCTCCTGGGGAGGGCGTACGGAAGGGGATCGATCCTGCCGATGGTCAGAAGAGGGGGATTGGATGCGGGTCAAAAGACTCGTCGAACAGAGTTTATATCATGGGGGCCAACAGGAGTTTCACCATGACCACAATGACGGCAACGAATTCAACAATCGAACAATACCTCGGAACCGAGTCCGATGATCTGCTCACCTACAAAGCGAAGGTGAATGCCAGCGGCCTGCATGCTCCGGGACCGGATTTTGTGGATCGAGTCTGGAAGGATTCCGATCGGAACCCGCAGGTGTTGCGGAACATGACGGCAATTTTTGGGCATGGTCGGCTCGCCGGAACCGGCTATGTCTCGATCCTTCCCGTCGATCAGGGCATCGAACATTCCGGCGGGGCAAGTTTCGCGAAGAATCCGATCTATTTCGATGGTGAGAATATCATCAAACTCGCTATCGAAGGCGGCTGCAATGCGGTGGCAACGACCTTCGGGGTGTTCGGCACGGTGGCCCGGAAGTACGCCCACAAAATTCCCTTCATCGTGAAGATCAACCACAATCAATTGCTGACCGCGCCCAATGAATTTGACCAGATTATGTTCGGATCGGTGGAGCAGGCGTGGGACCTGGGGGCTGCCGCAGTTGGGGCAACGATTTACTTCGGGTCGGAAAATTCAAATCGACAGATCGTGGAAGTCGCCGAAGCATTCGCCGCCGCCCACGAACTGGGCATGGCGACGGTGCTGTGGTGCTATCTGCGGAATTCCGCCTTCAAGACGGGAGGCACGGACTATCACGCATCTGCGGATCTTACTGGGCAGGCGAATCATCTCGGGGTGACCATTCAGGCGGACATCATCAAGCAGAAACTGGCGGAGAATAATGGGGGCTATACGGCGATGAATACGAATGGCTCATTCGGCAAATTCGACAAAAAGATGTATTCCGACCTCGCCTCCGATCACCCCATCGATCTCTGTCGCTATCAGGTGCTGAATTGTTATGCCGGACGATGTGGGTTGATCAATTCCGGCGGAGCGTCCGGGGACAATGATTTCGCCCAGGCGGTGCGGACGGCGGTGATCAACAAGCGTGCTGGCGGCATGGGAATGATCTCCGGGCGCAAGGCGTTTCAACGGCCCATGGAAGAAGGGATTCAACTGTTGAACGCAATTCAGGATGTCTATCTGAATGAGCGTATTACTCTGGCGTAATCACTCAAGTTTCGAGGAGAACCTGCTCTTGGGTTCACTCCTAAATCAGCCATAAAAAACGGACGCTCGTTAGAGCGTCCGTTTGTTTATTCTCTTCCCGTTGAGGGGTGCTGGCTCTGGTCTGATTCACGACTGAGCGTTTTTGCCTTCTGGGGGGAGATGTGGAATGAACCTGATTATTCGCCGAATTCTTGCACCTTCACGCGGATCCGCTGAGGATCGGAGATTTCGCTCATATCTTCGGAATGATCGAGGGGCATGCGTGAGCGTCCGCCGGC
>CAZLXE010000176.1:0-4935 GCA_964563005.1 uncultured Isosphaeraceae bacterium
GAGTAGTCCGATAATATCTATGTGGATGGCTGTAATTTGGGATTTGTTTATTCAGGGGAAAGTTTTTTGAGAAAATGAGATTTTTTTAAACTTTTCCGGCGATATGGGGTGGTTTTCTGCGTATTAAGAGTAGGGACCAGTGTTTGTGTAATTTTTTGGTTCCTGCGGCAGGAAAGAAGATTGGCGACGGGCCGGAGTTGACGGCTGAGATCCGTGACTTGTCCACCAAGAATGTGGGTGAGTCGGAATCTCACCATTTTCACCGTTCGAGTCATGATTATTTGAGGTACCTGAAGGAGACGATTAGTCGAGGGGTGGACCGGACCATGTTCACCCCTCGGCTGATTTGCTATTCAGTATTCCTCGGGCATGACGATCCAGAGGATGATGTAGATGAGGGTGCCGGGGAAGGCGGCGGAGAGGATGGAGAGGATGACATAGAGAATGCGGACGAGGGTGGGATCCCAATCGAGCCAGTGGGCGATGCCGCCGCAGACTCCGGCGAGGACGCGGTTGTTTTTTGTTCGGTGGAGGGGCATGGGCTGACTCTTTGTATTTCTGGAGGGCGTGGATTTGAGAGATTTTTAGCAGGCGAAGCCCACCCTACAGATCCCCCTCCCTAACCCTCCCCCAGAGGGGGAGGGGATCCGGGTTTATTCGAGGCCGAGGTGTTTGAGGTAGGCGGTCATGTCGAGATCTCGGCCGAGGTAGTTTTTGACGAGGTCGGAGCCGTCGAGAGTGCCGCCTTTGCCGAGGATGTTTTTGCGGTAGTACATTCCGGCTTCGGGATCGAGCATGCCGAGTTGTTTGAAGCGTTGGAACATGTCGCAGGCGCGGACGAGAGCCCATTGGTAGCCGTAGTAGCCGGCCTGGTAGCCGGTGAGGTGTCCGAAGGCGGACTGGAAGTAGGTGCCGGGGATTTTGTCGTAAAGTTCGATTTGGGGGAAGAGGTCGATGCCGATTTTTGTGGTGTCGACGACGCCGTCTTCATCGGTGTGGTAGGTCATGTCGATAAGGCCGTAGTAGAACTGGTGTTCGGCGAGCATTCCCGAGCCAATGTTTTTGGCGGCGATCATGCCTTTGAGGAGGTCATCGGGGAGGGGCTCGCCGGTTTTATAGTGGCCGGTAAAGGTTTTGAGGACATCGGCATCCCAGACCCAGTTTTCGAACATCTGGGAGGGGGCTTCGACGAAATCGCGCTCGACGGAGGTGCCGGCGAATTCGTAGGTGTTGACATCGCTGAGGAGGGTGTGGAGGCAGTGGCCGAACTCGTGGAAGAAGGTTTCGACCTCATCGTGGGACATGAGGGAGGGTTTGTCTTTGGTGGGTTTGGTAAAGTTGCAGACGAGGGCGGCAAGGGGAAGTTCGGTGGTGCCATCCTGCCATTTTTTATGTTGGCGGAGACCCCACTGGGCGGCGTGGCCATATTTGTTATCACGGGGATGGAGGTCGATGAAGAAGTGGCCGAGGAGTTTGTTGGTTTTTTTGTCCCAGCATTCGAAGAGGCGGGCGTCTTCGTGCCAGAGGGTGAATCCTTTGGCGGAGGCGGAGGCGGTGATTTCTTTGTATTCGAGGCCGTAGAGGGATTGGGTGATGGAGAAGAGGCCGTCGATGACGCGCTGGAGAGGGAAGTATTCGCGGATTTTTTCCGAATCGACGGCGTAGCGGGTCTTCTTGAGCTGGTTCATGTAGAAGCTCATGTCCCAGGGGTAGAAGTTGGCGGTGGCATCTCCGGTGTGTTCTCGTTTGGCGGCGAGGAGTTCGTTCCAGTCGAGTTGGGCTTTTTTGCGGACGAGGGGGCGGAGTTTTTTATAGAAGTCGAGGACGGTGTCTCCGCTCTTGGACATTTTGACTTCGGTTTCGTAGTCGGCGGGGGTTTTGTAGCCGAGGAGATGGGCGGCGTCGGTGCGGAGTTTGATGATTTTTTCAAGGACGGCAACATTCTTTTTACCGCCGCGTCGTTTATAGGCGAGCCAGGTGCGTTGTCGGGTGAGTTCGTTGGTGCAGAGGTCACCGATGGGAATGAAAGTGGGGTAGTCCATGGTGACGATGTAGAGGTCGCCGGCGCGTTTGAGGTTATCAATCCATTCCTCGGGCATGCCGGAGAGTTCATCACGGGTGACGAAGACGGCGGTTTCATCCTCGCGGATGTTTTTTTCGAATTCGATGGAAAGTTTGCTGGTTTCCTTCTGGAGGGCGGTGAGTTTTTTGCGGTCGGCGGGGGAGAGATCCATGCCGGCGCGTCGATAATCGCGGAGGGTGTGGGTGAGTTGGCGTTGCTGGATAGGAGTGAGTTTGTTTTTAAAGGTTTTCTGATTGGCGGCGTAGGTTTTGACAGCTCGATAGAGGTCTTCGCGTTTGGAGAGATCGATGAGCCAACTGTTGAGTTCTTCTTCAGCCCGAGCGCCGGCGTCGCGGAGATCGGGATCGGGGGAGACATATTGCATGAAGAGGGTCATGCTGGTGTCGAAGTCGATGCGGGCGTAGAGGTCGTCGAGGGCGCCGAGGGTGTTGTTGAAGTTTCGCTGGTTGTCGGGAACGGCGAGGATGGCTTCGATGTCCCGTTCGGCGCGGTGGAGTTGGGCGGCGATGGGGGAATCTTCGGGGATGGATGATTCTGCCGCGTTATCCTCAACGGGAGAAGAGGGCATGGCCTTCACGGCGGCGGGGGCGATGGGGGATTGGAGTTGGGCGGTTTGGGTTGCGGATGAGCAGCCGAGGAGGGTGGCGGCGAAGAGAGAGAGGGCGGTTGCGGTTGGGGCGGGGAAAGTGTTCATGGGGCACCGTGGGGTGAGAGGGGAGGGAGGGGAGATACCGGCAGGCAGGTGGGGTTTATTTACCGAGAATAGAGATGAGTTCGACATCGAAGATGAGGGTGGCTTTGGGGGGGATGCCGGGTCGGCCTCGTTCGCCGTAGGCGAGGGCGTAGGGGATGATGAGTTTTCTTTTGCCGCCCACTTTCATGGAGCCGACGCCTTCGGTCCAGCCGGGGATGACGCCGTTGAGGGGGAAGGTGGCGGGGGCACCGCGATCGACGGAGCTATCGAATTTTGTGCCGTCGTTGAGCCAGCCGGAATAGTGGACGGAAACGCGGGAGGCCGAACTTTCTGGGGAGGGGCCATCACCGACGACCATATCGTAGTATTTGAGTCCGGAGGGGGTTTCGGTCCAGTCGCCGGTGACGGGTTCGCCGGGGAATCGGGGCATGGGTATTTCCTTGGAGATGTTGCAGAGTTGACCGGAGGGGATTTTGACCTGGTCGAAGCCCTCGGGGGTGGGCGTGGAGGGTTTCGAGTTCGGCATGGAGGTTATTTCGTGGGCTGCGTTGACTTGGAGGCGGACTTTTTCACCGTTGCGGATGAGGGTGATTTCCACGGAGGGGGGGGTGGTGGAGAGGTCGAAGGCGGCAGACTGGGCGACGCCGCCGGTTTGCATATGCACGGCCTGCAGGGCATCGGTCAGGGTGAGGGGTTGGCTTTTGAGTTTGGCTTCGAGGGCGGAGGGAGCGGGGGGGATGGTGGTATAGTCGTCGGCGCCGAGTGGGGTGAGGGCGACGGCACCGGTGAGGGCGAGGGCAGAGGCGAGGAAGGGGAGGGTGGACATGGTAGTTGGCCTTTTATTGGTGAGGAAACACGGTTTTTAGACCCGGAATATAGTAGGATACCCGAAGGGGTATGATTGGGTGCGGGGATTGTGCGTCAACCCAGCATCAGGATGGTTTTTGACTATGGTGGGCTCGTCCGTCAGGATAAAGTCTGACCTATTATTTTATGACTGATTGCCGTACTATTGCTGTGGTGACTTCTTCTCGGGCGGATTATGGTCATTTGTATTGGGTTTTGCGGGAGTTGGAGGAGCGGGTGGGGGTGGATTTGCAGTTGATTGTTACGGGGGCGCATTTGTCGCCTGAGTTCGGGATGACGGTGGGGGAGATTGAAAAGGATGGATTTTCAATTGCCCATCGGCTGGAGATGTTGCTCAGTTCGGATACGGACGGGGCGATGGCGAAGTCGATTGGAATGGCGACGATGGGGTTTGCAGACTGGTTCGGGGAGCATCGACCGGATGTGTTGTTGTTGATTGCGGATCGGTATGAAATGCTGGCTCCGGCTTCGGCGGCGTTGGCGATGCGGATTCCCATGGCGCATATCGAGGGGGGAGAGGTGAGTGAGGGGGCGATCGATCAGCAGGTGCGCAATGCCCTGACGATGATGAGCCATATTCACTTTACGCCGACGGAGATGTCAAAGCGGCGGGTGCTGGCGATGGGGGAGGAGGAGTGGCGGGTGCACCGGGTGGGGGCGCCGTCGTTGGATCATCTGCGGCGGAGTGTGTTGCCGCCCCCGGAAGAGGTGGCGCGGGAACTGGGGATTTCCCTGGAGCCGGGGCCGATGGTGGTGGCGTATCATCCGGTGACCTTGGAGCGGGATACGGTGGTGGAGGCGGAGGCAATGTTCGGGGCGCTGGGGCGGTTGGCAGACAGGGATAGGGATATTGTTTTTTGTTTTCCCAATGCGGATGCGGGGAGCCGGCAGTTGATTGAACGGGCGGAGGGGTTTTGCGGGGAGCATGCGCGGGCGCGGTTATTTGTGAACCTGAATCATCTTCTGTATTGGGGGTTGCTCCGGGTTGCGGGGGTATTGGTGGGGAATTCTTCGAGCGGGATTATGGAGACGGCATCGTTGGGGTTGCCGACGGTGAATGTGGGGAGGCGGCAGGAGGGTCGGGAGCGGGCGGGGAATGTGCTGGATATTTCGGCGGATGAGGAGGCAATTATGGATGCGGTGGAGCGGGCGTTGGATCCGGATTTTCGGGCAGGGTTGGAGGGATTGGAGAATCCGTATGGGGATGGCCTGGCGGCGGAGCGGATTGTGGAGGTTTTGGCGGGGGAGGAGGCGGGGGATGCTGCGCGGTTGCTGCATAAGCGGGGGATGG
>CAZLXE010000177.1:0-4905 GCA_964563005.1 uncultured Isosphaeraceae bacterium
ACCATCATCGGCGCCTCCTTCGCCAAATGGATCGAGTCCTACCGCGACCTGCCCCTCCTCATTAACCAATGGGCCAATGTCGTCCGCTGGGAAATGCGCACCCGGCTCTTCCTCCGAACTGCGGAATTCCTTTGGCAGGAAGGACATACAGTTCACGCCACCGAGGAAGAGGCGATCGAAGAAACAAAGCAGATGCATCAGGTGTACGCCGATTTTGCAGAGGAATCGATGGCGATGCCGGTGATCATGGGCGCGAAAACAGATGCGGAGCGGTTTCCCGGGGCGGTAGAAACGCTATCAATCGAGGCGATGATGCAGGATCGGAAAGCGCTGCAGTCGGGGACTTCGCATTTTCTGGGGCAGAACTTTGCCAAGGCGTCGGGGATTACTTTTACAGACCGGGATGAAACGGTGCAGCATGGGTGGACGACTTCGTGGGGGGTTTCGACGCGGCTGATCGGGGGGTTGATCATGACCCATGCGGATGATGATGGGCTGGTGCTGCCGCCGAAACTGGCTCCGGCTCATGTGGTGATTATTCCCATCACCTTCAAGGCGGACGATCCCCAGAAAATAGATGATTACTGCGACGGACTGGCTTCGGATTTGCGAAAACTAACTTATGGAGGCCGATCCATTGAGGTAGAGGTGGATCGGCGGGAGATGCGGGGAGGGGACAAGGTGTGGGGGTGGATCAAAAAGGGGGTGCCGATTCGGCTGGAAGTGGGGCCGCGAGACATGGCGGCGGACTCGGTGTTCATGGCGAGACGGGACAAGGGGCACAAGGAGAAAGAGTCGGTGAAGCGGGGGGACTTTGTGGACCGGGTGGTGGGGATTCTGGAAGAGATGCAGGCGAATCTGCTCGAACGGGCAAAGAAATTCCGAGCGGAACATACGCACATCATTCATAGCCGGGAAGAGTTTGAGGCGTTCTTTGTAGCACAATCGGTGAAGGAGGACGAAGCGACACCGATTCACGGCGGGTTTGCGTTGGCGCATTGGTGCGGGGATTCTGAGGTGGAAGAGCAGGTGAATAATGACCTGGCGGTGACAATCCGGTGCATACCGAATGCGGGTCAGATTGAGGGGGGGGATGAGCCGGGGACTTGTATCTTTACCGGGAAGCCGAGCAAGCAGCGGGTGGTGTGGGCGAAGTCGTATTAGTTCTTGATAACATACACGATTTACAAGTTATGAAAAGAGGTTGAGGCAGTGTTGGTATTCTGCCTCCTGGTCTTCGGGATTGCTGACAGTGCTGGCGATCACTTCGCGGAGGAGGATCAGAAATCGTTTGCGAACAACCTTGAGAGCGGAGGCAACATGCTGGGCGGAGGGAAAATGATGTTCGGCGGCAATGTGTTTGAGGGCGGGTGGGGTGGTGGAGCCGAGGGCGGGTTGGATGATATAGGCCGCGAAGGCGGTCCAATGGTGGGGGCGGTCATTGACCCGGAAGTATTGTTCACAGCGGTGGAGGGTTTCTTCGAGGATGGTGACGGCCCAGCGTCGGTCGAAGATTTTTTCCGGATTTTGCTCCGGCTCGGCGGTGAGGAACTTTTCTTCATGAGCGAGTCGAGATTTTTCCAGTTTGAGGTGATTGCTCCGGACGGTCTGCCTTCGGTGGTGGTCGATGACAAATCGTTTGACGGCGGTGAGGAGGAGGGTGCGGAGGCGGCCGCGTTTGGCGTGGGCATTCTCGAACAGGTGGCGATGGAGGACGACTTCGACAAAAAAGGCCTGAGTGATTTCGGCGGCGTCTTCCGGGTCGCGACCAAGGCGACGGAGGGAGGCGTACACAGGAGGCCAATAGGATTCAATCAGATCGCTCAGGGCCTGCTGATGGTGGGGATGTTGGGGGTTGTGGAGGGCATCGATGAGCGTCCAACTGGTGGTGCCAAACCGGGCATGAGATTGCTCAAACGACTGTCCCACAAGTATTTAATCCGTAAAGGGGGGTGATTCAGCGTATGATAAGGGGTGATTCTAAAGCGGTGCAAAGTTAATTTTATTTTGTTGGCCATTGAGCCATCGGTGGTGCGTTTCTATTGGCGTGGCGTCTATTGAGCGAGTTTTACCCATATGGCTGAGGACCAGAACACTCCCGACCCCACGGACCCGGTTCGTTTTACGGATTTTGATGCCGCCCGCCGGGTGTGGATGAGGATCGAGTCTGAACCGGAGGGGGAAAATGGGGGGGAAGATGGTTTGCCGGTAATCGAGGGTTATACGGTGCTCTCTCGGCTGGGGGCGGGCGGCGGCGGGGAGGTGTTTCTGGGGAATCGGGAGGGATCTGATCGGCCGGTGGCGATCAAGGTTTTGAGCAAACGACTGGGCGACGGGTCAGGAGGTAAGCGGGCGTGGCGGGAATTGCAGATGTTGAGCGAATTGCGGCTGGAATGTCTGCCGCGGCTGCTGGATTATGGGGAGCATGGGGGCCATCTGTTTCTGGTGACAGAGCATGTAGAGGGGTTATGCTTTTCCCGACATTGTGAAGAGCATGATCTTTCGCGACGGGAGAGGGTGGCAATGCTGGCCCGGGTGGCGGATGCGGTGCAGAGCATACATGCCGTGGGGGTGATTCACCGGGACATCAAGCCGGACAATATTATTATTGATGGGAGGGATGCGCCGATGATCATCGACTTCGGGATTGCGGCGTTGCTGTCTGACGATGCCGTGGAGACGCTTACCCTGGAGGGGGCTCCACTGGGGAGTCCGGCGTTTATGTCGCCCGAGCAGGCGCGGGGGGAGCGGATGAAGTTGTCGGTGGCGAGCGATGGGTATGGATTGGGGGCGACGGCGTATGTTATTTTGACGGGAAAGACGCCGCATGACATGGATACTTCGTTGCATGAAGCGGTGCGGCGAGTGGGGCAGGATGAGCCGAGGGATCCGCATGATCTGGTGAGTGATCTGCCCGGTGATCTGGGTGCGGTATTGCGGAAGGCAGTGGAACGGAAGCCGGAGGATCGATACGCCTCGGCGGATGCTTTTGCGGCAGACCTGCGGCGATGGCTCGAGGGAAAGCCGGTGGAGGCACATCCACCCCGGGGAATGGCGCGGGTGCGGTTTGCGGTGAGGCAATATCCGTGGTTGATGGGGGGATTGGCAGCGGGCTTTCTGGCGGTGGGTGCTTTAATAAGCGGGGTGTATCGGGGCTGGGAACGGGAAAAGTATCCGTTGATTGTTCAACTGGGGGATATTGATGAAACCACAGGGATGATGGTGGCGGGGGATTATCCGCATTCGGCTCTGCAAACGGCGGCAACGGGGGATTTTGATGGGGATGGGTTTGTGGATCTGGCCGTGGGCGCTCCGTTTCGGCCGAATATGACGGAGAAGGTGTGGATCAGCAGGGCGGGGGCGGTGTTTATCCGGTTCGGGAGTTTGGAGCAGAGTTGTTTTGCAGCGGCGGGTGAGGTGGAGATCGGGGGGGAGGAGGGGTTGTTGATTGAGGGGGTGGAATTTCGGGGAGCGCTGGGCATGCAGTTGCTGGGGCCGGGGGATATCAATGGGGATGGAGTGGATGATCTGGTGATTGCGGCGACAGGGGATGGGTCGGTGAGGGATGAGGCCGCCTGCCGGGTGTATGTGATTTTCGGGCGGGCGGATCTGGGGGAGCGGGGAGTGGATCTGCGGTCTCTGGATGGTGAGGATGGTTTTGTGATGGTGAGCGATCAGGTGGGGGATGAGTTTGGGGTGTGCCTGACGGCGGGAGGAGATTGGGATGGAGATGGACGGGCGGAGGTTTTGATCGGGTCGCCGTTACGGACGGTGGATGGTTTGCGAGAGGCGGGGGCGGTGTTGGTTCTGTTGAGTTCCATGTACGAGAAAAGCGGAGAGACAGTGGTGCTTTCTGAAATGGTGGCGGATGGTCGAGTGGTGGAGATCGGGGGCGTGCAGGAAAAGGGTGCGCTGGGACGGTCGGTCGCGGCTGGGGGTGATTGGAATGGGGATGGGGTTATGGATATCGCCCTGGGAGCGCCGGAATTGGTAGTGCAGGGACGGGAGGCGGGCGGGGTGTATGTTTTGTTCGGTCGGGCGGCAGGAGAAACGGTGAATTATGAAACTAATCTGAGACTTCTTGCCGGGGGTCGGGGATTGATTCTGGGGGGAGAGGATTTTTATGACTGGACGGGGTATAGCGTGGCGGGGGTGGGGGATGTGAATGGGGATGGAGTGGATGATCTGCTGGTGGGGGTGAATCAGATTGCGAACCCTGAGGAGAACGGGGGGAAGGCGTTTGTGGTGTTCGGCGGGGCGTGGTTGGAGGGGCGCGATAGCGTGTTGCTGGATGAGATGGGCAAGGGGGAGGGATTTGCGATGAGGGGGCCTTCGATGCCGCTGGGGCGGGGGGATTTGATGGGCTATTCGGTGGCAGCGGGGGGCGATTTCAATGGGGATGGCTTTGCGGATTTCGTGCTTGGGGCATATCGGGCGGATGCGGGAGGGAACGATTCAGGAGCGGCGTACCTGGTTTTTGGAGGTCGCGATTTGGAGCGGCGGATACCCGAGGTGGTGGGCGTGGAGGGAGTTTCCGGGGGAGTGGTGCTGGCCGGGGATGAGAACGGGGATGAGGCGAGCAGCGTGATTCTGCCGCTGGGGGATGTGAACGGGGATGGGTTTGCGGATTTATTGGTGGGAGCGCGGGGGGCGGACCCGAGGGGATTTTCGGATGCAGGGCGGGCGGTTGTGGTGTTTGGGAAGGGGTGGGGGGTTTTGGAGGGGGAATAGGGATCGAGGGATCGAGGCAAGAAACCCCCTCCCCAGCCCTCCCCCAGAGGGGGAGGGAGTCAAGCCATCGCCGAGAAGAAATAATTTTTAATAATTTTTCGGTTCGCGGCCATTCGAGGGGGAGGGGTGCGTTTCTGAGGAGGAGTCGTAAGTTTGGATGTTTGATTCTTTATT
>CAZLXE010000178.1:0-4880 GCA_964563005.1 uncultured Isosphaeraceae bacterium
CCGCCGCCCGCCGTTGGGAATTTCTCGGCGGCCTCCGCGTCCGCGTCGGCTTCGGCGACTTCCTCTGCGTCCACGGCTCACCCCGCCAGCCCATCAACGAATACATCTTCCCCGAAGACGCCATGAACTCACCCGTCAAAATGCAGCAGGTCTTCGAGCGCGTCGACAAATACTGTCTCGTCGGCCACACCCATGTTCCCGGCGTCTTCACCGATGAACCCGACTTCTACCCTCCCGCCGATTTCGAGGGCTGCTACAAACTCAATGATGAAGAAAAAGCCATCATCAACCCCGGCTCCGTTGGCCAACCGCGCGACTACGACCCCCGCGCCAGTTACGCCGTGCTCGATGAAGAAGCCCGAACCGTCGAGTTCTTCCGCCTCGAATACGACATCGACATCGTGGTGAATAAAATCCACGCCATCCCCGAACTCAGCGACTGGCTCGGCGACCGTCTTCGGGAAGGACGATAACCGCCCCGCCGCTTCTGATGTGCTCCCCTTCCCCGAAAATTGCCCGCTGAACCGACCATGGATCCAAAAGTTCGTCGCATTATCGTTCCCCTCATCGTCATCCTCCCCGCCATCGGCGTGGTCTTTACGATGGTGACGCGCAAACACCCCAACGCCATAAACTCTTCCGCCCCGACCTCTCAATCAGCAACCCAAACGCCACCCCTCAACCCGGATTCATCCTCAGAAAACGCCTCCCCCGAAAAATCCTCTTCCGAACCATCAGCATCAACCCCCAAGCCCCCTCCCGATTCCCCCAACCCCGAAACCGAAGAAACAAAAACCCCTCCCGCCGACCTCTCCGCCGATGGTCTCTACGCCATCGCTCCCTCCACCGGCATCTCCGGCCACACCACCCCCCCCGCTTCCCTCGGCTCACTCGATCCCGACCAACACCGCATGCTCATCGAATTCCGCCGCGATGGTGCCGGCATCGACCGCATCGTCCTCAGCGACCAATGGCAAACCTGGCACTCCCGCAAACAGGCCAAAGCCCACCACACCGCCCTCCGCAAAGGAAGTGCCACCGTCCCCCCCCTCCCCCCCGAAGAAGAACGCTACACCCTCAACCAGACACGATTTTTTAACGCGTGGTCAAAAAAACTAAATAAGAATGAGCTCATTCCGGTTCCCCTCCTCGCCGTTCAGTCCATCACCATCAACGGAACCCGCGTCTCCCTCTATGACTACACCACCAGCGAAGACGGTGACAAACGATTCATCTGGGCCGAAATCGCACCCGGCATCTTCACCACCCAGGTCATAAATAATACCGGCGACCTCCTCCTCGACATCACCCGCTCCTTCTCCCTCGGCGACAACGGCGACATCACCCTCCACCAGTCCGTCATCAACCGCACCGCCGAACCCCTCGACATCCAGTGGTCTCAGTACGGCCCTGGAGATCTCGACCCCGACCGCTCCAAATACATCGACCGCCGCCGCTTCCGCTTCGGCTACCTCCACCCTCCCCAGCGCGATCCCTCCCGCCGCCTCGTTTTCGCCGATGACAACAGCGTCCTCATCGAACGCACCGACATCACCAAACGAAACAAAAAGGCGGAAGAAAAACAACTCGCCCGCACTCCCCTCTGGCCCAACGAAACCAGCACCAAGGAACAATACGAACTCTCCTGGTTCGCCGCCTGCAATCGCTACTTCACCCTCGCCATACATCCCCTCATCGAAGATCCCGACCGGGATCCCCTCTCCCTGAGTCCCGTTATCAACGAAGTCCGCTACTCCGTATCCAAAGACCCTGTCGATAACAAAAAACAAACCATCTTCACCTCCCTCCACAGCCCCACCCGCACCCTCCAACCCGGCGAAACCACCAACTTCGACCTCGGCATCTACGCCGGCCCTCTCGACCGTCATATCCTCGAAAAAGTCCAACCCTATCCCACCCTCCGCATGGGACAACTCATCCTCTATCAGATGTCGTCCATGTGCGCCATCTGCACCTTCCAGTGGCTCGCCCACATCCTCCTCGGCCTCCTCACTTTCCTCCACAACTACATCCTCTTCGACTGGGCGCTCGCCATCATCGGCCTCGTCTGCATCGTCCGCACCTGTCTCCATCCCCTCCTGAAAAAATCCCAGATCGGCATGCAGCGCATGACCAAGGGCATGGCCGCCCTTAAGCCGGAAATGGACAAACTCCAGCAAAAATACCCCAACGATCCCAAAAAAGTCCAGATGGAAACCATGAAGCTTTACCGCGAGCACGGCGTCAATCCTCTCGGCTGCCTCAACATGCTTCCCATGCTCCTCCAGTCCCCCATCTGGATCGCCCTCTACGCCATGCTCTACTTCACCTTCGACCTCCGCCAGGACGCGGGCTTCTTCGGCCTCTTCCAGATGATCGGCGGCTGGCCCTTCCTCGCCGACCTCTCGGCTTCCGACCACTTCTTCGGTGAATTCGCCACGCCCCGTCATTTCCTCCTCTGGAATGTCACCGGCATCAATCTCCTCCCCATCCTCATGGGTGTCATGTTCTTTATCCAACAGAAATACATGTCCCCCCCCCCCAGCGCCACCGCCACCAAAGAACAACTCCAACAACAGAAACTGATGCGTGTCATGATGGTCGTCCTGTTTCCCCTCATGCTCTACTCAGCCCCCTCCGGCCTCACCCTCTACATCTTCACCTCCACCACCATCGGCATCATCGAAAGCAAATACATCCGCGCCCACATCAACGAGATGGATCTCAGCCCCAAACCCAAAGCAAAATCCGGCAAATCCAAACCCCAGGGAAAACTCGGCCAGGCCTACGCCAAAGCCCTCGATACCGCCAAACAAAAACAACAGCAAAAACGAAAACCCGTAAAAAATTACAAAAAAAGAAAGTAGAAAGTAGGGTGGGCACTACCCTCCTTAAACCGGGCGTCTTCCCCCCGTGGATCCCTCCTCCACCATCATCGCCATCGCCTCCCCCCCCGGCCGATCCCCCCGCGCCATCATCCGCCTCAGCGGAACCCACACCCTCAATTTAATCTCCTCCGCCAGCGATCTCCCCTCGACCTCCCCCCGAGGCCTCCATCGCCTGCGCCTCTCCCTCAAAACCACTGCTCTCCCCACCCTCGCCCTCACCTTCCCTGCCCCTCATTCCTACACCGGAGAAGATGCCGCCGAACTTCTCCCCCCCGGCAACCCCGATCTTCTCGAACGCATCATTAACGAACTCATTGAGACTGCCGCCACCCACAACTTCCCCGTCCGCCGCGCTGAACCAGGCGAGTTCACCGCCCGCGCCTTCTTCAATAACAAACTCACTCTCCCCCAGGCCGAAGGCGTCGCCGCCACCATCGCCGCCCGCTCCGATGCCGAACTCCGCGCCGCCGCCCAACTCCGCCACGGATCGCTCGGCACCCTCGCCCACTCCCTCGCCGACAACCTCGCCTCCGCCCTCGCCCTCGTCGAAGCCGGCATCGACTTCACCGATCAGGAAGATATCCATCCCATACCCCCGGCTTTGTTGCTCTCCCACATTGAGAACCTCATAACAACGCTCGACAACCACCTCACCCACTCCATCGGATCAGAACAACTCAGCCACCTCCCCACCGTCGTCCTCGTCGGCCCCCCCAACGCCGGAAAATCCACCCTCTTCAACACCCTCCTCGGCCGCCCCCGCGCCGTCATCTCTTCCACCCCCGGCACCACCCGCGACATCCTCGCCGAACCCCTCACCCTCCCCACCCCCCATGGCCCCGCCGAAGTCATGCTCATAGATCTCGCCGGACTCGATGAAGCCACCCCAAGCGCGATGAACGAGTTGATGCAGACTCAGGCCCGTGAAGCCATCAATCAGGCCGACCTCATCCTCCAATGCGTACCACCGGATTATTCCTCCCCTGCTTCATCCCTCCCCCCCACCGCTCCCACCATCACCATCCACACCAAATCCGACCTCTTGCCCCATGCGAAACAAACAATTCTTGAACCTTCCGTGAAAGCAACAATTTTTGTAAGCGCACAATCCGGGGGCGGCATAGATCAACTGCGCCAACACATCACCAACCAACTCGCCGATCGCGCCGTCTCTCTCACCGCCGATTGCCTCGCCCTCCAACCCCGACACGAAGCGTGTCTGCGCAACGCCCGTAAACATCTCGAAGAAGCCCGAGCGTTCATCATCCCTGACAAAACGCCTGGTTCTCCACTTCCGGGGGCCCGGCTTCCGGAGGTCCGGCTTCCGGGGGTCCGGCTTCCGGGGGTAGAACTCATCGCCGCTTCCCTCCGTGCCGCCCTCGATGAACTCTGCGCCCTCTCCGGCGAAATCGCCCCCGACGACATCCTCGGCCGCATCTTCGCCAACTTCTGCATAGGAAAGTAACTCAGGATTCATCCTGACAATAATGGTGGCACGGCTCTCCGAGCCGTACTCCGGTTCCCCCCCTGACAAATCGCAAATTGCAGGCCACACTTCTAGCATAACCTCCCATTCCCCATATCATCACCCATATGTCAAACTCTGATTCCTCGTCCGGAACCCTCACCCTCCGAGTCCGCTATTCCGAATGTGATCCCATGGGCGTCGCCCACCACACCGCCTACCCCGTCTGGTTCGAAATGGGAAGAACCGAACTCCTCCGCGAATCCAAACAAAACTTCAGTTACCGCGACCTCGAAACCATGGACATATTTCTTGCGGTCGTCAACCTCAACATCACCTACAAACGCCCCGCCCGCTACGACGACCTCCTCACCCTCGAAACCACCATCACCGAAGCAGGCCATGTCAAACTAAAACACGCTTACAAACTCTTCCGGGGATCGGAATTCCGGGGGCAAGAACTCCTCACCACCGCCACCACCACTCTCGCCTGCCTCAACCGGCAAGGCAAACCCCAACCCCTTCCC
>CAZLXE010000179.1:0-4846 GCA_964563005.1 uncultured Isosphaeraceae bacterium
TTGATGCCGGTGGAGAGCATGTCGATGCGGGTCTTGATGGGCATGGTCCAGGCGTTGGTCAGCCCGGGAATCTGCACTACTTCGTTGAGACCGGGGACATGGATCCCATCCGGCCAGTCATAGCCGTAGATCAACTCGTTAATGGTGATGGTCCGAATCTCCGGAGATATTTTCTTGGGCAACCATTTCAACCAGCCCGGCCAGTTCGAGTAGAACCGTTCCACCGGGTAGGTGCGCCACAGAGATTTGTCGCGGCGGAGGGTGATTGTGGTTTCGAGCATGCTGGGCGGAGCGGGGTCGGTTGCGGTTTCCGCCCGACCGATTTTTCCCATGACCTTCTCGACCTCCGGGAAGGCCATGATGAGTTTGTCGGTCTGCTGGAGAAGTTCGCGGGCCTTGGTCATGCTGATGCCGGGATCTGTGGTGGGCATGTAGAGCAGGTCGCCCTCTTCCAGAGGAGGCATGAATTCGCTGCCCAGCATTTTGAGGGGGTACAGAGTGGAAGCCATCAGTGCCCCGGCGAGCATCAGGGTCAGCCACCGATGCTGCATCACGAACACAAAGAATGGGTTGTACATCCTCTGCAGCAGATGGCTGATGGGATTTTTCTCCTCGGACAAAATCCGCTGAGGGAACATGATCAAGGCCCCGAGCACCACCCAGCCCCCGGCTAGCCAAACTCGGAGAGAAACAAATTCTCCCAGAGGAACGACCATAAGCATCAGGGCTGGAGCAAAAATAATCGCCAGGTACGCCGCCCAGCGTTTCCAATGAACCATTTTTTGAGGAAGCATGCGCTCCGAGATAAAGTAGATCATGAACACCGGGATCACCGTGATGGCCAGGACTGCCGCGGAGGACATGGCAAAAGTTTTGGTCCACGCCAGCGGTTTAAACAGCCGCCCCGATTGTTCACCGAGGGCGAAAATGGGGAGAAAACTCACGGTGATGATCAACAGGGAGAAGAAGAGGGTGGGGCCGACCTCCGCCGCGGCTTCACCAATTACCGTCGCCCTTGATCGAGGCGATTCTCCTCGCTCTATCCGCTCTTGCTCCCGTTCCAGGTGTTTGTGGGCGTTTTCCACCATGACCACCGCACTGTCCACCATCACCCCGATGGAAATGGCGATCCCCCCCAGAGACATGATGTTGGCGTTGATGTCCAGCAATTGCATAATGGCCAGAGTAGCCAGCGCCCCCAGGGGCAACACGCACGCTGCCACCAGAGCGCTACGGGCGTGGAGAAGGAACAAAACGATGATGAGGGAAACCACGATGATTTCTTCGATCAGTGTGTGCTTCACCGTTTCGACCGCTCGATCGATGAGATCGCTCCGGTCATAACCCACTTCAATCGCCACGCCGGGGGGGAGTCCTTTTTCCAGATCGACCAGTTTATTCCGCACATTGTCAATGACCGCCCGGGCATTTTCCCCGAAGCGCATGACGATGACCCCCCCCACCGCTTCGCCTTCCCCGCTCCATTCCGCCACGCCTCTCCTGATATCGGGTCCGACACGGATATCGGCGACATCACCAAGGTAGATGGGCATCCCCTGATCGTTCACCCCGAGGGCGATCTGCTCCAATTCCATCAGCGCCCGAGCGGTACGGATAGTTCCCATCGATTGACCGGCGGCTTTGGCCTCGGCTATTTCCTGTTCACTGAGCGTGCCCAGATAGCCGATGCCCCGCACCATGTATTCCGTTTCGCTCTGTTCGATGAGCCGCCCCCCCACATCGACATTCGAGCGCATGATGGCATGTTTGATTTTCTGCAGAGGCAGGTTGTAGGCCAGCAGCTTGACCGGATCGACCACCACCTGATATTGCTTCACGAATCCCCCCAAAGTGGCCACTTCACTCACCCCATCCACCGCCACCAGTTCATAACGAAGATACCAATCCTGCAAGCCCCGAAGATTGGAAAGGTCCACATCGCTCGGGATCAGGGGCGAATGATCGAGCGGACAGCGGTCGTACCCTTTCACCATCACCACTTTTTTCAATCGATCACGCACTTCCGCCGGGGCTTCCTCGATGGAGTCATATTGTTGATTCTCCTGAAAATCGGTGTATACGACTTTTGTGTCCTCAAACACCCGATGGCGCACCAGTCGCTCTTCCCTCGGATCATCCACCGAGAACTCCGGAAGTTTCTCGTACCAGACATCCTCCACGGGATCGTGCCACATCCCGTTTGGATGATGGGGACAGTATTTCCCAGTGGTCAGAACATACTCAAAGATCCAGCCCACACCCGTGGCGTCAGGCCCTAGTTGGGGACTCACGCCCGCGGGAAGCAGACCCGCCGCGAAGTTCAGTTGTTCCAGCACCCGGCTCCGCGCCCAGTACATGTCCGTCCCGTCTTCAAAAATGATGTACACGAAACTTGAACCGAACATGCTGTACCCGCGCACCACCTTCGCCCGGGGGACGGCGAGCATCGAGGTCGTCAGAGGATAGGTCACCTGATCTTCAATAATCTGCGGGGCCTGTCCCGGATATTCCGTGCGGATAATCACCTGCACATCGGAGAGATCGGGAATGGCGTCCACCTTGATGTTGGACATCGCCCACCACCCCCCCGCGATAAGAAACGCCGTCAGCAGCAGCACCATCGCCCGGTTTTCCACGCAGACTTTGATCAGTTTGGCAATCACGGCGTATCCCCCACTTTTCGAGCGATGAATTCACCCTTTACCACACCGCACTCCAGCATGTCGGGATCGTAAGGATTGGCAACTTTCCGGTTCATCTGCAACCAGTGTTTCTTTACCATGGGGCAATACAGGTCATAAACCGCGGGTGAAACCGTCGTGCTCGGTGGTGACTGTTTCACCAGAGCCAGCAAAGCATCGGACATGATTCCGAAATTCTCCCGTATTGATTCGAGATCGTCGGGCTGCTCCTCAGTCGCCGAAAGAATCGTCTCCAGATGCCCGAGCATTTTCCCTTCCGCATGAGAAGAAAGTTCGGAGGCGGCTTGCCTGATCACCCCCAATCCTCCCCCGATTTCATCGATTTCATTCCGGGTGAGGGCATTCTGGATTGCCAGATACGCCGTCACCATTCGGTCGATTCGGGACTGAGCATTGGCGTCCACCCCTTGTGGTGAATCTGGTTTCGTGGCAGGGGGAGCCACTTCTTCCCTCCCCGACATATCCATTTGGGAATCCATCGCATCCGATGAGGATGAGGATTCACTCACGCCGCCGGTAACCGGAATAGCCGACCGTTCATCAAAGCATTCGAGCATCGTCGATCCATAAAATGGATTGCGTACCCCACCCTGGGGCTGAAGCCAGGAACTTCCCCCTTGCCCACTTCGGTACATCGGGCAGTGGAGTTCCTGCACTTCCTGACCATACGAAACCGGGATGCCTGTGGCCCGGGTCAATTTCGTCAGGGCAATGCTGAGATCAGCAAAATGAAGCCGGGCTTCATCAATGTCCGCCGAATCTATCAACTCCAGGGCCTCGCCCCTGATCGTCGCGGCCTCATCGTGCTGGTGCCAGAAATGCTCGTGCCCCGGCAGGGGAATATCGAGCAGAACATTCACCAGTGCCGCCACTTCACGACCATGCTCACCGATGCCTTCAATCGTATCCCCCGACAAGGCCTGACCCAAAGCAAAGTAGTGATCCAGCAGGTTTTTCAGAGCATCCTCCGCTTCCGGAGGCAGAGAGGACAATTCGCTCGCCCCCTCCACCGCTACCACGGCCTGCTGATCGCTGGCCAGATTCCCTTGAATCATCTTCGCCAGCCCCTCGCGAATTTTCGCCTCGCTGTCCAGCAGGAATTGACCACTCGTCACGATCATCTCACCCGGTTTCAAGCCATCAAGAACCTCCACCATGTCCCCATCCGATTCAATCCCCAGCCGTACATCCCGTGGTTCAAACCGCCCTTCCCCCATGCTCACAAAAGCCACCTGCCGGGTGCCGGTGTCGATCACCGCTGCCCTGGGAACCAGCGTGCGTTCCTTCGCCAGAGTGTTTTTGAGTTCCACCTGGGAATACATACCCGGCTTGAGCAGCCCCGAGGGATTGTCAAATTCCAGTCGCACACTCACCTGCCGAGTCTTCTCATCCAGATAGGGGTAGATGTAAATCACCTTCCCCTCGAAAATCTGCCCGGGAATGTAAGGCAACGACATGATCGCCGTCTGCCCCTCCTGCACGAATGGCAACTGATATTCATACAGCGTCACCATCACCCACACCTTGGAGAGATCCGCGATGCGAAACACCCGCATCCCCAGGTCCACATGCATCCCCTCGTTGGCGTGCTTGGCGATCACCACCCCGGTATGCGGGCTGCGAATAGTCATCGTCTTCTGGGCGATGTCGGCCTGCTCCAATTCCTCAATCTGCTCTTGAGTAATGTCGTAATATTCCAATTGCGTGCGGGCGGCATCCAGAAAACTCGAAGTCAGATCATTCTGGCCTCCGTTCATACCCTTGGATTTTCGATACTCCAATAGATATTCCTCCTGGGCCACATACATATCCCGGGAATAGAAATCGAAGAGTGGCTCACCTTCCTTGACGGTATCTCCCAGGTAGTCCACAAACAATTTTTCAATCCACCCCGGCACCTTCACATTCACATCCCGAACTCGGGTTTCGTCGTAATCGATCGTGCCCACGGTGCGAATCGTGCGCACCAGTGGACCGGTTTTCACCGGCTCATAGCGCACGCCGATGCTCTGGGTGATGGCGGGATCGATGGCGATTTCCCCGGTGAACTTGGCGGGATCGATCGGTGTGAGGTCCATGTGACAGATGGGGCACAATCCCGGTTCGGGCAGGATCACCGAAGGATGCATGCCGCAGGTGTAGAG
>CAZLXE010000180.1:0-4814 GCA_964563005.1 uncultured Isosphaeraceae bacterium
TATTGTTGGGTGAGGAGAAGAGTAGTGAGGAGAAGAGTAGTGAGGAGAGGAGAGGAGGGGAGGGGAGAGGAGTAGTGAGGAGAGATGGGGCGGGGATTTACCACTGAGACACGGGAGACACGGAGGTGGGAGAGAATTTGGACTTTTGTGATGGAGAGGGGGGTGGGAGGAGAATTGTTTGTTCATTGAGGTATCACTGGATTCCCGCTTTCGCGGGAATGACGGGGGGGGACTGGGTTCCCGCTTGCGCGGGAAGGGCGGGTATGATGGTGGTTATGGCTGAAACTTTGGGTGATAATCAGGGTTCTGGTGAGGTTCGGGCGCAGGTGCTTATTGTGGAGGATGAGGTGGCGCATGCGGAGGTTATGGCGGAGGCGCTGCGGCGGCCGGGGCATATTTGTACGATTGTGCATGGGTTGGCGGAGGCGGGGGAGGAGTTGAAGCACGGGAACTTTGATGTGATTGTGACGGACCTGGTGATGGAGCACGAAACGGCGGGGCTGGAGGTGTTGAAACTGGGGCAGGATCTGCAGCACAACGCGGAGACGATCATGGTGACGGCGCACGGGGACATTCCCACGGCGAAGGCGGCGCTGCGAGGGGGAGCGTATGATTTCATCGAGAAGCCACTGGATCTGGAGGTTTTTCGGAATCTGGTGAACCGGGCGGCGGAGAAGGTACTGCTGATGCAGGAGAATAGTGCGCTGGCGGGGCAGTTGGATGCCGCGTTCGGGTTTGAGGGCATTGTGGGGAATTCGGCGGCGCTACGGACAGTGATTGCTGCGATCAAGCAGATTGGGCCGACGGGGATGCCGGTTTTGATTACGGGGGAGTCGGGGACGGGGAAGGAGTTGGTGGCGGCAGCGATTCACAAACATTCCAAGCGGGCGAGCAAGAAGTATGTGACTTTCAACGCGGCGGGGCAGAGTGAATCGCTGCTGGAGGATCAGTTGTTCGGGCATGTGCGGGGGGCGTTTACGGGGGCAGAACGGGATCGGGAAGGGGTGTTTGAGTATGCGAACGGGGGGACGCTGTTTCTGGATGAGATCGGGGATATGCCACTGACGATGCAGCCGAAACTGCTGCGGGTGCTGGAGACGGGGGAGGTGGTGCGGCTGGGCTCAAACGATGCCCGGAAGACGGAGGTTCGGTTTATCTGCGCTACGAATCAGGATATGAAGGTGGCGTGTGGGGAGAAGCGGTTCCGGGAGGATCTGTATTTTCGGATTCGGGGGGCGGAGATACATCTGCCGGCGCTTCGGGAAAGGCGGGAGGATATTCCTTTGCTGGTGGAGCATTTTCTGGGGAAGTTGGCGGCGGATATGGAGCGGCCCCGGCCGGTGATTTCACCGCCGGCGTTGCTGCGGTTGGTGGGGTATCCGTGGCCGGGGAATGTGCGGGAGTTGATCAATGTGGTGGGGAAGATGATTATTGTGTGTGATGGGGAGCGGGTGGAGTTGCGGGATGTGCCGGATGAGATCAAAGCCCCTGCCCCCGGAAGTGGTGGAGATGGGGATATTGAGGATCAAGGAAATGGTTCAATTGGTTCGCTGGCGGGAGTGGGGCTGGATCAACTGGAGAAAGAGGCGATTCGGCAGACGCTGGCGATGACCAACGGGAACCGGGAGCAGACGGCGGGGCTGCTGGGGATCGGGGAGCGGACGCTGTACCGGAAGTTGAAGGAGTATGGGTTGCGGTGAGAGAGGCATGAGCCATGCGCCATGAGGCATGAGGGGAGAGATTGAGGAGGGAGGGCTGGTATTTTGGGGGAAATGCAACCGGGTTTTGGGGGTTTTCTATAAGGTATTGGAGTGGTTTATTTTTCTCAGGAGTTTTCGATGAACAAGTTTATGGCGTGGAGCGTGGTGTTTTTTGTGGTTCTGGCGGGTTTGGTGGGGACGGTTCGGGGGCAGGGGGATGCGGAGGTGGTGGCGAAGATTATTGATGAGGGGGTGAATCGATCGCAGGTGTGGGCGCATCTGGAATATTTGAGTGAGACGATCGGGCCGCGGCTGACGGGGTCTTCGCGGTTGATGGAAGCGAATGCGTGGACGCGGGATGTGTTGCGTTCGTATGGGTTGACGAATGCGCATCTCATGAAATGGGGGGAGATTCCGGTGCGGTTTGATCGGGGACCGAGCACGGCGAAGATGGTGTCGCCGGTGGAGCGGGAGTTTGAGTTTACGACGCGGTCGTGGAGCGCGGGGACGGAGGGGGCGGTGCGGGGTGCGGTGATCAAGATGCCGGGATCATTGGGAGATGTGGAGGCGATGGGGGAGGACCTGAAGGGGGCATGGGTTTTGAGTAAGCCGCAGCCGAGGCGATTTCGTCGAGGGAGGCGGAATGAATCGGATGAGGATAAGGCGAAGCGGGAAGCGGCGGCGAAGGAGCGGGAGCAAATTCGGGAGCGTTTGCGGGAGGCGGGGATTGCGGGCTATTTGTATGCGAGCCGGGGTGATCTGGTGATTACGAGTTCGATCCGGGGCTGGCGGGATTTGGCGTTTGACGATCTGCCTTCGGAAGTGGAGGTGTTTGTGCGGCGGATCGATTATGACGCGATGAACAGCCGTATTGCGGATGGGGAGGAAGTGGAAGTGGAGATTGATCTGCAACATCATTTTGTGGAGGGGCCGTTCGGGACTTACAACACGATTGCGGAGATCCCGGGAACGGAGTTGCCGAATGAGGTGGTGATTCTTTCCGGGCATCTGGACAGTTGGGATGGGCCGGGGACGACGGCGACGCAGGATAATGGGAATGGGAGTTCGGTGGTTCTGGAGGCGGCGCGGATTTTGACGACGGTGGGGGTGCAGCCGAAGCGGACGATTCGGTTTATTCTGTGGACCGGGGAGGAGCAGGGATTGCTGGGGTCGCGGGGGTATGTGGATTCGTTGAGCGACGAGGAGAAGGCGGGGATTTCTGCGGTGTTTGTGGAGGATGGAGGGACGAATTATGAGGGGGGATTGCAGTGCATTGAGTCGATGGCGGAGATGTTGGGGGAGGCGACGGCGGCGGTGAGCGAGGCGTTTCCGGAGATGCCGGTGGAGATTCATGTGCGGAAGCGGATGCCGCGGGGTGGGGGGAGCGACCATGCCTCGTTCAATCGGGAAGGGATACCCGGATTTTTCTGGGATGAAGTAGGAATCGGAGGGCGAGAGGGGAAGGACTATCGGTTTATTCATCACACGCAACACGACATCATGCGGTATGCGGTGGAAGAGTATGTGGTGCAGTCGGCGGTGTGTTCGGCGGTGACGATTTATAATCTGGCGATGGCGGACACGATGTTGCCCAGGCAACAGCCGCGGGAGGAAGTGGCGAAGGTGGAGGAGCCGGTGGATACACGGCCGTTCAAGGTGGTGACGGGGGCGGCATCGGGTGAGTGGACGGTGGTTTTCGCCGATGATGATGCGACGATTTCACTGGAGATGAGTGAGGATGGGCGGATTCGCGGACGGCTGGTTTCCGCGATCGGGGAAGGGAAGTTGTCGCGATGCTCGTTCAATCCGATGACGGGGAAGATCAAGTTTTCGTTTAATGCGGAAGCGATGGAGGCGTTGATTGAATTCGAGGCGAAGATTGTGGGCGATGAGATGACGGGCACGCTGGGGGTAGAGGATTATTTCGAGCGGGAGTTTACGGCGACGCGGAAGCAGCCCGCTCAGGAGGAGAGCGAGGCGGATTCGGTGGCGAAATCGGACTGATTTGTCGGGAATGATGCAGGAGTGATTTTTGATTGGCTCTCTGCCGAGGGTGGAGCGATGTTGAGTACACCCTTCCAGAGAAGCAGGCCGAGAGCCGCGCAGAGGACGAGGCGGTACCAGCCGAAAACGGCGAGGCCGTGGGCGGTGAGGTAGGAGACGAGCCATTTGACGGCGAGGGCGGCGGCAATGGTGGCGACAACGATGCCGATGAGGAGGGGGGCGAGGCCGAGGGATTCAATCATGTTGGGACCGTCGCCCATGAAGTTTTTCAGGCCTTTATAGAAGCAGGCTCCGCCGAGGGTGGGGAGGCCGAGGAGGAAACTGAACTCGGCGGCGTGTTTGGGGCGGAGGCCGATGAGCATGCCGGCGACGATGGTGACCATGGAGCGGCTCATGCCGGGCCACATGGCGAGGCATTGGGCGAGGCCGATGATGAGGGCGAATTTCCAGGTGAGGTTTTCGAGGTCAATGGTTTTGGTCTGGCGCGGTTTGAGGAGGATCATGACGATGCCGCCGAGGGCGAGGGCGGCGATGACGGGGCCGGGGTAGAAGAGTTTGGATTCGATCCAGTCGTCGAGGAGGAGGCCGAAAACGACGGCGGGGAGGAAGGCGATGATGAGGTTGAGGGCGAGGCGGAGGCCGGGGGCGTTCTGGCCGAGGAGGCCGCGGATCATCTGGGCGACGCGGTTTCGGTAGAGGCCGAGGACGGCGAGGATGGCGCCGCCCTGGATGACGATGTTGAAGGCGTCCACAGCGCGTTTGGTTTCCAGCGGTTCATCGAGGCCGAGGAGGGCTGAGGTGATGATGAGGTGGCCGGTGGAACTGACGGGGAGATATTCGGTGATGCCTTCGACCAGACCGAGGATGATGGCTTCGTACCATTGCATGAAGAGGGGTATCGGCTGGACGGGTGGGGGTGGTTGATAGATAGGGTCGAGGGGGAGAGGGAATGCGACTTTATTTGCGAATTGCGGATATGGTGTGGGCTGTTACTTTGACTCTGGCTCGGGTGATCGGCGTGGAGGATTCTGTGCCGCTAATGCTAATGAGGGTTGGGTATGGATCGAGATGATCTTCAACGCGAATTCGAGGTGCTTCAGGCACGACTGG
>CAZLXE010000181.1:0-4736 GCA_964563005.1 uncultured Isosphaeraceae bacterium
CCGCAGAGACACAGAGGGCACAGAGGGTTACGCAGAGAGGGAATTTTGTTTTGGGAGAGGGGGACAATGGGGCGGCCGGGCTGGGAGGGGTTGTTTTTGACCTAGATGGGTTGCCGCGATTCTTTGATGATGCGGGGGTGGCGGATATGGGAGTAGGAGTGGCTCCGATTGTGGATAAGGGGGCTTATGAGCGGTAGGTTAATTCGGTGCCGGTTTGTGGGGCAGACATCATGCCACCGGGTGGGAACGGGGTGGTTAATATTGATGATCTGGTGGCGGTGTTGAATGGGTTTGGGGTTTGTCCATGAGGGGGGGGGAGGGCATCGAGGCATCGAGGCATCAAGGGGGAGGAGCCATAAGCCCCGCCTTGGCGGATTCCGAGCAACATGCGTCATGAGGGAGAGATCCTTGCTGGATTCCCGCCTTCGCGGGAATGACGGGGGGGTGGGAATGGCGGAGGGGACATTGGATCCTCACTCCGAAACCCTCACCCCAGCCCTCTCCCTTCAAGGGAGAGGAAGTTAGAAGTCTCTTCGGGTGAAGATTCGGGCGGCGAGGGTGAGGATGGCGAGTTCGAAGAGGAGGGAGGTGCCGATGATCCAGAAAACAGAGCGGCCCTGGATTTCCGCCATGAGGTCGTTCCTGAATTTTTCAGGATCTTCCACGCCCGGGGGCCCCTGAGCATTGTTGCCCGAACCGGCATTGGGGGCCGTGGGCATGGCGGGGAGTTCGGCGAGGTTGATGAGCCAGCGGTCGAGGAGGGTGATGGTTTCGGTGGTTTTGGGGAGGGCGGTTTTGACGGCCATGGCGTAGGTGTGCACAGTGTCAAGGGTGGCGAGGGTGGCGTTTTGGTCTTCGCGTTTTTTCCGGTTCTTTTCGAGGCGGGTCTCAATGGGGGTGATGATGGACTGGTCTGTTTTTTCATCGCTGGCGGCGAAGCGATCGAGTTTGGCTTCGTCGCGGGTGATTGAATTTTCGAGACTCTCCACCTGCTGCTGTTTCATGAGTTGGATGCCCATCACGGCGGACTCGGTGGTGTGGATGCCAAAGAGGACGAACCAGAAGAGCATGGTGAGAAGGAGGGCTGCGACGGTGGAGCGGGTGAGGAGGCCGAGGAGCACGCAGACGGAATAGAGGTAGGAAAAGAAGATGACGACGAGAGGAATGGCGAGGAGGAGGGCGGGTTCCCAGACGCCGCCGCGGAAGCCGATGACGAGGAAGCAGGCGAAGGTAAAGACGGAAACCTGGAGGGTGACGAAGAGGAGCCCGGTGGCGTATTTGGTAATGAAGAGGCGGAGGCGGCCGATGGGTTTGGCCAGGACGAGGTCGATGGAGCCGCCGGAGATGAACTCGGGGAAGATGCCGGCGGTGGAAACGAGGGCGAGGATGGTGGCGAGCCAGGAGAGCCAGAAGTTGATGCCGAAACTGGAAAACATGGATTTGTAGAAATATTCACGGCTCATGATGCCGGTGTTAAAGGCGTCAATATCGATATCCCAGATGATGATTTTGAGTCCGGTCTCGGTGATGCCGATGAGGGCGAAGGCGAGGACGACGAGGCCGGAGAGGATGAGGGTGATCCAGAACATTTTGCGGGCGTTCAGCTCGCGATAGGCATCGAGGAAGAGGGCGGCGGTCTGGGTCATGGGTTTTTCCCCGGAGAAGTAGGCGGAACGGTGGGTGGAGATTTGGGGGGCGTTTTACCAGTGACGGCCCCGGGGGAGGCGACTTGGCCGGTTTCGGGATCGGTGACGGCGCGCATAAAAAGGTCTTCGAGGTTTTCGCGGATGGGTTTGAGGGCGATGATGGTGCGACGGTCGGCGCGGAGTTTATCGAGGATGGGTTGGACGCGGTTTGGCTCGGCGCTGAGGAGAGTGAGTTTGGTGGTGGAGCCGTGGTTGTTTTGGGGAGTGGCGGCAAGGGAATCGAACTGGCTGAGCCACTCCGGAGGCGGGGGCGGGCCTGCAATTTCTATTTCGTAACGGCGGCTGTCTTTGGTAAGGTCGTCGATGGTTCCCTGCATAGCGACCCGGCCCTGGACGAGAATGGCGACGCGGTCGCAGACCATTTCGAGTTCGCTGAGGAGGTGACTGTTGAGGAAGATGGTTTTTTTCTGATCTTTGAGGGCGAGGAGAACATCGCGGATTTCGCGACGACCGACGGGATCGACGCCGTCGGTGGGTTCATCAAGGACGATGAGGTCGGGGTTGTTGATGAGGGCCTGGGCGAGGCCAATGCGCTGCATCATGCCCTTGGAATAGGCGGCAATTTTTTTGTTGGCCCACTCGGTCATGCCGACGGTGGAGATGAGCTCGGCGGCCCGCTTCTTCCGGGTGCTTTTTTCGACTTTGGCGAGGGAGGCGTAGAATTCGAGGGCCTGGCGGCCGGTGAGATATCGGGGGATGCGGTGGTGCTCGGGGAGGTAGCCGACGCGGGCGAGGGTGGGTTTGTGGCCGACGGGACGGCCGAGGAGGGTTCCTTTGAGTTTGGAGGGGCGGACGACGGTCATCATGATTTTGACAAGGGTGCTTTTTCCCGCGCCGTTGGGACCGAGGAGGCCGAAGACTTCACCGGGGTGGACCTGCATGGAGACGCCACGGAGGGCGTGGACTTTGCCTTTGTAGGTTTTTTCGACATCGTGGAGGTCGAGGGCGGGGGCGCCAAGGTCTTGAGGGGTACCGGGAATGTTGATCATGAGGGGATTACGGTATCGGGAGAGGGTGAGGGGGACAAGGGGGAAGTGCGGAGGATTTCTGGAGAGAATCAAGAATTGGCAGGGTGATTGTATGATTACTGAAGTCGGCGCCATAACCTGATGCCTGGTGAAGGCCGTGGCGAACGCACAAGGACTCCCGCACTGCCTTCCGCTCGGCTCCAGGCAGTGGCACCAGCCAGGGAGTTATTCCGAAAACGGGTCGCGTGGTTTTGCCGGTTCGGTATGCTTGCGGCCATGTACGCCACTTTGCAGGACTTTCTGGCCGCACTTGAAAGGGAGGGGGAGTTGCACCGGGTGCGGGAGGAGGTTTCGCCGATTCTGGAGATTGCGGAGGTGGCGGATCGGCAGAGTAAGGCGGCGGCTCCTGCGCAGAGTTTGTACGCAAATGATTATGATCCGGGGCACTGTGAATCCGGGGGCAAGGCGCTGTTGTTTGAGAGAGTGGAGGGATGCGATTTTCCGGTGGCGATTAATGTATTCGGGTCGTATCGGCGGATGGAGATGGCGCTGGGGGTGGAAGAGTCAGGGGGCTTTGCGGCTATTGCAAAACGGTTGGCGGGATTGACGAAGCCGTCGCCGCCGGGGTCGGTATGGGAGATGGTGGGGAAGGCGCGGGAGATGCTGCCCTTGTTGCGGACGCCGCCGCGGAAGGTGAGGCGAGGAGTGTGTCAGGAAGTGGTGAAGTTGGCGAGTCGGGGGGAGGTTGATCTGAGGCGGGTGCCGTTGATTCAATGCTGGCCTTTTGATGGGAACCCCCGTGAAGTGGGAGTCGAGCCCCCGGAATTCCCGGATCAGCCGGTTGGCGACTCTCTTTTGACTGGGGGTAGGTATGTTACTTTTGCGGGGATGCACACGATTCATGCGGGTGATGTGGGGAAGGGGCGGCCGGGTTCGCACAATATCGGGATGTACCGGGCTCAGTTGATCGATGACACTCGGCTGGCCATGCACTGGCATCTGCATCATGATGGGGCGGCACACTGGCGGTCGTGGAAGGCGAAGGGGGAGCCGATGCCGATTGCTATTTGTTTCGGAGGGGAGTCGGTATTGCCGTATGCGGCGACGGCTCCGCTGCCGCCGGGGATGAGTGAGTTGTTAATGGCGGGATTTCTGAACGGGCGGGGGATTCCGCTGGTGGCAGCGAAGACGGTGCCGCTGCGGGTGCCGGCGAACAGTGAGATTGTGATTGAGGGTTTCGTGTCGACGGAGTGCGGGCCCCCCGGATATGACCCCCGTGACGGCGAGGGTTTGGGGCCGGGGGCTTATTTTGAGGGGCCGTTCGGGGATCACACGGGTTTTTATTCGTTGCCGGATCGGTATCCGATTATGGAGGTGACGGCGATCACGCATCGGAGGGAAGCGGTTTTCCCGGCGACGATTGTGGGGTTGCCGCCGCAGGAGGATTATTATCTGGGGAAGGCGACGGAGCGGATTTTTCTGCCGTTGTTGAAGGTGTTGATACCGGATATTGAGGATTATCATCTGCCGATGTTCGGGTGCTTTCACAACTGTGTGTTTGTGCAGATTCGGAAGCAGTATGCGCTGCAGGGGCGGCGGGTGATGCATGCGGTGTGGGGGGCGGGGCAGATGGCGTGGACGAAGATGATTGTGGTGGTGGATGAGGGGGTGGATGTGCACGATGAGGAGCAGGTGTTGCGGGTTTTGTTTGAGCGGTGCATGTTCGGGCGGGATGTGGAGATGGTGCGGGGGCCGCTGGATATTCTGGATCATGCAGCGCCGTTTATGGGGGCGGGGGGGAAGATGGGGTTTGATGCGACGGCGAAGGTGACGGGTGAGGATGGGGGCGGGGTTTTGTTTGGGGAAGTTCCTCATCAACCGGGGTGTGATTTCGTTCGGGAAAGGGTTGGGGGGTTGGTGGGGAAGAGTGGGATTGTTAAGGTGGTGGTGCCGGAGTTCGGGGGGGGGCGGTGCGTGTTTGTGGGAGTGGAGAAAAGGGATACCGGGGGAGGGGGTCAGGGGGCGGGGGCGATTGAGGTGGGTTGGCATGGGGTGCCACCGC
>CAZLXE010000182.1:0-4709 GCA_964563005.1 uncultured Isosphaeraceae bacterium
GAAGCATATCCGCCGAAATATCCGGCCGATCCACCCACCCCCGATGTACTCCCCCGATCCCCCCCGTAGCAAACACCCGAATCGGCCCCTGCTCCGGCATCATGCACCCCACCAGAGTCGCAGAAACCGTTGTCCCCGCAGTACTTCCATCCGCCATCACCGAAGCCAAATTCGCCACCGACGCCTTCCCCGCCCCCTCATCCAGCGCCAATCGCTCCACCTGATCCTCCTCCAAACCCACAAAAAGCACCCCCTCCAAAACTCCCACCATAGCCGGAACCCCTCCTCCTTCCCGAATAATTCGCATCATCTGCCGGGCCAACTCTAGATTAACCGGCTGTAAATCATTCCACTGCAACAGGTTAAGAGAGGCCGACAAATCCCTCGCCTCCCGAGGCAAGCCCGTCGTCAAAACCGCCGATTCCAATGCCACCACCGGCTTCCCCGCAAACAAGGCCTCCTCAACCTCGGGATGAATCACAACTCCATTCACAACATCAAGTTACCGCCCACGCCGACTCCGCAGCCGACCCCCCAATCGCCGCTTCGGCAACGCCGTAGGAACAATTCCCCCCGGAAATTGGCTCGGATCCACCGATTTCTCACTCGGCGGCGGCGTCGGCGTAGTCCGCCGCGACTCCGACCGATGATTCGCCATCCGTTCCGCGGCCAACTCCTGCTGGGCTGCAATATCCTTGGGAATAGGGCCTGCTTTGAATCCTGGTGGGGTTTCCAGGGGCAATTCGACATTCGTCAGCATTTCAATGTTTGTCAGCATTTCCCCCTGATCAGGCATGGCGAAAGTCCAGGCAATCCCCTTTTTTCCCGCCCGGGCGGTGCGTCCAATGCGATGTACATAAATCTCGGGGTCGTCCGGGATATCGTAATTAATCACATGCGAGATATTGTCCACATCCAGCCCTCGGGCCGCCAGGTCGGAACAGACCAGAACGCTCAAATCACCGGCCCGTAACGATCTCATGATCCGATCCCGTTTCCCCTGATACATGTCTCCATGAATCGAGTGGGCTTCGATGTTCTTTCGGTTTAGATATGCGGTTAGCCCATCCACCGTCTGTTTGGTGCGGCAGAATACCAGGGTCAGCGTCGGGGCCTCGTGCTTCAACAAGTGAACCAGCAGTCGCTTTTTGTCCCACGGCTCCACACCGAAGCATGTCTGCTTCACCTGGGCCACGGTTAAACTCCCCTGATCCTTCACAGCGAGGTTCACCGGGTTCTTCATGTATCTCCGGGCCAGCACTTCAATCTCCCCGGAAATTGTGGCGGAAACAAAGATCGTCTGATGTTTGACCCTGATGTTGCCCAGAATGCGCCGGATGTCCTCTCTGAATCCGATATCCAGCATCCGGTCTACTTCATCCAGAATCGCAATCTGGATATTGTCATATTTCAAATAGCCCCGCCCGTGCATATCCATCACCCGCCCCGGAGTGCCCACGATGATGTGCGCCCCTTTCTTCAGTTTCTCCGCCTGTACGCTGATTTTCTGTCCTCCGTAAATCGCCGCAACTTTGAGATGTGTATGTTTGGCCAGTTCGTGAATTTCCCGGGCAACCTGTACCGCCAATTCCCTGGTGGGAGTAAGAATCAAGGATGAACTGGGGGGAGGCGAATCACCATCCAGCACTTGCAGCACCGGTAGGCCGAACGCAGCCGTTTTGCCACTCCCAGTCTTGGACTGTCCCAGGACATCTTTCCCTTTCAGGGCGTGCGGGATAATCTGAGATTGAACGATGGTGGGGTGCTCAAACCCCATGCCTTCGATGGCTTTCAAGAGCGGGGGGGACAGCCCGAGATCCGCAAAGGATATTTCTGTACTGAAGAGTTCTTGTGTGGGCATGGAGTTCTGAGGGTTTATGGAAAACCGGGATTGTAGTCCTAAATGGACGAATGGGGAAGATGGGACGATTCTTCACTATAAATATCCACATTGATGCTCGTTCAGGAACCGTGACGATATGCATGGAGCGAATCTTCTGCGTTTCCTCTGGTATCCTTCCCTTATGCGCGATCTCAGCATCATCGACATCGATCTTTCCGCCGTTGAGCACAACTTCCGGCTCATGCAGCGAATCGTCGGCCCTGACTGCACCGTTTGCCCGGTTCTCAAGGCGGATGCCTATGGGCTGGGGGCACGGCGCATCGCCCGCGCCCTCAATCATGCCGGGGCGGATATGTTCGCCGTTTTCTCGCCAGAGGAGGCCGCAACTTTGTTTCGAGGCGCGGTCATCGGGCAGGTGCTGGTGCTTATGCCGGTGCGGGAAATCCAGCGCACCGATGAGTTTTACCGGGGACTGATGACGGGGCGGCTGCATCTCACGGTTCACGATCTTGATCATCTCCACAATCTTATCACCCTCGCCGACCATTTCGCCGTGGAAATTCCTCTGCATCTGGAGATCGACACCGGCCTGTCCCGTTCCGGAGCCCCTCGGGAGGAAGTTGATGAGATGCTGACGATCATTCACAACCATCGGCGTCTCCGGCTCACCGGCATCTTCACCCATTTTTCCCAGGCGGATCGCAATGAAACATTCACCCACATGCAGATGGATATGCTGGACGCCATTCTGGAGCGGCATCAGGACATCATCGGTTCAGAAGTGATCGTTCACGCCGCCAATACGCACGCGATGTTCCGTCATGCCGGCTATCACCGGCGCATGGTTCGGGTGGGACTGGGGTGGGGGGGGTATGCCCGGGCTGGTATAAGCAATAGTGAAGGAGAATTCAGTCAGGAAGGTGAGGAGTTGATTCCAGTCGTTCGGTGGCGCAGCCGCATTATGCTTCTCAAGCACCTCCCGGCCGAAACCCCGGTCGGGTACGGCGCGCGATGGACGACCACCCGAGACACTACGCTGGGTCTGATTCCCGTGGGGTATGCGGGGGGCTATCCATCCCGAGTTACTTCATTTGATGAAGAGGGTTCGGCCGCACCCCGGGTTGGAGTGATGGTGGAGAATGGCGAGATCCGCTACGCCCCGGTGGTAGGGGCAGTTTCCATGGATCAGATGCAGATAGACCTGACCGACATCATGAGGGATCATCCGATTGGTATTGATACGGTGGTTGAACTTCTTTCCCCCGATCCCGCTGCACCCAATTCCCTGCCTGCCCTCGCCCATGCCGCGGGCAAACTCCCCTACGAACTTCTCTGTGGTCTCAGCCCCTCGATCCGCCGCCATTACGGTACGGACAGTTTCCTCATTGAGACCAAACAGACCACGGCGACCCCCGGAACCCAAGCCCCGATCTCTTCCCCGGCTGCCGTTCTTTCTTCATAAGTAATGATCGAAGGATCAGGCGCTGCCTCCGCCCTTCGATTCAATTTGGGAATCATCACTCTCATCGACCTCCTCACCTGCCCCTCGGAAGCGGTAAGCCCCGGGTGTTCGCTCCCGCCAGGTGGCCTCTGCGGTGAGATCGCGGGCGGCGCGGCGACCGGTACGAATCGAGGAGAATTCTGTAGTGGGGATGGCTTGCTCTTGAGATCCGGCTTGATGTTCGCTCGGGGGGAGCGGGATATCTGTACTGGTTCCTGCCATGTGCAAAGTCTGGGTGGGGAAAGCAAACTCTACGCCGAGGTGGTTGGCCAGCCGGATGATGTCGAGCATCATTCGTTCCCGCTCGCGCAACTCCGTCTGCCAGTCGGGGGCTTCGTGGAAAACATAGAGCAGAATATCGAGTGAGTGCGGCCCGAACTGGTGGAGCCAGACCTGATAATAATCCTTGCGGGTATAGGGATGAAGGCGGATGAGTTCGCGGATGCCCTCGCAGAATGCAGTAATGGTTTCGGGGGGCGTGTCGTAGGTGATGTTGACATGCGTGCGCCAGCGGCGGTATTTCCGCTTGCCGTAGTTGTCGACGACGGCCCGGACGAGGTTGCCATTGGGGACGGTGACAAGGGAATTATAAAAAGTGCGGATGCGGGTGGAGCGGAAGCCGACTTCCTCGACCGTTCCCTCGACCTCGTTGATCACCACCCAGTCGCCCACCTGGAACGGGCGATCCATGATGACGGTGACGGAGCCGAAGAAGTGTTCGAGCGTATCTTTGGCGGCGAAAGCGAAGCCGGCACCGCCGATGCCCAGGCCCGTCAACAACGGAGCGATGGGGATGTCCAATGAGTAAGCGATATAGATCAGGCCGAAGACGGTGATAAAAATCTTCACCGTCTTGCGGACCAGGGGTATGATGAGGTCATCAAACTTCGTCGCAGTGCTGGCGGCCCGGCCCGCGGCGACTTCACCCACCAGATCGGTGACGCGATACGCCGCCCACACCCCGGAGAGAATGGCGAAGAGGCGGGCGGCGGCAAGGACAATGCCGAGGGCGTAGGCGGGCAGGTCGAGGAAGGGGAGCATACCCAGCCAGAACAGGGCGGCGGCGCACAGGCCGAAGGGACGCACGGTGCGGGCGATGGATTCGGGGGTGGCTTCTCCTCCCTTTTTCCGGATATACGAGCGCGACCCGCTACGCAAAATGAACCGCAGCAGAAAGTCGAGCACGACCCCCGTGAAGATAATCAGAAGCAACCCCATCCACTGCCAGAGTTTCAGCCCCAGGGATTTGTCGAGCGTCCACTGGGGGAGTTGGGATTCGATCCAGAGGGCATGGCTTAAATCTTTCTCGCTGAGCAATTCGGCGGAGACGAGGGGTTCATCACTGAGCAGATCGTAGAGGTCGCC
>CAZLXE010000183.1:0-4687 GCA_964563005.1 uncultured Isosphaeraceae bacterium
CCTTCATCTGCCCGAGATTGGTAAAAGTCGCCCCCGTCGAAACCGTCAACGATCCCACGCTCCCCGCCAATGCCCCCACATGTACATCGCCCAGCAACAGCGTGTCCTGCACCGTAAGCGAGCCGTCCTGCAGTACTAAACTCGCGTTGTCCCCAAAGCCATTACCCACAAACATCTGGCCCGTCACCGTATAGTCCTGCAGCGGACGCAGAGGCAAATTGAGAGTAACCGCGGCATTGTGATTGGTGAATCCTTGCGTTACCACCCCGTTGCCGAAATTAACCGTCCCCCCGAGTAAATTAAATTCGGAAATATCCAACAGCCCCGGCACCAACGCCGGATTCCAATTCAGCGGATCAGTGAACGACACCCCATCCCCACCTCCCCCAACCCCCGTCCACACCACATTCGCTCCCCCTGAGGGGGTGGTCAGGCAAAATATAAAAAACAGACCCACTCCCATGCACTGAACAAAGGAATGGGCTGCGACCCGCACCAGAAAGACGAGACTAAAAGAACGAGAGAGGGCTTGGGAAACAAGTTTCATGGGTATGCTCAATGAGAATCGTGAAGAAAACTGAGAAACGCGCATCACCATTCCACCTGTTCGGAGAAAGAGCGATGAAAAACATCTCCCTCTCAGCATTCCAAAATGAAACACTAAGCGGGGCTTATTCAATTGAGCATCAAACACCCGCGCCTGATACTAAGACGATGCCTTATTAAACACCCCCCCCATCAAAAACAAGGATTGCCCCAGATTAACAGCCCTTGTAACTCTTTATTTTACAAGGGTTTACAATAATAATTCCCTAGTGCTGAATAAACCCTGATCACATTGCAATATTCACCTTGGTCCCCCTGGCCTGACCCCGCAACACCCCGCCGCCACTCCTCTCGTCCCATAAAAAAACGGCCGATCTCCTCCTTGAGAATCGGCCGAACCCTACCGGATGCTGGATTGTCAAACCCCACGCCCCTCTTCTCCACACCCCCCTTACGGCGAGCAAACCCCGAAATTGTTGATCAACGAGATGAGATCCATAATGTTCACCACCCCATCCCCATAACTCCCATCCGGATTCGCAGGCGAAAAATCGCACGGCCCATTCGCCGAACCGAAGTTGTTGATAATTGCCACCAGATCCTGAATATTGATCGCCCCATCGCCCCAGGTGCCATCCGGATTCTGCGGGGCGCAATCGGCGGGACAAGGATACGGTTCGCACAAATCAGGAATCTGGTTCGCGTTTGCATCCACTAGTAATCCATTTGCGATCTCACACGAATCCAGCACCCCGTTACTGTTGCAGTCAGACCCCAGCAAACCGCCATAGACATAGGGAGCACCCGCATCCAACCCCATCTGATCGTTGAAATAAGCCCCCACCATTGCCGAACGACCACTCGCCGCCACCGCAATACCGAAACGATCAAAAGCCGACCCGTCAGATGCCGTCAACTTCGCGTCCTGAGCCCATCCCACCCCGTTCAGGAAGGTATACGCAGCACCCGCATCCGCCGCCAGAGCATCGTTCAGATACGACCCCACGATCACCAACTCTCCACTCAAATCCACCGTCACTCCGAAATTATCTCCCGCCGCCCCATCCCCCGCCGTCAACTTTGCCTCCTGATTCCAGACACTTGCCCCCGCGTCATAGCGGAACACATACGCAGAACCCGAGTCCACCCCCCCGTCATCATCCAGATAAGAACCCAGCACCGCCGCCCCACCATCCAGTGCCACCGAAAATCCAAAGCGATCTTCCGCCGCCCCATCCCCCGCTGTCAACTTCGCTTCCTGATTCCAAACCAACCCCCCCGCGTCATATCGATACACATACGCCGCCCCCGCGTTCGTCCCCAGAGAGTCATGGCGATACGCCCCGATCAACGCCGCTCCCTCCGACAACGCAACCGATACCCCGAAACTGTCATCCACCGCCCCGTCCCCCGCCGTCAATTTCGCCTCTTGATTCCAGGCATTTGCCCCCCCGTCATACCGATACACATACGCCGCCCCCGAGTTCACGGCCACCCCATCATTGAAATAAGAACCCACCAAACCCACTCCGCCATTCAACGCCACCGAAATACCGAACCGATCGTTCGCCGCCCCATCCCCCGCCGTCAACTTCGCTTCCTGTGCCCAGGCCCCCGTCGTCGCATTACGCCGGAAAATATACGCCGACCCCGAATTCGTCCCCAGGTCGTCATCCAGATAAGAACCCACAATCGCCACATCCCCCTCGATTGCCACCGAAATGCCAAACCGATCGCTGATCCCCGCATCTCCCGCCGTCAAAACCGCCTCCTGAGCCCAGTTCACCCCGTTATATCGATACACATACGCAGCCCCCGCATCCGTCGCCGCCACATCGCTCCCGAACGCCCCCACAATCGCCACCGGACCGTTCATATCGATCGAAGCCCCCATGAAATCGAGTGAGGCCGAGGTCGCCGGTGTCAACTTCACCAACTCACATTGCCCCTCAACTGTAGGCGCAAGCGTCAATGACCCCGCCATCACCAGAAGGGCCAGACTCGGAATCATCTTGGAATGGACGGCGAGGTTAACTTCTTTCATAACACTTGGCTCCTTCATTCATTTCAAGCACGCTCGACGATCAAAATCCAGCGAATCGCCAATCCGTACCCACGATAAAAATAATTGTGAATGAGACCCGAACCAATTGCCCAACAAGCGCAACCCATTGGCCTCACCTATTTTACGATACCTCATCCCCCGCCCGGAGCAAATGAAAAACCCAAATAATCGGAAAAATCCCCCCGAAATTTACCCTCCCCCGAGCGATAACCGCCAAATCAGAAAATTTCGATCACTATCGGACGAATCTTCCCCCGCCCGGTGCCATCCGCCTTTGGCGGAAAGCGGAGCGAAAGGTAGTGCGAGCGTGCCTGTCCGTCCGGAACATCCCCCCATCCATTCATGGGCAAGGCCCCCACCCATTCAGTAACTGAATCAAATCCAGAACATTAATCACCCCGTCCGGCCCAAAAACTCCCGCCCCGTCCGCCGGCCCCGTCAGATCGCATGGCCCCCCCGCCGGATCCTCCCAACCATTAAGCAAAATAATCAGGTCCAGCATCCCGATCTCACAATCGCCCTGCGGCGGATAACAATCACCGGGACACGGCGCCGGATCACATTCATCCGGCACCCCATTCCCATTCTCATCCACAACCAAACCCATCGCAATATCACAGAGATCCGGCTCCCCATTCCCTGAACAGTCATTCAACCCCGCAAACACATACGCCGCCCCCCCATTCGCAGAAACCTGACCATCCCGGCTCGCCCCGACAAAAGCCAGATCATCCCGCAACCCCAACGCCCCCCCGAATTGATCCCCCACCACCCCCCCCGCCACCGCGAAACGAGACTTCTCCACCCAGGCCCCTGAGCCTGCCTCCCGACGAAACATCCACACCCCACCCGGCGACACCGAAGTCCGAATTCCCCCCACCAACAGCGTCTCCCCAAGCAACGCCACCGATCCCCCGAAAATATCCGCCGCTTGCCCATTTGCCGCCACCACCGCCGAACCCGCCACCCAAACCCCGGTCCCTGCTTGATACTCAAAAACATACGCCGCCCCCGAATCAAAATTCGGATTCCCCTCTGACCCCAGATCACTCCGGGGAGCACCCACCGCAATCCGCCCCCCTTGAATCGCCACCGATTTCCCGAATTCATTCCCCGCCGCCCCATCGGGCGAAACCAACTTCGCCTCCTCCACCCAACCCCCAGCCCCCAAGCCCCCAATGCCTCCCACGCCCCCCTCCCCACGATCAACCACCACCGGCGGCGATCGACGAAACACATACACCGCACCCGAATTAACCCCCACCCCATCCTCCCGATACGCCCCGATCACCACCACTTCCCCCTCCATCGCCACCGAAAAACCAAAATTATCCCCCTCCATCGCATCCGATGCCGTCAACCGCGCCTCCCGCAACCACAACTGCTGCTCCCCATCAAAGCGATACACCATCGCCGCCCCCGAATCGCACTGCACATTCCCCGGACACGCATCATTCGCAAACGGCACCCCGATCAACACCACCTCCCCCGCCACCGCCACACTGAACCCGAATCGATCAAGGGCTGCCAATTCACCCGGCAACGCCATCAACTTCTGCTCCTCCCGCCATTTGTTCGCCGCCACATCGTGTCGAAACACATACGCCGATCCCGCTCGATTATTCATCGTCGAATCGTTCGGTGCCCCCACCACCACCACCGATCCATCGCACGCCACCGCATCCCCGAACCGCCCCCCCTCCAATCCACCCTGCGCCACCAACTTCTTCTCCACCCCCCAAAGACCGTTACACGAATCTTCCCGGTACACCATCGCCGCCCCCATCGCCACTCCCCCCACCAAATTCCCCGGCACGCCCACCACCGCCAGATCGCCGCTCAACGAAATCGACTGCCCGAACTGCTCATTGATCCCCACCGCCACCCCTCCCGATGGCGCCAACCCCTGCACCTCGTGCACCACACACTGCCCCTGCACCGATACCCCCATCCACATCCCCCACCCAATCCAACCAAAAATAAACCATCGTCTCCAAACCATCTTTTTCCACCTCACCGCCGCCGAACCCCCCTCCACCGACAGCAGAACACAGTAAGACACCCATCCTAGCAAAA
>CAZLXE010000184.1:0-4636 GCA_964563005.1 uncultured Isosphaeraceae bacterium
GGGGAAGGGGATATACTTTCGCTATGAGTAAATGGGTGATTATTTTTATGGTGGGGTCTGCGGTGTGGAGCATGATTCAGGCCGCGATTCAGAATGCGGAGAAGAAGAAGCGGGAGGAGAGGATGCGGGGGGAGGCGCTGGGGAAGCAGCAGGATTCGCACATTTCATCTCCATCATCAAAGACGCGAGAGGTTCCGGTGGGGTCGAAGGGGAATTTTCAGCAGGCGGCTCAGGGGGGAGCAGCCGGTGTTCAGCCGGGCCATGATCTGGCGGATCGACGGAAGGCCCAGCTGGAGCAACTACGCAAGCGGCGGCAGCAGCGGCTTCAGGCGGGGACAAAGACCGGGGTCCGGACGGGGTCTGGTGGGAGAGCGACTCCGGTTCGACCTCAGCCGACGGCGATTGCACCTCCTGCATTGTCGCGGCCATCGCGGATTGCGGTTTCTCAGGTGCCGGGCGATCAGGTTCTGGAACTTCCGGCATCGCGTCGTGCTCTGAAGGTGCGGAGAGACATCGATAAGCAGAGGAAGAAGCATCCTCATTCACCGGCCGAGGTTCGCGAGCAGGAACGATTGTCCCGAAAAGATGCTCCCCGGCGAGCATCCGCCCTCACCCCCAAAAAGAGGCCAAATATTGCTCGTCAGGAAGCCGAGATTCGGGCGGCATCTTCGTCGGTTCGGCAGAGGATGGATCAGGTTGCCGGGCCTCTGCGGGGTTCGATGATACGACGGGAATTCGGGAATCCGGCGGCACTACGACGGGCTTTTATTCTGAAGGAGTTGCTCGATCCTCCACTGGCCTTGCGACGGAGTGAGACCGGGCCGCTTTCGGGCGGGTGATATAATTTTCAGTATGAACGATTCCCGTCCTATTCTCAAACTCGGCCACAGTCCCGATCCCGATGACGCCTTCATGTGGTGGCCGTTGTTTTCGCTGGAGGGGAAGCCCTCGGCGCTGGACACGGGGCGGTTCCGCTTCGAGCCGGTGATGGAGGATATAGAGACGCTGAATCAACGCTCGCATGAGGCGGATCTTGAGATTACGGCGATGAGTGCAGCGCAGTATCCATGGGTGCAGGATCGATATGCGATTACGAGTTGTGGGGCATCGGTGGGAGATGGATATGGGCCGAAGGTGGTGAGCGTGGATCCGGCATTTACGCTGGAATCTCTGAAGGAGCCGGAAGTGGTTCTGGCGATTCCCGGGGAGCGGACGACGGCTTTTTCGATACTATCACTGGTTTTGGGAGGGGGGGATTTTCGTTATGAAGTGGTTCCTTTTGACGAGATCATTCCTCGTCTTCTGAAAGGTGAGTTTGCCGCCGGGCTTATTATTCACGAGGGGCAGTTGACTTATGGGGAGGCGGGGCTTCATCGGTTGCTCGATCTCGGGGTTTGGTGGAAGGAGCAGACTGGTTTTTTGCTTCCACTGGGGGTGAACACGGTTCGGCGCGATCTGGAGGAGATTCACGGCGAGGGTACGCTCGAGGAGATTTCAACTTTACTGCATGCTTCGGTTACTTATGCGCTGGCCAATCGGGAGGCGTCCATTGCGTATGCGACGCAATTTGCCCGGGATATGGGAAGCGATCTGGCCGATCAGTTTATTGAGATGTATGTGAACCAATGGACTCTGGACTTCGGGGATGCCGGAAGAGAGGCCTTGGCTCGCTTTTATGATACGGTCAGTGAGGCGGGATTGTGCCCCGCGTGTGGAACACTGGACCTGGTGAGTCCGGCTTCTGCTGCGGCATCCGTGGGGATTTGAAGGAATGGCGCCAACAATGATTATGCTTTATGACGATCATCAGGACGGGATTTTCGGGTGGAAACGAGGATTGTTATGACTCAGCAGGAATTGCCTCAGGAAACTGCGTTTGCCTTTTCGCCGCCGAGCGTGCGGCAGTTCAGTGTGTTTCTGGAAAACAAGGTGGGTCGGTTACTGCATATGGTGCAACTTTTTGATGAGTCCACTACGGTTCATTTGTGTGCCTTCAGCGTGATGGAATCATCGGATTATGCGGTGATTCGTATGATCCCGAATAATGCGGATGCGGCGAGGGTGTTGCTGCGGGAGCACGATCTGTCTTTTTCAGAATCTGATCTGCTTATTGTGGAACTGGCCGAGTCGAATGCGCTCAGCAGTTTATGTCTGCATCTGTTGGGGGCGGAACTCAACATTCGCTTTGCATATCCCCTGATGCTGCGTCCGAATGGGAAGCCGACGATTGCACTGGCCGTTGACGACCAGTTTCTGGCGGGGGAGATTCTGCGGCGGAAACGATTCAACCTTCTGGGGGAAGCGGATCTGCCTTAAGTATCGGTGCGATTTGTGATGTTGTAGGTTTCTCGCTCGCCACGGCCACGGAGGGGGTAGTCTTTCCGGAGGGGATGGGCGGGGTAGTCTTTCCAAGTGAGAATACGGCGGAGATCGGGGTGGTTGAGGAAGCGTATGCCGTACATGTCGTAGCACTCGCGTTCGCGCCATTCGGCCCCGGGCCAAATGTCGGTGACGGAGTCGATTTCGAGGGTGGGATCGGGTTCAATGCCGGAAGTATCGAGGGAGGGGTCGAGCCAGGTTTTTACGGTGAGACGACGGTTGTGGCGATGGCTGAGGAGTTGGTAGATGACGGCAAAACGGGCGGGTTGGGGAACGGGGTAGTTGAGATAGTCTGCCCCGGCAACATCGCTGAGGAAATTGTAATCGCACTCGGGATCATCGCAAAGGAAACGCATGACTTTGTGGAGTTGGTTCCGGGGGACGACCACGGTGGTGCAGTTTCGGAATGCTCCGGCCTGGAGGGTGATATCAGGGAATGCGGCTTTGAGGGCGGGCAAAGTGGGATGGTCGAGGGTGGACTGGGGCATGGTGAAGGGGTCTTTGGGGTTGTCAGAGTGGGAGGATGCTTCATTTGAGCCGATTTCGGAGGTTCCGGCAAGCAGTGTAGTTTTTTCAGGACTTGCCTCGATATTCACAGCGGCTGGTGCATGTTTCTTGGATTCGCACTTCCTCGAGCAGGGAGAGTTGGGGATGGATGCGATCCCAGAGCCATTTGGCGATCATTTCGCTGGTGGGGTTTTCGAGGCCGTCGATCTCATTGAGGAGGTGATGATCGAGTTGAAGGCGGAGGGGTTCGAGGATTTTGGCGATGTCGCCGTAGTCGATGAGGTAACTACGATCTTCGGGAATTTCGCCGGCGACGATGATTTCAGCGCGGAAGGAGTGGCCGTGCATGCGACGACACTTGTGCCCTTTGGGAAACGAGGGGAGGAAGTGGGCGGCTTCGAAGGTGAATGATTTGATGAGACGAACGGGCATGGGGAGGGCATGATAATCGAGGACCATGAAGAGGGAATGGGTTGAAGAAATGGCTTTACTCAAACCCCTCTTTTTCGGGGATCCCAGATAAACTTGTGGAGTTGGAGCTGGAGTCGGGCGGGGAGGCCATCGGCGAGCATCCATTCCACAAGGGTATGAGGGGGGAGGCCGGGACAGCCGGGGATTTCATTTTCGTGAGGTTGTTCGTGGACGGGGGAGAGGAGGATGGCGGCACAACGCTGATCGAGTTGATGGGTTTCGATCATGGTGCGGGTCCATTCGTAGTCAGGGCGATCGAGAATGACGAATTTTATTTCATCATGGGGAGTGAGGTGATCGAGGTTCTCGAGGAGGTTTTTGCTCATTTCGCCGCTGCCGGGTGTCTTGAGATCGAGGATACGGATAGCGCGGGGATCGCAGGAGGCAATATCGAGGGCGCCGGAGGTTTCGATGAGGACGGTTTTTTTGAGATCGCAGAGACGGGTGATGAGATTGTGGACGCTTTTTTGGGCAAGGGGTTCGCCGCCGGTGATTTCGATGAGGTTGGTGGGGTAGGTGGATACTTCAGTGATGATGTCTTTGATGGATTGGGTTTGTCCTTCCCGGAAGGCATATTCGGTGTCACAATAGCGGCAGCGGAGGGGACAGCCGGTGAGACGAATGAAGACACAGGGGCTGCCGGCGTGGGTGGATTCACCCTGAATGGAGTGAAAAATCTCCGTGATGCGGAGGGTGGGAGTGGTCATGAGGGCATGGTAGCCCTTTGGGAGCGGAAATCGCTCGACAGGCCTGCCGTATGCGATATACTGCTCGCCCGCACGGCCCAGGTGGCGGAATTGGCAGACGCGCCAGCTTGAGGTGCTGGTGGGAGTAAAATCCCGTGGAGGTTCGAGTCCTCTTCTGGGCATTTCAATCGCCTCGAACTATTTTTGAGGCATGAGGGGCGAATTGAGCATCATGAAAAAGCCCGCGATTTTGCCATCGCGGGCTTTTGATTTTGGAAATGTCCAGAACTCAATCGTTTATGAATCAGGGATCAGGGGCAGGGACCGAAGGCGTTGAGGAGGGCGACGAGATCGTCGATGTTGACCACGCCATTGCCGCCAGCGGGGGTGATGTCGGCGGTGCAGGGTGCGGGTGGAGCCGGACAAGGACCGAAGGCGTTGAGGAGGGCGACCAGGTCGTCGATGTTGACTACGCCGTTGCCACCTGCGGGGGTGATATCAGCGGGACAGGGCGCCGTCTCCAAGCAGTCGGGAATGCCATTTCCATTGGCATCGATCGTGTCATTCTGGCCGGGGCACTGGTCGATGCAGTC
>CAZLXE010000185.1:0-4602 GCA_964563005.1 uncultured Isosphaeraceae bacterium
CCGGGGATTCCGGGGGGTTACAACTCGTGGCGAATGGCCCAGAGGTCGGCGAAGACGGGTGAGAAGAGGGATTTCTTGAGGAACTCAACGCCGGGGGAGCCGCCGGTGCCGCGTTTGGAGCCGATGGTTCGTTCGACCATTTTGACATGGCGATAGCGCCATTCCTGGAAGCCCTCATCGAGGTCGGTCATGGATTCAAAGAGAACGGTGAGATCGGGGCGGGTCTGGTAGAGGTGGAGGAGGGCTTGCTGAATTGATTTATTGGCGATGGCCGGTTCGGTGAGGTCGCGCTGGCGGATTTCCGGCGGAATGGAAACCGCATTCGCTTCGAGGAAATCATAAAAGTAGTCGATAATGGACCGTTCACGCAGGCGATTTTCCACCGCGGCATTCCCCGGACTGTCTTTCGGCAGGTATTGCATGACGGCGGCGCGTTTGTAGCCGAGGACAAACTCGACTTCGCGGAACTGGCTGGACTGGAAGCCGGAGGAGGTGTCGAGGCGATCCCGGAAACTGCGGAAACTCATGGGGGTCATGGTTTCGAGGATGTCGAGTTGACCGACGAGGGTTTTCATGATGGTGCGGCAGCGGGCGAAGGTGCTGATGGCGGCGTAGAGGTCATTGTTGGAAAGGTCGGCTTTGGCCTTGTCGAGTTCGTGGAGAATGAGTTTGAACCACAGTTCGTAAGTCTGGTGGATAATGATGAAGAGAAGTTCATCATGCTCTTCGGGATCGGAACGCACCTGCTGGAGAGTGAGAAGATCCGGCAGCATAAGATACCGGGCATAGTCGGTGGCGGCTGTCGTGGGATGGGGCTGAGCTTCGGAGGTCATGATGATTCTATTAAGATGAAAAGGAGGAGGAGTGTTATGAGAACGGGAATGGTGGCGGCAACAACGGCGATGATCCTCCATTGACGGGCGGCTTTGGCGCAGGCCTCGGCGTAAGGGATGGTAGAGAAGGAAATCATGTTATAAAGAGGGGTGAACCAGCGGGGGAAGAGGCGGTGGAGGAATTTTTCGAGTTTCTTACCCAGGAGGAACCAGGGGGAGGAGACCCGGTCGCGCATTTCGAGGAAGTTGTGAATGGCGAGGTCGGCGATGGCGTCGGCGTGGGGCTTGCGGGTTCGGGAGTATTCGGTGAGGGCATCTTCCCAGTGATCGCCGTGCTTTTCGATCATATCATCGAGGGCGACGCAGTCTTCGAAACCAGCATTAATACCCTGGCCGTAGAAGGGGACGATGGCATGGGCGGCGTCACCGATGAGAACGACTTTGTCCTGATGATGCCAGGGTTCGCAGCGGACGGTAACGAGGGAACCCACGGGGTTGTTCTGGTAGTCCTCGAGAAGCGTGGGCATAAGAGGGACGGCATCGGGAAAATGCTGCTCGAAAAATGACCGGACTTCTTCGTCGGTTTTGATGTGGGCAAAACTGTTTTGGCCGCTGAGAGGCCAGAAGCAGGTGCAGGTGAAGGAGCGGTCGGGATTGGGGAGGGCGATCATCATGAAACCGCCCCGGGGCCAGATGTGGAGGGCGTGGGGATCGAGGGCGAAGCCATCGTGGAGGCCGCCATTGATGGGCGGAATTGTCAGTTCCTTATAGCCGTGCTTGAGCCAGGACTGGCTGTAGTTGAAGTGTTCATCACGCTGGAGAGTGTTGCGTACTGCGGAGAAGGCGCCGTCGGCCCCGATGACAACAGTGCTTTCAATGCAAGATTCTTCACCGGTCTGTTCGTGGTGGAAGTGGGCAGTGGGGAGATCGGGATTGAGGCCGGTGCAGCGGTGGTCGAAATGAAAGGAAACATTGTCGAAGTCATCAGCGGCTTTAATAAGAGCGAGGTTAAGGCCACCCCTTGAAACAGAATTGATGGCGTCGTGCTTGTTGGCGCTGTAGGGTTGAAAGGTGAGGTTGCCGGATACCGAGTGCATCATGCGGCCGGGCATTTTCACGGCATCCTTCAGGACTTCCTCGGCGAGACCGACTCGCTCCAGGGCATCGATACCCCGGGCGGAAAGGGCGAGGTTTATCGAGCGGCCACCGATGAAGCCACGGGTCCGAGGGTCGGGGCGGCGTTCATAAACGGCAACCCGATAGCCGCGCCGCCCGAGGAAGCAGGCGAGGAGGGAACCGGAGAGCCCGGCCCCGACGATGGTGATGGAGGTTTCCGAAGGGGGAGTCATTGAGCAGGTCCGGTCATTGGTTCATCGATGGGGAGAGAACCTGAACAAATTTCCAGACATCCAGAAAAGAATTGTAGAGGGGAGCGGGAGCGACGCGGATGACATTCGGTTCGCGGAAATCCACAGTAACCCCGGCCCGGGCGAGGGCGGTATGGCGCTCTTTGGGGTTTTGGTTTATGAGGATGGAGAGTTGGCAGCCGTGGGATTCTGGCTCGCGGGGGGTGATGATTTCATAATTTCCTTGAGGATTCTGTTCGAGGAGCCATCGCAGGTATTCCGTCAACGCGAGGGATTTCTTTCGCAGGGCGGGCATGGTTGCCTCGTCAAAAATATCCAGGGCGGCGCGAAGGGGAGCGAGGGAGAGAATGGGGGGGTTGCTGATCTGCCAGGCATCGGCGCTGTCGCGGGGGATGAACTCGGGGAGGAGGTGGAGTTGGAAACGGGTATTGGGATCATTCCCCCACCAGCCGCCGTAGCGGGGGAGATTGGTGTTCTTGGCATGTTTCTCGTGGATAAACACTCCGCCCGGCGCACCGGGACCGGCGTTGAGATATTTATATGAACACCAGGCGGCGAAATCGACCTCCCAATCGTGTAGCCGGAGATCCAGATTGCCCGCGGCGTGGGCGAGATCAAAGCCCGCGACAGCCCCCACGGCATGGGCGGCTTTGGTGAGGCGGGCCATGTCCATTGCCTGGCCGGTGAGGAAGTTGATGCCGCCAATCCAGAGGAGAGCGAGGGAATCGCCCTGCTCCTCAATGACCGCTTCGATGTCTTCCGTGCGGAGGGTATGTTCGCCTTCTCTGGGGTTTACGATTATGAGGGATTCCGCCGGGTCGAGTCCCCGGGTTTGGAGATGGGTTTTCAGGGCGTAGGTATCGGAGGGGAAGGCGGGCGCTTCCATGATGATGCGGAATCGGGTCTTGGTGGGTTGGTAGAAGGTGGTGAGGAGAAGGTGAAGATTAACAGTGAGGGCATTCATCACCACCACTTCCCGCGGCTCGGCCCCAACCACCCGGGCAATGGGGTCGCGGAACTGCTCGTGATAGGTGTACCAGGGATTGCGGCCGCCGAGATGAGCGTTAACCGCCAACTTCGCCCAGTCCTCCATTTCGCGGGTCACCATGGCGGCGGCGGTTTTGGGTTGCAGGCCGAGAGAATTGCCGCAGAGATAGGTTAATGGTGTGCCGTCTTCGCTAGTGGGGAAGAGAAATTGCTCACGATATTTCGCGAGGGGGTCGGCGGCATCGAGAGAGCGGGCGAATGCTTCGTCGGTTTGGAATTCGGTAGTCAGTTGGGTAGTCGTCATGGTTTTGATTCTTTTTTAATTACCACAGAGCACACAGAGGGCACAGAGAGAGACACAGAGAAGAGATTTTTGAATAAGAGATTAGGTGATTCCAGGGCTGATCGGATCTGGAATAATAATATCTCCCCTCTGTGATCTCTGTGTGCTCTGTGGTAAAAAAGATCATGGTTATGGATTTTCATTTGAGGGCGTGAAGGAATCTTCGGGGAGGCCCAGAAACTCAAGGGCGGCCCCTGAGAGTAACGATTGTTTGACTTCCGGGGGCAGGTCGGTCATGGATTCGATCAATCTTCCTGGGGGTTGTTCGCCGAGGGGGAAGGGGTAGTCGGAGCCGAGGGCGATGCGATTCGGACCGATCAGGTTGATGAGGTAGCGGAGGGCGTCGGCATCATGGACGAGGGAGTCGGTCCAGAACTTGCCGAGGTAGGTGCGGGGATTGATCGTGTTATTTACGGCGCAGAGATCGGGCCGGACATTGAATCCATGTTCGATGCGGCCGAGGGTCATGGGAAAAGAACCCCCGCCGTGGGCGAAGCAGGCGCGGAGGTTGGGCAATCGTTCAAAGACGCCACCGAAGATGAGGGAACAGATGGCCAGCGATGATTCCGCGGGCATCCCCACCAGCCAGGGGAGCCAGTAGTCAGGCATCGTCGCTTTGCCCATCATGTCCCAGGGATGCACAAACACCGCCGCCCCCAGATCCGCCGCGGCCTCGAACACGGCGAAGAGTTCCGGGCGATCCAGATTCCAATGCTGTCCCTCGGGATTGATGTGGCTGCCGATCTGCACCCCGGCCAGACCAAGATCCTTCATACACCGCTCGAGTTCCCGCACGGCAAGATCGGGGGCCTGCATAGGCAGCGTGCCCAGCCCCACAAAACGATCGGGCCGTTCCCGGCAGACCCCCGCAATATGGTCATTGAGAATCCGCGACAGATCGTGAGTGTCCTTCGGTTTCGCCCAATAGCCGAACATAACAGGCACGGTGCTGAGCACCTGCACCTGAACCCCATGCTGTTCGCACTCCTGAATCCGTGTCCGGGGGTTCCAGCAATTCGGTTCGACCTCCCGAAAAAACTGGTCATCAATCATCATCTTTGCATTGCAGCAA
>CAZLXE010000186.1:0-2626 GCA_964563005.1 uncultured Isosphaeraceae bacterium
TCAATCACCCGCCCGCACCCGATACACCGTGCCGCTTGCTCCCTCCTGATAGTCGTACCCATCGCCCGAAGTAACATAAAGCCAACCCCCGTGCCACAGCACATTTTCCCCCTTCATCCGAGGATTGTGCGTCAGCGCCGCCAGGTCGGCCCACGGCTGTTCCCCTTCATCGCGGGCATTAAAAACAGCATGAGGGTTGGGATGAAATCGATAGACTCGGGCGGGCTGAGCGGAAATCACATACAACCATCCCGCATGATCAAAGCACATGTCCGTAATGTTCGCACTGCTCCCGGTGCGGGCATCAAACGGCTCAAACCGAGCGATCAGTTCCGCGCGGATCGGCCGAATAGGAGTGAAATCGCTGTCCAGAGCGAGGCGGATAATCTGGGAAGTAGTGCGCGAACCGACATAGAGCCAGCCCCCGTGAAAGGCCAGAGTGCTGTGCCCCCGGAAGTCGAGGTCGGTTCCATCGGTCAGTTGCACCCGATCACCCAACACCATCTCGCCCGGCGGTGGGCCGCCTTCCGGATTCTTCTCCAGGGACGATAGGTCATAGCGCACCAGCACCGAGTTGTCCTTCCCCACGGCATACAACCATTTCCCCAGAGGCAGACAATTATCCGGCCCGTTCAGAAAGCCGTGGGGGGATGGTGCGTTCGCGGGATCATGGTGGGGATAGGCGGCTCCCGCTTTCGGATCATGGCGCTCCACTTCATACCACTCTTCGGTTCGCAGGTCGTAACGCAGCAGGCCGTCCGTTCGGTTCTTACTGAAGGCGACGGGATCTTCCGGGGTGCGCTTTTTATCGATTCCACTGAAGGCGCAGAGATAAAAACTCCGCGTCGCTTCATGCCAGCGCAGGGTGCAGTAAGGGCGATCGGTGTGGCGATCCCGCTCCGGTGGCAAGGAGGATCGATCCCACAGAAGAAACGGCGGGGAAGTCGGGCGGGTCAGCACCTCTCCATTCAACCGCACGGCATCACTCACCATGGGATTCTCCGCCGGTTCTGCAATATTTGGATTTATTTTATAAATCGTTCCCGCCTGATCCTCGATCGCCGCGGACACCCCGCCCGCCCCCCGCACTCGACCCCGGCAGAGCACGAATAATTTCCCATCGACCATAGCCAATCCTCTGGGAAACGGGGCAATCGTGGAAACCCGCTCCAAAATGGGGGTTTTGGCTTCTACAGCAGCAAGGTGAATCGACAATATACTCAGAATCATAGATATAAAAGCAGCCATAATGCCCATGATAGCCCCTCGCGATTGGCCATCACTCGAATTCTGGGACACCCCCATTTCTCGTCTTCATGGCTTATTCATATTCCAATATATTTACCTGGGTTGCCAAAGTTGAAATGGTGGCTATCATGCCCACTCGGTCTGGCGGCTGTACGCCGGACATGTTTTCTCTCCGTGGTGTCGCGCCGGCTCCAGGCCCTCGTGAACCGCAATTGCTTGGAGTGTTTCGATGCGTATCTATGTAGGCAACTTGAGTTTTCAAACCAGCGAGGACGGCCTCCGCGATCATTTTGGCCAGCACGGGAGTGTGGATGAGGCGTTTATCGCCACAGACCGCGACACCGGCCGGTCCCGTGGCTTTGCTTTCGTCACCATGAACGACGACAACGAAGGCCGCGATGCTATTGAAAAAGTGAACGGAACCGAACTCGACGGTCGCACCCTCACCGTCAACGAAGCCCGTCCCCGCGAAGAATCGCGTGGTGGTGGCGGCGGTCGCGGTGGCAACCGTGGCGGCGGCGGACGCCGCTGGTAAATCAATCCCTCATCGGGCGCATCCCGGAACCGCTTCCCGCGGATTTCTGAGTGTCGCCTGAGTTGGATACAGAACAAGCCGGTTGATTCCCTCAACCGCACCCGAATAAAATCGGAATAACTTCCCCACGGCTCACCGTGAGGGAAGTTTTTTTGTGCCGTCTTCTCATTGAATCCACACCACGAGGTGTGATGCCCCCAGCAGGAGCAGAAATGAAATCGCCGTAACCGCCGCCATCGTCGCCGCATCGCGTAAGGCCAGTCGAAAAAGTCCCATGCCCAGAGCGATAAACACGGCAAACTCCAGGACAATCTCCAGCCCATGCTCCAGTATCTGGTGTCGTGGAAAATCGATGAACTGCATCAGTTTGGCGGCCAACACCAGGGCCATCAGCCGAATCACCGCCAGACGCAGATCACCCACCCGCTGCTTCAGAATGTGCGCGGTGAAGAAGATTCCGACAACCCCACATCCCGTCCATAACAGCGTTGAAACCAGAAGCCGGACCAGTTCAGACAAACGCATGCTTGCCGCAATGGTTGAAGCAGCCCCATCCCCCGCCCCTGCAATCGGTGAATAAAGCCCCCCTGCCCCCGCCGCATAACCGAACATCAACGCCCCCGCCCCCACTGCCGCAATGCCACCCGGCAGCCATTGGTCTCCCACCCCCGACCGGCTGAGACATTTTTCCCGCTGATCCTCCGTATCGATTTCTTCCACCCCGGTCTCGATGTCGATGATTTTCAGAGTTTTGAGGTCAAACCCGCATTCGAGACACACCAGTTGATCCCGCTTCGGCATGGCGTTGCCGCAGTTAGGGCAGACATCGAGATCGGCATGAAT
>CAZLXE010000186.1:2726-4508 GCA_964563005.1 uncultured Isosphaeraceae bacterium
AAGGAATACCCCATGAAAGTGCGCTCATTAGTGTTGATGTCCGGAATCGCCGCCACCGTCCTCCTTTCCCTCGCCTGGACGGCCCGACCGACGGTCTCAAGCCCCACCCCAGCCCCGCTTGCAGGCCCGATTCATACGGAGTCGCCGCCCCTTTACAAAATCGACCCCGTCCATTCCAACACCTTTTTCCGCATCAAGCATCTCGGAGTCAGCAACTTCTACGGCCGGTTCAAAACCACAGAAGGTGAATACCGCTTCGATCCCACCCGGCCGAATGAGATCGAATTCAGCGTCACCATCCCCGCCGCCAGCGTCGATTCCAACAACCCCGGCCGCGACAAACACATCAAAAGCCCCGACTTTTTCGATGTCAAAGAGTTTGAAAACATTTCCTTCCAGAGCACCAGCGTCAAGAAAAAATCGGGCGATGTCTTCACCGTCACCGGAAATCTCACGCTGCATGGCGTCACCAAAACCATCACCGCCGAAGTCGAGTGGATCGGAGAGAGTGACCGCGGCGGGCGTCGTTTCGGCCACCGCTCCGGCTTTGAAGCCCGCTTCACCGTCAAACGCAGCGACTACGGCATGTCGCTCTATGCCAAAGAGGGCATGCTGGGCGATGCGGTCACCATCATCGCCGCCATCGAAGGACAACGAAAAGAATCGTCGCCACAGCCATGAATCTGTCGGATCTGGACCCGATGCTGAAGGGACCGGGACTATCCGCCATCATCGCGGTAGCCATTTTACTTCCCACCCTGAAACCCTGGCGGAGCCCGAAATCACCCACGGACAAACCTCTCGGCACTTGGGGCGCTCCCTCCGCCCTCACCCTCTCATTTTGCGCCGTGTTCGCCTGGCTGGTCAGCACCCCCCACTGGCCTCCGCCCACCCAGTGGGGCTGGCTGTTTTTTATTGTTCTCATCTCCGGCGTTGCCATCCTCTTGGTGACGCTGGTTCCCAAATTTCGCCTGCTGCATCTCTTCGCCGGGCCGCTTGCCGCGGGAGTTCTCGCCTGGCTGCTCCGTCCGTATGTCGATGAAGCACAATTATGGTCATGGCGACTCGGAGTCGGAGTAGCCCTGATTCTCTTTTGGATCATCATGGAACCCCTCGCCCACCGCACACGCGGCTGGCCCATACCCCTGGCTTTAACGCTCACGGCCGGAACTTCCGCCTATGTCATCCTTCTCTCGGGTCACGCCACCTTCGCCCTGCTCACCGGCACCACCGTCAGCGTGCTCGGCGTATTCACCCTGTTTTCCTTCCGCAACCGCAACGCTTCCCTCGCCCGCGGCGGCATCCTCATCCTCGGCGTCATCCTCCTCAGCATGCTCACCCTCACCCAAACCTACTTCGATGAAGAGGGCCTGCCCTTTGCCTGTTTTATTCTCCCCCTGGCCGCCCCTGCTTTTCTCTGGATCGGCGAATTCCCCCCACTGAAACGCCGTCCCTTTTTAGCCGAGGGAGTCCGGCTTACCGCTTGCATCATTCCCCTCGTCATCGCCATCCTCCTCGCCCGCGCTGGCGTGCCGGATGTCGGACTTTACGACTTCTGATCATGAGAGGTCAAAGGAAACAGCAAGATCAAAACCCACGCGGCCGCCACCGATATTTTTCCAACGAAACCCGCCCTCGCTCATCAAACGCCACCCCCTCCGCCTCCAAAAGACCCCGCTGCTCATGCTCCTCCCCCGGCACAAAATCCCCCGGCTCTGAACGATAACTGATCTCCCCCCGCGCATTAATCACCCGATGCCACGGCAACCGCACCCCCTCCGG
>CAZLXE010000187.1:0-4489 GCA_964563005.1 uncultured Isosphaeraceae bacterium
GTCGCAATCAATCCTGCCCCAGCCAGTACTCCCCCGAAGGTGATCATGCCCAGAGATCGTAAAAATGGGAAGCGTTGTTTTCGTATGTTCATGACTCTCTCCTCACTCCAATGATTTCCTACAAATAGATTCCTTATCGTGCCCGCTCATTCCATGAAGGATCATCTGCTTCCTCCATCGTGGCAATATTAATATCATGTCGGTCAGGAACCAAACACAATTCAGGGAATAATCCGGATGCCGCAAGAAGCATTCGCAGCACATGGATTCACCCTGAATACCGCAATGAGCATCGTCTGGTAAATCATGGCGGAGGGAGAAGCGCGAAGGAAAAACCTTACCCGTGCCGCAGAACGCCTTTCCGTACCGTCTCCTTCCTCCTCGAGTTAATGCATACCAATTTTAAGTCCGCTCTTTCACCCAACAGGAGTATGAGACCATCCTGCGCAACAAGGGCGCCGTCAGGGGCGCCCTTGTTGCCTATCTGAACACACTTTCTAAGACCGTAATCAGAACGACTCGAAATCACCGTCATCCAGAGGAATGACCTGCCGGGGATCGGGGTCGCGCCCGGCACCGCTTCGAACCATCCGGGCCTTTCGCGCCCCGGAACCCCTGGTCGACCGTAGAGACGGAGACGGGCGGCCTGTTGCCGATAGACCCGAGGCCTCACTCTCACCCTTGATCTTGAACCGGGTCACCAACTCACGAAGCACCCCCACCTGGGATGCGGTCTCCTCGGCCGCCGCCGCCAATTCCTCTGAATTCCCGGCGGTCTGCTGCGTTACTTTATCGAGTTCAGTCACACCCTTGTTAATTTGATCCACCCCGTCCGCCTGCTCCCGAGAAGCAGAGGCGATTTCTCCCAGCAGGGTGTTCACTTTCTTCGTGCTGGTCTCGATGTCGCCCAGCACCTCTCCCACCCGGCCGGCGATCTCCACCCCCGCATTCGCCCGACCCGTCGATTCATCGATCATCGTCGAGGTCTCCTTGGCCGCCTCGGCGCTGCGCTGGGCCAGATTACGCACTTCCTCCGCCACCACCGCGAAGCCCTTGCCCGCCTCTCCCGCCCGGGCCGCCTCCACCGCCGCGTTCAGGGCCAACAGGTTGGTCTGGAATGCGATCTCGTCGATCACCTTGATCACCTTCGCGATCTCATCGCTCGACTTCTTGATCTCATCCATCGCGGTCGACATCTTGCCCATTTCCGCCGTACCCAGATCGGCAGCCGTCTGCGACTCCGCAGAGAGCGTAGCCGCTTGCTTGGCGTTCTCCGCATTCTGGCTCGTCATGGACGACATCTCCTCCAGGGAGGATGAAATCTGCTCCAGATTTGCCGCCTGCTGAGACGCCCCCTCGGAGAGATCTTGACTGCTCTGGGAAATCTGTTGCGATCCCTGGTCGATCTGGCTTGAGCCGCTCGACACATCGGAAATCACCTTTGATATGCTCTCGATCATGTTTCCGAAACCATCCGCCAACTGACCCATGGAATCCTCACCCGTAAACGGAGCAGATTCCGTAAGATCGCCCTCCCCCGCCCTAACGGCCACGACCAGCAGTTGATCCACCTTTTCCTGCAGTTCCTTGGCCGCAGCCCGTTCCCGCTGCTGGGCCTCGGCCTGCTCCTGCTCCATTCGTTTCTGCTCGGTAACATCGGTCATGGAGACCATGCACCCGATGAATTCGCCCTCGGCGCCCCAGATCGCGTCGGCCTGCAGGGTGATGTCATCATCACCGATTCTGAACTCCGCCGCGTGGGGCAGGTTCTGGCGGGGGGAGGAGATATGGCGTTGCAGCACCTGGAGATCTTTATGGAAGATATCGATGGTCTTCCCGATCATATCGCTGACCTTGAGGGAGAGGATGTTCTCCCATTTCAAAAAAGTCTTCTGAGCGGTTTCGTTCATATACATGAGCGTGCCGCTTTGATCGCAGAGAAGAACATTCGTGGGCATCTGCCGCATCATCTCGTTGACCTTGAGCGACTCGGCGTTGGCGGTCTGGATGGCCTCCACGAATTCATTGATGGAGGTGTTGATCTGACCCAGCTCATCGGATCGATTGGTATCGAGGCGGAGGGTCAGGTCTCCATCGCCGTCCGTCATCTTGAACAGCGTGCGGATGATGACTCCGATGGGACTGGTGATGGAACGGGTGAGGAACAATCCGATGAGGACACCGGCAATCACCGAGATGATGATGACTGAGATAATCATGGTGGTGGCGGTGGACCGGGCGCTGGCCCCATTGGCCTTCGCCACGGTCATTTCTTCACCTGCGGTTTGTTCTACCTGATTCAAAATGGCCGACGCCTCCGCACCGGCTGCATCCAGTTTGGCCATAGACCTGTCAGAGGCGGCCACCTGCTCGATGGCCATGCGGTGCTTGGTCATGAGTTCCGCGGCCTGCTGCTGGAATTCCGTATGATTCTCGTCTATTTCCTCGATGGCGGCCCGAACTTCATCGTTGTCGGTGGCGATCACCTGCACCCCATCGACGACTGCCCCATCTAAAATCGCCGCGACGCACTCGTCAAAGGCCACAATCGAGGCCGCAAACTTCCGCTCATAGTCGTCGAGGTCTTCCGGATCGCTTGACTTGACGAATTCCTCAAGGGGGATACGCGACTGATTCAGGGCGTTCATGAGCTCCAAGGCCATGCTCAGGAGGGGCACTTCCTCGCTCAGGATGGCCCGAGCTTTCGCGCCGACCTCATCACCGCTGGACCGTTCACTGATTTCCCGGTAAATCATTTTCTGGACAATTTCCGAATCAGCGAGAACTTCCTTGTGCAACTGCTCCACCGCCGCCATGGCCACGCCCGCCTCGGCCACTTTTTCCAGGGCCTTGATGGAGTCATTCATCATGGACTCCGCAGCCACCTGGAACTTGGTGTTGTGAACTTCATCAGCCCGGCGGACCAAGTTAGCCAACTCATCATTATCGGTTTTTATGACCACCATGCCGCCATCGAGGGTGCTCCCCTCGAGAATGGCGTCGGTAAAAGTGTCAAAATCCTCGAGCGTTTGCCGGTAAGCAGAGGCAATTTCCTCGCGTTCCTGAGTATCACTGCTGGTGGCCAGAGCGGAGGTGGCGCTCTTGAATTCCTCCATGGAATTCTGGCCGGTCATGAGGGAAAGTCTCATTTCGTTGGCCATGTCGACGAGAGGGGCTTCCTCATCGCAAACCACAAACAGACTGTGCCCAACTTCTTCGATACCCCGGTATCCGAAGTACCCGATGATCAGGGTCAGGATAATGCTGAGGAGTCCATAGCCGTAGAGTTTGGTTTTAATAGTAAGTTTCATATCTGCATCCTTGGTAAATCTTAAAGCGTAATTTTCTTGAGGTAGAGGAATTGTTTCGTGCGGAGTCCGCCAAACGGTTGTATTTATTGAATCCCGATAATATTTTCTCCATTTCAGGTCGCCGCGACCTGATCCTTTTCTCCTGCCGCCGGAGTGGAGGCCTCCCGCCGTGCGGCCTGGTGCAGGGTGGACATTTCACCCTCCGAGAGGACGCGATCGATATCGAGCAGAATGACCACTCCATCGCTCACTTTGCCCATCCCCAGAACATAGTCCGTGCTCACGGCACATCCGAAGGCGGGGGCGGGCTCGATCTGGGCGGCGGGGATTTCCTGCACCTCGTGGACGGTGTCCACGATGACCCCCATCTGGAACAGATCACCGGTGGTTTTCTCCACCACCTCGACCACGATAATGCAGGTCTCTTCCGTGTTGGGGATGGAATCCAGCCCGAACCGGATGCGCATTTCGATGACGGGAATGATTTTACCCCGCAGGTTGATAACCCCCTTGACGAACGCGGGCATCTGGGGGAGGGGCGTGATCTCGATGATGCCCATGATTTCCCGGATCTTGAGAATCTCAATCCCGTAGGTTTCCGTTCCCAGGGTGAACGAGAGAAATTTATCGTCGTCCTCCCGAGACAGCGCAGCCTTGCTCTGGGTGGATACCGATTTATCTTTGAGAGTTGTCGTCATGGAATGCTCCTAAATAGGATTGTATATGGTGCCCTGGGTACTTAATCCTATGGCCTGGTGTGTATCGTGCCTCTTAATTAGAGGGGCCATCACATACTAATAATTACCGATCTATTTATCCTCTAATACCATCGACGCTCCGAGAGGCACTCTTGACAGGCAATCTTGAATTAAATAAGAATCTACCCCTGATTCCTGATACCCCTGATTCCTGATACAAGTCGGATTCATACGCCCGCGTCCCCCCCACTGCGTTTCCAACTCATGCTCCACCCCCCCAGCAGATCCAGCATCTTTCCCGCCATGAAATCAACCAGATCTTCCACCCCATCCGGCCGCAGATAAAATCCCGGCGACAGGCGAGCCACCACTGCCCCCGTCTCCGTGACCCGTCGCATATTCTCAATGTCGCTCAGAGGAATGGCAAGGGGAATCCTTACGCCATCCGCATACTATTCCCGGTCGGGGTGATTCCGGAGG
>CAZLXE010000188.1:0-4477 GCA_964563005.1 uncultured Isosphaeraceae bacterium
GCGGGGGCTTTGGCTTTCTTTTCCTTGATCTCGGTGATGGCACAGTCCGTGGTGAGGAGGAGGCCAGAGATGCTAGCGGCGTTCTGGAGGGCCGCGCGTTCAACCTTGGTGGGGACGATGACGCCGGCTTTGACGAGGTTTTCGAACTCTCCGGTCACGCCGTTGTAGCCGAAGTTGGTGTCGCCCGACTCTTCGACTTTCTGACAGACGATCGCGCCCTCTTCGCCACAGTTGTCGGCGATCTGCTTGATGGGGGCGGTGAGGGCACGGAAGATGATGTCCACGCCGACCTTTTCATCGCGCTTGGCCTTTTTGCGGGCCGCTTCGAGGGCTTTCCTGGCCCGGATGACGGAGACGCCGCCGCCGGGGAGGATGCCTTCTTCAACCGCGGCCCGGCAGGCGTGAAGGGCATCTTCGACACGGGCTTTCTTTTCGTTCATCTCGACTTCGGTGGCGGCTCCAACATTGATCTGAGCCACGCCGCCGGCGAGTTTGGCGAGTCGCTCTTCCAGTTTTTCGCGGTCGTAATCGCTGGAGGAGTTTTCGATCTGGCTGCGAAGCATTTCGATGCGACCCTTGATGTCACTGGTCTTGCCCGCACCTTCGACGATAGTGGTGTCGTCTTTGGTGATGGTGATTTTCTTGGCCCGACCGAGATCCTTGAGGGACAGGGTTTCGAGGTCGATGCCGAGTTCTTCCATAACGGCGGTGGCATTGGTGAGGGTGGCGATGTCTTCGAGCATTTCCTTGCGACGATCTCCAAAACCGGGGGCCTTGACCGCAGCGACCTTGAGCGTGCCGCGGAGCCGGTTGATGACGAGGGTGGCGAGGGCTTCACCTTCGATGTCCTCGGCGATGATGAGAAGAGACTTACCCGCCTCGGCGACTTTGCCGAGCAGGGGAAGGAGGTCCTTCGCACTGGAGAGTTTCTTTTCGTGAATGAGGACATGGCAATCGCTGAGTTCGACTTCCATGTCGGCGGGGTTGGTGACGAAGTGGGGGGAGAGGTAGCCCTTGTCGAACTGCATGCCTTCGAGGAGTTCGACGGTGGTGTCGAGAGACTGACCTTCTTCGACGGTGATGACGCCGTCCTTGCCGACTTTGTCCATGGCCTCGGCGATGATTTTGCCGATGGTGGCGTCCTGGTTGGCGGCACAGGTTCCGACCTGAGCGATTTCGTTCGAACTTTTCACCGGTTTGGAGAGATTCTGGAGTTCGCCGACTACGGCATCCACGGCGAGATCAATACCTCGTTTTACTTCGTTGGCATTGGCCCCGGCGGTGATATTCTTGAGACCTTCAGTGAAAATGGCCTCGGCATAGACGGTGGCGGTGGTGGTGCCGTCGCCTGCGTCTTTGGATGATTTGGAGGCGACCTCCTTGACCATCTGAGCGCCCATGTTTTCGTAGGGGTCTTCGAGTTCGACTTCCTTGGCAACGGTGACGCCGTCCTTGGTTACATTTGGGGCGCCAAAGGACTTTTCGAGAATGGCGACGCGGCCGGAGGGGCCGAGCGTGATTTTGACGGCCTTGGCGAGTTTCTGAATGCCACGGAGCATTCGATCTCGGGCGTCCACATCAAAGGCGATGCTTTTTGCAGTCATAGTGTTTTTTCCTTACTGAAAGATTGTTGGTGATTTAAAAAAGGGTTTGGGAAGTTTTATTCAGGGGTCAGGCCCGAACTGGCGGGAGAGCCAATTTCGACCCAGAGAATTCGTTCGGTATCGAGGAGATATTCCTGTGTGCCGTCTGTGAGTTTGAGTACCTGATCCTCTTCTGCGGGAACGAGGATGGCGTTTTTTACGAGGCATTGGTGTCCGGATTCAAATTCGAATCGGACATCGCCGCGTTGGCCGTTGAGCTCGCCAAGAGCAGAGCGAAGTTGTTCCGGGGTGAGAGTCATGGGTCAGAGGTCAGTCCGCACCTGGTACGCACAGGACACATGGGTGGCGTCGATCCAAATGTAGTTCTGCTTGGTGGTGACGCGCAGACCCTGCGAAGACAGGAGTTTTTCGACGCTGACGACATTGACGATTTCCAACGGATCATCTTCACCGGCAATAATGAGATTGAGCTCTTTGTCGGTTCCCTTCATGTCTTGGATGATGTCGTACAGGGGGGTGCGTTCCATGGGTGTGTTCCTAAGGGAGGGATTGTGCCTCCGTAGGGTTTATTCAATGATGCCGAGGATATCATTCTCAGTCATGATGAGGAGTTCATCGCCGTCCACTTTGATCTCGGTGCCTGCGTATGAAGAGAAAAGGACGGAATCACCCTTCTTGACGGTGAAGGGGATATATTCGCCGGTGTCCTTGTTGAGATTGCCGTTGCCGAGAGCCATGACTTTGCCTTCAGCGGGCTTGTCTTTGGCGGATTCGGGCAAGAAAATACCGGCTTCGGTTTTGGTTTGGGCATTGGCGCGCTTGATGATGATTTTGTCGCCGAGGGGTTTAACTTTCATGTGCGTGTGCTCCTGATTTCTAGGAAGAGGGAATGGGGAAAATTACAATTTTGGACTTAGGATTCGGGCCAGCTGTCGTCATAATGTCGTTCAACAATGCGGCGCATGACCTTCAGGACGGATTCAATTTCAAGGGGCCGATCAATGACGGCGAAGACACCTTCGCGGAGGGCTACGGTCAGCCCCCGGCCAGATTCTTTCATTTGTGGCTGGGGAGGCCGAACGAGGACCATTGGAGGTGGTTTGTGCAGGCGACGGAGGAGTTTGACGATTCGGGTTCCGCCACTGTCGCCGGGCCTGTTCTCCCGGCGGGTGGTGAGGGGAATGGCCATGTCCACAACGGCAATGTGAATCTGGTAGGTGCGAATGACTTCCTCGGCTTCTTCGCCCGATTCAACCCGGTAGGAGGAAATACCCATCGGATTGAGGAGACGGGGAAGTTGATCCACGGCGGTGTTGGTTCGCCAAGAGCCACACGACAGCAGGAGGTTCAGCCGTTGGGGCGTGGTCTCGGCATGGCCGGGGAGGTCGGTATGATGAGAGCGCAGGATCATCGAACTTGAGAATTGGCAAGATTCGTGCCTGTATCTGGTGATGAAAAATATGGCGCAATCTCTTCAATACCCTTGTTTTATGATTCCTGAGGCCTGCTTGCCCAGAAGATTTTCTGACAGGAAACCACCATGGGGGAAGGATTCCTGCCATATTGGCACGAATGCCTTTGTTGAGGGTTGCCAGCAGATGAATAAATGACCGGTTTCTGCTTACTTATGGAGATTTCGCAATGTGGATGATGATCGTGAAGGGCTTGATTGCGGGGGCGATAGTGGTTTCGGTTTCAGAGGTGGCGGGAAAATATCCGAAGGTGGGCGGGTTGATTCTGACGCTGCCTCTGACGAGTATCATGGCGTTTCTGGTGCTTTGGAGAAAGGAGGGAGATATCCAGCCGATCAGCGTACTGGCGGGGCAAACGCTGGTGTTGGTTCCCCTGGGATTGGCTTTTTTTGTGCCTTTGGCCTTCGCCAAGCAGTGGAATCTGGGTTTCTGGGAGGCCTTCGGAATGGGGGTGGGGCTGGCTTTGGTGATAATTGCCATCTGGTTCCGCTGGGGACCGACCTGGGGGATGGGCTCCTCGGGGTGATTCGGATGGGGATCGTAAGAATATTCCTGCCTCCCGATGGTTGGCTATGATGTCCGGGTGTTGAATCCCCCATTTTTTCTTGATAGGGATGCCTGATGATGCTTGATAAACGAATTTACCGGAAAACCTGGACTGGTCTCTGTATCGGGGGATTGATTATTCTGGGGAGCGGCTGCGATGAGGCAGTGGAAGAGGGCGCATTGACCCCGGAGCAACGGGTAGAAGCACCGCCAGTGGAAAAGGAGATCACTTCGAAGACGACAAGAGGATCTGCCGGAGATTACAATTCCACACTGGGCAAGGCGAAGGGGGCGGCGGAAGGGCTGATTGCCGATATTGAGGCCCGCGATCAGGATCTCCAAGACCTCGCGGATGGTGTTTTCGATGAAGAAGATGAATAATCACCGAGGATACAGAGTTCGTTTGTGAAACCCATTCTTCCGTTGAATGGATTTCTCATGAAACCCTGAATGCAAAGGATTAAATGATGCGATTGAATTGGAAACCTCTCAGCTTGCTTATCGTGATATGTGCATGTACGGCCTTGTGGGGCTGCTCTGGGAATAGCAGTGAAAATGGCGGCAGCAATAAGAATGCAGAAAAGAAACCCGCTGCCACCCAGCCAGATTGACTTTATGGCTTGATCATTGCTCTTACCCATGGGGGGATTGAGCTGATAATTCAAATTCTTACCACGACCAGCATCGGTGTTTCTCTTGAAGCATTGGCGCTGGTTATTTTTCCCGGTTGACCGTGATTTCGGTTGAGTGCTTTGGGCAAAACGACGAATCGCCGCACTGGTGAAATGCGGCGACCGGGAAAATCCACGCCGTACGGTGAGGCACGACGCGGAGAGAAGAGAGAGAGATTGGCGA
>CAZLXE010000189.1:0-4459 GCA_964563005.1 uncultured Isosphaeraceae bacterium
GCTTGCCCGCCAACCGGGGGGGGTGCTGAGGCAGCAGGGGGGGGAATCCCTACCGCAGTGCACCCCGCCGGAACATCCCGCGCCGCCCCCGCCCCCGCCCCCAAAATCGCCCCCGCCCCGATCGCCACGCCCGGCAGCACCGTCGCCCCCGCCCCGATCAGTGCATACTCGCCCACTCGCACCTCCCCCGCCAGAATCGCCCCCGGCGCAATATGGCTGAACGCCCCCACCTCAACATCGTGCTCCACAATCGCTCCCGAATTGACGATCGCCCCCCGGCCGATATGCGCCCCGGCATTAATGATCGCTCCCGGCCCCACAAACACGCCCGGCTCCAGATCCACCATATCTCCGATGATCGCTCGGGGATGAAAGATCGTCACGATGGCATTTTCCGCCAATCCGCTCAGCCACTCTTCCCGAAGATGACCATCCCCCACCGCCGCATGAATCACGATCGGCACCGGAGCCGCCTCCAGAAGATCGCCCAATTGACCAATCCCTCCGAGATACGGCAGATCAGCATTCTCGATTCCCTCCTCCGGTGCCCGGTCATCGAGATACCCCCGGAATCCCCAGCCCCCAATCCGTGCTGCATCTGCGACCACCCGGGCGTGTCCGCCCCCGCCAAGCAGGATGAGTGGGTGCAAGTTGGTCATACTTCGAGTTTCTGCTGCTCAGATGAAGCGGATGGAACAGGGACGGGAGAATCTGCAGGCATGAGGGCCGGGGCCGGATGATTGCGAGCGACCGAGCGATCCCACCGCCGATGATACGACGCTATGGGAAGATCATAATAACTCGTGCGGCAACGATAGCACACCAGCCGTGTCCTCGAAAACACCAGCAACGCGATGTCGATGGTCAGCATCAGAATCATACCGATCTGCGCGAGCGTCGAAGTGGCCAAACCCAGCACGCCCACCACGCCCCCAATGAACGCCAGCACAATGATGATTCCCGCCGCCGCCGGAAACGATTTTTCCCGAAACAAATCCTGACAACCGCAGGATATGCACCGGCGGAGTTGCCCCCCATCATCCACGGCGGAGTCCCAATTGAGAATCACCTCTCGTTTGGAATCCGTCAGCCGCGTTTTGGTGGGACGATCATCCGGCGATAAGTCCAGCCGCCCGATCAATTCCCGCTGCAAATTTCGTAGATCGATGCGCATAATGATGGCGAAGAAGTGCCACCCCATTGTACGCGATGGAGTTCAGGATTTATCCGGATCCTCAAATTGCCCTGCTCCCCCTCAAATAAATGGACCATTCCCCCAAATTTAAAAACGGCCAGACCGGGGTAACCCGGTCGGGCCGTAAGTGAATGATGCCTGAGCTGTGCGACTTCTGTTTGTTTAACGCGCACTCAGGCCCAATTGTTCCCGTTGTTCAGATGAAAATTCTTCGCTCCCTGTCCGTTCCGAAATCAGGATTGCCGTGGCCTCGTTCGCCATCAGCAGCATCCGGGTCTGACGGGCCAGAATCGGCCGCAGATCAGGCCGCTCGGCAATGAGATCAAAATACGCCGTCGAGCCGAATTTCACCACGATGATGGTCGCCTTATCCGTGAACCGTTCATCTACCAGATACGCCCCGAGACGGTGGAACCAGGTCTTGCCGATCTTCTGTACGGCGAGTGCGGATTGCTTGAGCCGTCCCTCATCGCGGGAACGCATGCTTTTCATCTCGGCGGTTTTCTTCGCCAGCAGCGTCGCCGCCTTGCCCGCTTCCTCTTTCATCGCTTCACCCGCCATTTTAAGATCGAGATCGCCGAAGGAAGACAGGGCTTCTAAGTCGTCGATGGCCACGGCCTGACCGAGACTGATACCCGCATCCCGAATGGCTCTCGAAGCGGGGGCCGACAAATCTTCCGGACTCCCGAATAAACCACCGCCGCCCATTCCACCCCCCCCTCGCACACCGCGTTGCCTCATCGCACCGCTTAAATCCAGATTCGGGGCGTTATGGAATGCCACCATCTGCTCCGGGTTCACCAGCCAACTCGAATAAGGTGTCTGAATGCCATGCTCCTGCGACAACGCAATGATCTCCGCAATCATCTCTGTATTTTCCCCGTGCGCCCGAATCTCGTCGATCAAGTACGCAATCTTCCGCCCCGCCCACACCGACGGCACATAAGTCGCCTCCGCCGTGTTCGCAAAGGAAGTGTCGTCCCAGGTATAAGTAACCCGCTTGCCGTTCCGCGTCGCGGTCAGTGTCACCGGGCCTGTGGTCGCATCAGCATACCGCCCCGCCAGAATCAACTGTTGCCCATGATATAAATCACCCAGCACCGCGGGAAACTGCTCCGTCGCTCCTACGCCCGGCAGGGAAAGTTTGAGATTCGTCAACACCGGACGGCTGATCACACTGAAAAAATCGCCCAGCACCAGTTCCAGGTTCTCCCCCGGCTGCACATAAGTCGGCCTCCCGGTGAAATCATTGGCCAGCCCGTCGAGCAGCACAGTGTTCACATCGTGCCCCACCCCGAAGGGGAAGATGCGCAAAGACGCTTTGAGACCTGTTGCCCCGAGTGCGGAAAGTATTTCTTCCGGCGGCCGATTGCCCTGCCCGTCGGTGAGAAAAACTACGATGAAGGGCCTCTGGGATTTTTTCAGTCCCAGAGGAGCTGGGCCATGCGTGGGTCGCATGCCCAAAACATGTTGCAGCGTATCGGCTATGTTAGTGCCCCCTGATGCTTGGAATCCGCTCACCCATTCCTTCGCTTTCGTTTTATTCTCCGGTGTCGCTTCGGTCACACTGTCAAAAAGCACATCGAAACCGCTGGAGAACCGCACGATGGAAAAGCGATCCCGGTCGTCAAGTTGATCGATGCAGAATCGCAGCGATTCCCGCGCCTGATTGATCTTCTCCCCCGCCATCGACCCACTCGTGTCCAGCACGAACACCACATCCTGCGGCTGCACATCCTGATCAGACCATAACTGCTTGGGAGTCAGCATCAGCACGAAATGCCCCGGCTGATCATTCATGGGTTTGTGGGCGACGAGGGACAGGCCGAGGTCGCCGCCGTCCGTGTCATAAAGAAGGACAAAATCGTCTTCGAGTGATCCCCCTGCCCCTTCGTACGCGATCGTCGCCTTATATTCGCCATTGCGCACGATCTCCACCGAATGTGATGGGGACCAGACAGATTTCAACGGCGTCGGCGTTTCCAAAGTAACGGCGAAACGCACCGTGCCGTACGCCTGACCCCGGGTATTCGGGGTACGGAGTGGATAGTGATAGCCCATCATCCCGCTGAGGGGACGGCAGACCTGCTGATATTGCACGGAAATCGTGGTGTCACTGTTGGGTTCGATGGGGAAAACCCGCATTCTAAGCAAACGACGGCCTATAAATTCGATTAAACCGGGATCGCGGGCCTGGCGGACGATGGATTCGTAAATCTGCCGGGCTTTGTCGGCGGGGAGTACTTCGCCCTGGACCATCTTGCCGTTAAAGGACATCTGAAAGTCGGTGAGGTCGGCGTTTTCGGGGAGGGGGAAGATGTAAGTTGCTTCCAGCCGCTGGTTTGTGTCGTTGCGGAAAGTCTGGGTGAGTTTGGTGCGGGCGATGTTGCTTCTGATGGCGACATCGACGAGGTGATTGGTGATGCGCAGGGGGGGCAGAGATTGGTCGGTGGGGGCTAAAAGGCCCGAGCCGTGGGCGTTTCCGCCGATTATGAATGTGGTGATCAGCCCGATCAGGATGATAATTTGACGGGTGTGCATGAGGATGCTCCTGAAATGGTGGTGGCGGAAATGTGCCGGGACTATAATGAGTCCCGTCTGTGGTTAAGACGCACGAGCGGCGGATTTCTTAGGCGAATTTTCTGATGTTTTTGTCTTTCATTGATAGGACTGGTTGAGAATCATGACCTCTCTGGAGCAGTTGATTCGGAAAGCCGGGCGGCGGAGGATGGGGCATAAACTGTTGCATAGCAGTGGGTTGGGGTTGGCAGCGGGGCTGGGAATGGGGATTTTAGGGCTGGGGATTGACCGGATTTCTGGTTTGCATATTGGAGTTTGGATGTATGCGGGGTTCGCGGTATTGGGGTTTTTGGGAGGGGCGGCCTGGGCTATATCAAGACGCGTGAATCGGCTGGAAGTGGTGGTGGATCTGGACCGGGCCTTGCACCTGCGGGATCGACTGGGCTCGGCGTATAAGGTGTTGTCTGAACCGGAGTTGTCGCGTGGTGAAACCTTCGCCCCGCTGGTGATTCAGGAGGGAGATCGGTTGGCGGAGCGGGTGAATATTCGAGGCGTTGTGCCGGTGCGGGTGACGGGGATCTGGGGGGTGGTTTCTCTTCTAATTACAGTGTTGGTCGGTGGTTATGTTTGGATTCCCTCACGGGCAGAAGTGCCGGAAATCGAGCAGGTTGCCGTGGTTTCGCCTGAGGAGTTGCAGGAGCAAGCGGAGATTCGGGCGGCACTGGATGAGGTTCGGGCGGAACT
>CAZLXE010000190.1:0-4452 GCA_964563005.1 uncultured Isosphaeraceae bacterium
GGAGTAACCAGCGCCGCCTCCCGATCTCGACCCGGCCCCGGGGTCGTCTGCAACTCCACCATCTGCCGGTACTTCCCGCTTTCCTCCATCAACTCATCGTGCGTGCCCGCTTCGATGATCGCTCCATTCTCCAGCACCAGAATTCGGTCTGCGTGGGTAATCGTGCTCAGCCGGTGGGCGATCACAAAACTCGTGCGGCCGTTGAGCAGCGTATCCAGACTCTGCTGAATCAGCCGCTCACTCTCCGTATCCAACGAACTTGTTGCCTCATCTAGAATAAGAATCCGGGGATCAGCCAGAATCGCCCGGGCAATGGCCAGTCGTTGCCGCTGCCCGCCGCTCAGTTTCACGCCCCTCTCCCCGATGAGTGTGTTGTATCCCTGCTCCAATTCGGCGATGAAATCATGGGCATTCGCCAGTCGGGCCGCGTTCTCGATTTCTTCCAGGGTTGCTCCTCGCCGACCGTAACCGATGTTCTCCGCCACCGTTCCATCGAACAGAAAAATATCCTGCTCCACGATCCCCAGCAGACGACGATACGAATCGAGATCAAAATCCCGGAGATCTACGCCGTCTAATTCAATCGCGGCTGTATTGAATGCGGCTTGTTGAGCCGTATGGTTCTCACCTTGATCAACTTCCGGGGGCGGGGGTTGGTAGAAACGGGCGATCAGGTTACACAGAGTGGTCTTCCCCGCCCCGCTCGGTCCCACCAAAGCGATCATTTCCCCCGGCTGCACTTCCAGATTAATATCCCGCAGTACCAGTCGCTCCGTTCCCGGATAGGCAAACGACAGATTTCGAATCGTGAGGCGCCCGTCCACCCGCTCCGGATCAAGCAGCACCGCATCCGGATTCGGCTCCACTTCCGGGGGTTCCGCCATGAGATCGAGAATGCGATCCAGAGCCGCCAGGGAATTCTGAAACGCTGTCGCACTCCCCGCCAGGGTGGCCAGCGGCTCCAAAAGGAACAGCAGATACATCAGGAACGCCGTGAGGTCTCCGATGGTCAGCACCCCGTCCATCACCCGGTTTCCGCCATACCAGATCAACAGTGCGGACGCGATGGGAATCAACACCGCCCATGCCGTATCCACCCCCCTCGACCACCACCACGCCTGCAGTTCCTGCCGAATGAGAAAGTGATTGTTCCGGGTAAATCGGTTCGTTTCCGTGCGTTGCCGCCCGAATCCCCGCACGATCCGCATCCCCCCGAATGCCTCCGTTGAATGCCCATCGATCAACTGCCGACTGTGCCGTATATCCCGAAATAAAGGTCGAATCCGCGCGATCCAGGTTCGATGGGTCAGAAACACCGTGGGCACCAGCACCAGCGAACCCACCAGCAACCGCCAGTCCAGAAACGACAGAATTGCCATCGTTCCGATCAGTTTGATGATCGCCCGCCACGGGTTGTACAGCATGGAGAACAGCAACTCCGCCACCGCCCCTGCATCCTCCCGCAGAATGCTCGCCACGCCCCCGGATTTCAATTCCTGAATGCGATGCAACGGCAAACGCACGGCGTGATCAAACACCTGCCTTCTCACCTTGGCCTGAATCCGTTTCGTCACCCGCGTATTGAGCCATCGCCCCCACAACCGGATCATCGAGGCAATCAAGGTAATCACAATCAACCCGATCCCGATCGCCGCCAGCAATTCCCGCCGCTCCAACCCCCCCAGCATCGTTCCCCACCGCCCCTCAAGGGGATCGTCGTTCAGCACATTGTCGAATACGATCTTCGTCGCATAAGGCGGCACCAGACTCAAAACCGTTGCCACCGTCACCGTCAGCAGACTCAAAATCACCGCCGTGTGATAGCCCCGGATCAATCCCAGAAACTCCCGAAACAAATCTGCAAACGACCGTTGTCGCGTGTTCGCCTTTTTCTTGATCTCGCTGTGAGCGGCCGCGGTATGACGCGAACCCTCCGTGTTGTGGGCGGCCAAATCTACTTTGTATTGAGTAAACCGGGTATGACTAGTGGAAGGACGAAGCGACATGGCGGGATCATAGCCCTTTCAGTGCAGAAATCATGCTGCTTTTGAGATAGGCAATGCAGAATTGACGGTTTGAGGGTGAGACGACTCCCATCGCCCCGTACTCTCCCCGATCACCTCCAGAATCGTCCGCGCCCGAGCCGTCCAGGTGTGATCCCGTACCACCCGCGCCCGCCCTGCCCCCGCAATCTCCTCCCGCCGGGCATCATCATTCAGCAATTCATCCATCTTTCGCCGCGCTTCTCCCGGCGAATCAAACAACACTATTTCCCGATCCGGCGCAAAGCACTGCTCCACCCCCGCCCGCTTCCCCATCAGACACGCCGTGCCCGAGGCCGCAATCTCAAACGGCTTCACATTGCACCCCAGATCATCCTGCCACCGCATCACATTCAATCCCACTCTCCCCCGCCCATAGCACTTCGCCTGTTCCGCATGCCCCACCCGCCCCAGCATCTCCGCCCGGCAGCCCCATCCCTCCAGTGTTGGCTCCCCGAACACGGCACACGAAAAATGACGACTGAGAAAACTGATCGTAAACGCCCGCTCCCACTGCTCGATCGAGCGCACCGCTTCCATCGCCTTCACATAGGCCTGAGGATGCGAAACCAAGTGCTCGATCGCCCCCTTCAATCCCGGGTCGTGCATCGCCAGCGAACACAACCGGTCATATGCCGCCGTATGCCGCGCTGCCAGTTGTAACTCCACCAGATGAGACAGCACCTTCTTGATTCCCGCCCGATGCTCCTTCGCAAACGGTTGCGCCAACTCATCAAACCGAGCCCGCACTCGCTTCGCCTGATCCCGCCGTATCGCCTCGTGATCCGGAGTCTCCGCCTCCAATTCTTTCAGCATCAACGGCGTCGGCTTGGCGTCTCCCGGTCCCAGCCCGAACACCAGATCATACTCCTTCGCCTCCTCATAAGGCCGGAAAATTTCTTCATTGACCCCGTACGGCTGCGGCAGCACATTGGAAAACCCCAGCACATTCGCCATGTCCGAACCCGTTCCCGGATTGTTGATCATATTAAAGCACCACTTGCTCCGCAGCAAAGACGATCCGAACTGCGGTTGAAACGCCCCCTGATGCGCCCAGTGTGGCGCATCCAGCCAGCACAGCAAATGCGGCGACTCCAGCAGATCGAAAAACGAAACCACTTCCCCGTTCTTTTCCCCGTGTGACAGGCACAAAAGCGAATTCGCCCACATCCCGAGCGAAAGGTCGATGTCGTTGGACTCGATCAACCACCGCACCTCCTCCGCTGTCTCCTGCATCGCCTCTGCTATGCGACCATGCTCCCCCGCTCGTTTCTGTCGTGACCACACCGGTTGCAATTCCCAGATCAACACCTCGCAGTCCGCCCGCCGGAATCCCTCCGCCATATCCAGAAAAATCTCCCGCGAAACATTCCCCGGCTGCATGAAAAACATCACCCGCCGCCGGGAGGAAACCCGCGGCCGAATCGGTTGAGTGAGAGAAAGGTGGGGGGCTTGCTTGGGCGATTCTGAGGAAGGTGGCTTGTCGATGGAGGATGCACTCTCCGGTCTCTGCTCGCTACATACCTCTTCGATTGCTTCCGACGGTTCTTCAACAATCAGTTCATACCCCAATCCCTCCAGATTCTCCTCGCCACATTCCTCCAGCAGCCGCTTCTGAAACGCCGGCGTCAATCCTTCCTCCCCCTTCCACCGGGCAATCCCTTCAACATGCGGCGAACCATGCTCCCGCGACTTTTCATCCCCATACCCCTCGTGATGCTTCCTCTCCCCATAAGCAATCATCCCCGGCTCAAACGGCAACCCCAGAAAATCACAAATCGCTTTCGTCTCCACTTCCGGTGATTGGCACAACTGCTCGTAGGAAACCAGATGCGACCGCTCCGGAAATTCCCGCAGAAATTCCGCCAGTTGCCCCACATCCCGCACCACTCCCGCCCGCAGATCATCCGGCGTCTTCCCCTGATTATGCTGCCAGGTCAGCCGCGACCACAACAACGCCCTCGGATCCCTCGCCAGCGTAAGAAACTTCGCCTGAGGAAATATCTCCGGCAACATCCCCGCAATGGAAAGATAGAGCGGCGTCTTGTCCACAAACAAAGTTTCATCAGATGGCCGTGCCTGCTCATAAAATTCCCCCGCAAACGCCCGGCAACACTCCACAAATCCCGTCCGATCCACATGCCCCTGTAATGCCGTCGCCGCCTGTCCCGGCTGAAACCCCTCCCCCGCTCCCTTCCCTTCCCACAGATTGAGCAAAGGCAGCAGAAACCAGGTCTCCGCCGGGCTGTACATCCGCGAATGACTGTCCAGCACCTTCCGCAAAAGCGTCGTTCCACTCCGAAACCCCCCTAAAACGAACACCAGCCCCGCCCCTTCCCGCAGGTTCGCACCCCGACCATCATGTGCCTTTTCAGAACTCACGCCCTGATTATCGGCCGAAGAGAGAGCC
>CAZLXE010000191.1:0-4392 GCA_964563005.1 uncultured Isosphaeraceae bacterium
CCATGAGGGATGAAGGCAAGTAAGGTGCGCAAAACCCCCCTTGGAGATTTGCGCACCTTAGAATCCCGCCTGCACTCTCCCCGCCCGCATGGCTACAATGACCCATGATGAAGATTTCCCTCTCCCTTCTCCTCGCCGTCTTCATTCTGGGTTCACTCACCACCCCGTTGCTCGGAGCGCCGCCTCCCTCGGTGGTCGCCGCCTCTCCCGATCATGGCGAAACCGTTCCCTCCAACCTGAAAAAAATCCGCCTCGAGTTCGACCGCAACATGGCCGGTGGCGTCTCCTTCATGCGTTGGCGCGGCCTTCCCTTCCCGAAGGCCCAGGGCCAGCCCCGGTGGATCACCCCCCGCATCTGCGAATTTGCCATCGCCCTGAAACCCGACACCATCTACGGCTTCTGCCTCAACTCCCCCCGCCAAGGCCAGGGAAAATTCATGAGCAAAGAAGGAGAGCGGCTGCCCTGGTATCCCATCGTCTTCCGCACGGCCGGGGAAACCTCTGCGAAACCGCTCACCAGGCAGCAGAACCGGGAGTCCCTCAAAGTATTCCGCGAGGCCATCGCCCACCGCTATTCCCATCGCGATCGCGTAGTAAAGGATTGGGATGCCCTGTTCGAGAAATACCAGGATGAGTTGCTCGCAGCCGACACTCCCTTCCGCTTCGCCGCCCTTGCCGGTCGCCTGCTCGCCTCGGCGGAGGATCTGCATGTGGTCACCAAAGCCGAGGGATTCACCTTCACCAGCACCGCCCGCGATCTCCCGCCAGACTGGAACTTCGCCGCCTTCGCAGGCACGATGAAAGATTTCAAACAACGCTCCAACGAATGCTTCAGCGGCCGCATCGTGCAGCGGGGCTTGCCCGAACCGGGCGTCGGCTACATCTGCATCGCCTCGTGGGAGAAAGAAAAGGAAGCAGCCATCCGTCCCGCCTTCGCCGCCCTCGATGAACTGATGGGCTGCCCCAACCTCATCATCGACATCCGGCCCAACAGCGGAGGCAGCGAGTTCATCGCCCGTCAGTTCGCCGGCCGCTTCATCACCCAACCCGTCGTCTATGCCAAACACCTGTGGATCGAACCCGGGGCAAAGAATCCGGGCCTCCCCGAGGGTTTCACCGGCCCCCACGAACGCACCCTGCAACCCAATAAGCACGGAAAACCCTACCCCGGCCGCGTCTTCGTCCTCATGGGTCGCCACTGCATGAGTTCCGCCGAGGGCTTTCTTCAGATGATGCAGCAGGCCCCGAAAGCCACCCTCATCGGTCGCCCCTCCTGGGGCTGTGGCGGCAATCCGGGGCCGGTCGAACTCCCCAACGGCGTCACCCTCATGCTCTCCCGCTGGCGGGCGTTGACCCTGGAAGGAGCATACTACGAAGGCAAGGGACTCACTCCCGATGTCACCGTCGCCTGCACCGAAGCAGATTTCCAGAAGAACGACCCCATCCTCAAACGAGCCCTGAACCTCATCATCATGTCCTCCGGCCCGGGGTGATCAAGCCCGGCGGGGGGGCAGGAAAATCCATCATCCCGCCGGGAGCGAAGGAGTCGTATGCATCCCGGCATACCGCGTCACGCACGCAATCAGTTTCTTGCGGTCAATCGGTTTGGTTTGATAGTCATCGCAACCCGCATCGAGGCACTTCTGCCGATCGCCCGCCATGGCGTGGGCGGTGAGGGCGACGATGGGGCCGGTGTATCCCTTCTCCCGAAGCATCCCGGTGGCCTCATACCCATCCATCACCGGCATCTGCATATCCATGAGAATCACAGAAAAAGGAGTGCCCTCATCGCGGGCCTGAAGAGCGGCGTCCAGAGCGAGTTTGCCATTCTCCACAATGGTGACTTCCGCCCCGGCCTTTTTCAAAATGAACCCGACCAGGCGTTGATTGTCCGGCCCGTCCTCGGCGAACAGAATGCGACAGGCAAGCGTGTCCACCTCCGGCTGCGTTGGCGGGGCCACCTTCGGCTTCATGCCCGAAGCCACCGTCGCGTCATTCAGCATGCGAACACTCGCCAGCGGGCCGGTGGGGAATCTCATGCGGAGCCGACTGCCTTCACCCGGTTTGCTCTGAACAGTGAGGGTGCCCCCCAGCAATTCGGTCAGGCGTTTGCTGATCACCAATCCCAGCCCGGTGCCCCCGAACTTTCTCGTCGTGGAAGTATCCCCCTGCGTAAAGGCCTGAAACAGCCCATCCACCTGTGCTTCGGTCATGCCGATGCCGGTGTCGATCACCTCACACTGAAAGAAAGATTCAGGACCGTCGTCCACGCAACTGATGACCAGTCGAACCCCTCCGATCTCGGTGAACTTGATGGCGTTGCCCATCAGGTTGACGAGAATTTGTCTCAGCCGGGTGGGATCGCTGAGGATGGTACAGGGGATGGGGCCGACAGTTTCGATGGCCAGCGACAGCCCCTTGCCTTCCGCCCGAACCTTCAGGAGATCAACCACCTCCGAGGCGATGTCGAGCGGTGAGCATTCAAGACGCTCCGCCTCCATCTTCCCCGCTTCAAGTTTGGAAATATCCAGAATATCGTTGATCACCGTCAGCAGATGCTCGCCGTTTCGCTTGATCGTGGAGACCGTCTGCTCAAAATCTGCGGCATCATGTGCGGGATCCAACAGGAGGTCGGTGTAGCCGAGAATGGCCGTCATGGGGGTGCGGATCTCGTGGCTCATATTGGCCAGGAAGTCACTTTTGGCTCGGTTGGAGTTCTTCGCCTCTTCGAGGGCTTGGGTGATATTGGCGTCGTACTGCTTCTTCTCGGTGATGTCGCGGGCAAAGGCGCTGAAACTGACCGCACCGGAGGTGATGATCGGGGTGATGCTAAGTTCGATGGAGAACTCTTCGCCATTCTTGCGGAGGGCGGTAATTTCGATGCGCTGGTCGAGAACTTTTCCCTCTCCGGTTTCAAGGTAGTGGAGAATGCCCTGTTGGTGGGCCGCCCGATACTTCGGGGGAATAATGGTTTCAGAGAGGAGGCAACCGAGGGCTTCCTCTTCCGTCCATCCGAAAATTGACTCGGCATGGGGATTCCAGCCGGTGATCTTCCCTTCACTGCTCATCGTGATCACCCCATCCAGGGCGGTGTTGATGATGGCATGATTCTTCGCCTCCTGCTCAGCGAGAGACACCGAACCAATATGAACATCCTGCTCCAATTGAGCGGTGGTGTTCTCAATGGTTTCTGCCATGTGATTGAAAGCCCGTCCCATATCGCCCAACTCATCGTGCCGATTCACGGGAACTCGAACCTGGAAATCTCCTTCACTCAGGCGATTCGCTGCCGCGGCAAGACGGGCAACCGGACGACCCCAGACCATCGCCATGATGAGAGCCATAATGAGGGCAATGGCCCCCACCAGGATTCCCGTACCAAGCACAACTGCCTGGAGTTGGTGTTCGGTCTTGAAGAGCAGGGCATTGTCCAATTGATAGCCCAGCAGCCAGTATCTTTCCGGGTCGCCCGGATCAAGGGGAATGCTGGTCCAAACCAGGGTGTGGTCGATCCCGAACTCTTCTCCTCGTTGCTGAGTAGGATTGTTTTCGGAGGGGGAGTTCAGCTCACTGAACAAAGCGGGCCAATCCACATTGAGATTGGCATCGCCTCCCAGTTGATCGGCCCATTGCCTGGATTGATCTGGATGATGGAGATAGATCCCCCTTTCATTGGCGAGAATTGTGGATCCCAGGGCTTCCAGGTGCAAGTTGGCGAGCAGGGAGTGCGGAGAAACATTGAGAATAATGATCCCACGGGGACGACCATCCATCCACACCGGAGTCGCAACCCGGAGCATGGGCTTATGGGGAACTTCAATGACGCCGTGCTCGACATTCAGATCCAGCGGAGAGACATAGCACTCCCCTTCGCGAAGCCCCATGGTGTCTTTGAAGTAGTATCGTTGGGATTTATCCTGGAGTTCGGAGGGCTTGTAGATTCGGGGTGTCCCGTTTTCAGAACTGACGCGGACGCGTTCAAGCCCCTTCTCATCAATGAACCGCACATGATCGGTGTCGTGATGGGAAGCGAGATGGGCAGAGAAGAGGGATTCCAGACGATGACGCCATTGCCCCTCCGTCGATCCGTCGATCGGGTCGATTCCCCCGGCATCCCCACTGCGGAGCAACCCCGTAATGGGGGGATAGAGAGCAATGTTCCGAGAGTCAATTCGATATGCCTCCAGTTCACGCTGAAGTTCTTGAGAGATCGGAGCGAGAAGGGCATGAGCGGAGGCCACCGCATCATGGCGAATATCCCGGGATACCTTCCGATTGATCGTCCCTCCCAGCCACAACAACGGCACCACGGCGAGGGTGATCAGAATGACAATATATTGATTGCGCAGACAGAAAAGACGACCCCAGAAAGTCTTTTCGCTTCCGGAGGAT
>CAZLXE010000192.1:0-4375 GCA_964563005.1 uncultured Isosphaeraceae bacterium
TCTCCGGATTTGTAGTCGATGATCGCAAACTCTTTCCCGGCAGAGGTTTGTCGCACATCAACCCGGTCGATAGTCCCCCGAATCTGCATGGATTCCTGCCCCGGAATATCTAGAGAATAATCATCTTTGAACGACCATTCGCAGTGCCGTATTTCCCACCCAGCCGCCCGTCGTTGGGCCTGGTATTGAGCAAAGCCCATCAATCGTCGCTCCAGCCGCGCCTGCTGAACCCTCACGGCGGGAATAGGGTGCTTTCCGTAACGATCTATTACACATTGACTTAGAGTTGAGGAGAGGAACTTTTCAATCTGCCCGGCCTGGGTCGAATCCGCGATCTCTTTATCCTCGCCGAACTTCTGTAAGACTTCGTGGGCGAGGATGCCGAATTGGAGCGGATCGAGTTCGAGGGCTTCTTCCGACACTGCTCGAAGTTTCAGTAAGTGCTTGAGGGCATAGCGGTAAGGACAATCGAGGTAGTCTCGGAACGAAGTGACGGACATCGAGGTCGGGGGCTGAAGATCATCGGGGAGTGCGGGCGGAACGAACGCGGTCTCCTCGTTATTTTGATCTCCGTTACTCGTTGATATACCGTATGTTATGATTGGTGTTTCTGATTCCTCTTTGCCGCACATTCGCTGTACTCGGGCTGCTAAGGCATCATCCTCGCACGCCAAAAGGAGACGACTGGGAGTAAGGCCATCGCCATCCGCGGCTTCTCTGCCGGTTATAAATACTGCGTGTTCCCGACTTTGCGCGATCGACTGAAGGAGATACGCATCGCGGGCATACCTCGAATCGTTATTGGGCAGGCCCAGTCTGGTGCGTAACGATTCCGGCAGATAGGCATCGCCGGAAAGGGAGCCGGGTATAAATCCTTCATTGACACCGGTTAAGATTAGTACGGGGGCATCGTCGAGGTGGAGTTCGAGCCAGCCGAGCATGTCAACCTGATCGTTTCTTACGGGGCTGGGCAGGGATATTTTTGTACATTCATCGAGGAGTAAACGGATCGTATCTTCAGCACTGATCTCTACTTGCAATTCTGGAGACATTGCGGCCTGCTCGGCCAGAAAATTGCGTAACTGGCCGCACGCCTCCCGGCAGAGGCGGTCTGACTCTGTGGAATCAGGATTTTTCAGCCGCTCGGCGTAGATGGAGCGGAGGACTTGCAGAATGCGTTCGCTCCATTTTCCTTGGGGTAAACTCTTTGTAGCCAGCGGTTTGAGTAACTTATTCACGCCTTCATAAAGCACCTTAAGTTTTGGGCCTTGCTTGCCCAACCAAGCTCCAGCGAATCGTTCATCGAGGTGATCCTGATAGTAGCGGTCGAGGAGGGCGAGCCAGTCGGTAACTTCGGTTTTGACATGGGTTTGCACCCACTGCTCGAGGTCGGGATGGCGGAGCAGGGTGGCGAAGGTGGCGAATCGGGGGTCTTCCTGCCAGTCGGCGATGGCTTCTAAGAGCAGGCAGGGGCCGGACTTACGGAGAGATCGTCCTTCGGCCGCGTGAAACGAAACCCCGGCCCACGAACCGCGCTGTTGAATAAGGGGGCCGAGGCGCGCATCTCCAAGCCCCACAGTGATTTGTGACGCGGCGTATCGGCCGGAGAGGTCGGCCAGGGACTCCAGAACGATGCGGGCCTGATCGGCGGGGCGGCCGGCGACTTTGATCATATCTTCTTTGATATCAACGAGTTGCCCGCACCATTGGTCGGGGATAACGCAGCCGTAGTCGTCGAAGCGGGAAGCGAGGGCTTCGGGGGCGTGAGTTATGGCGATGATCTGGTTTTGAAAATGCTCTAAGGCCTTGCGGGATATGGCGTTAAGTTCGGTGATGCCGATGAGGATGATTTCTAACTGGGGATTGGCGGGAGGGATGGCGTTGGCCCGGGCCTGGAGGGGATCGCTTAGGTTGAGGTTTGTAAGTTGCTGGTAATACTCGGTTTGTAGAGCATGAAGGATACCCCAGCGGGATATTTCGGCGGGGAGATCGGCGTAGTGATTTTCGAGAGTTTTTTGGACCTCGAGGAAGGAGAGGCCACCGCCGCCGAGTTGGTTATGGAGATTTGCGAGGGACTGGGCGATGGCGTGGAGGGACATAAAGTCCTGCCGTTGCTCCAGTTCGGGAAAGAGGCGATTCAGGGACTCGGGTTGTAAGTTTTTCAGGGCGGCGCGCCAGCATGCCAGTTGTTCGGGTGGTTCGGCGAGGGGGCCGAGGTTGGGGCAGAGGGTTTCGATGAGGAAACCGGGCGTAACTATTTGCGGAGGAAGGAGTTGTAGATTCTGGTTTCGGGCGTTTATGAGGAGATGCTTGAGGAGGAGGCGGCCGCTGCGTCCGCCGGGAAGGAGGAGGATAGTGTTTGATAAGTCTATGTTATTGCTGGTTTTATAGCGATCGATCAGCCAGGGGGCGGCCTGGGGGAGGAGGGGGTTTGTCCAGTTGAGGAAGATGCGCTGGGGCATGAATGGAAAGGCCTATGGAATCGGAAGATACGGCGATTCGGGGACGAGGGTACTGTAGCCGGGAGGAAGGGGGAGGGGGGTGGATGAGGGGCGAAAATGGGGTCAGAGTGACAGGGTGTCGTCACCGCCAGAGGGAAAAAATGACTAGAAGTGGCAAAAAGTTGCACAAAAAAGAGAGAAAGTTGGGATTTTTGTCTTGCCGCCGGCGTAAATTGGCGTTATTGTTGTATCTGTGTGGATCGGAATGATCGGCACGGCTTGGCGAATCACATTTTGCAATGACAGGGTTGGGTGGTCGTGGGGGCTTACCCGACCCTGTTTTATTTAATGGGTAGGTTGGTGGAGGCGGTGAGGTCGAGGGCGCCGGCACGGAGGGTGAGATTCTGCAAAATGACCCGGCGGCGGTCTTCGAGGGTGTGGGTGGCGGGGAGGGTTCCGGATGAGTTTTGCAGGAGGTCGCGGGTAGAGGAATTGAGCAGGCCGTTCAGATGGGGGAGGAGGCGGCGGGTGATGAACTTCAGGGGATCGCCTTTGATGGCGAGGGAACCGACGGCGGCGCGGTTGACCGTCCAGGAGAGTTGTTGGCGTTCGATAACCGGGAGGAGGCGGACGGAATATACGGAATCATCGGGGAGGGCGGCGGCGAGGGTGAGGCCTTCGGATTCGAGGTGGATCTGAATGGTCTCGAGTTCGGCGGGCCAGTCGAGATCTGATTCGTGGGCGATCCAATCGGGGAGACGGGCGGCGAGCCAGGCGTTGATCTGAGGTTCGCGGATGCGGAGGGACCAGGGTTCGCCGGGGGGGCGGATTTTCTGAAGTTCTTCGAGGAGGCGATATTCGACGGTTTCGGCGAGTTCGACGACGGCGGGGTCGGCGGGGTTGGGGGGATTGAACCAGGGAGGGGGCTGGTTCTGCAGGTGGCGGAGGAAGAGGATTATGCCACTGACTATGCCGAGGAGAATGAAGAGGGAGAGGATGGTGCGACGGCGGGGCATGGGGGGAGTTTAGCGGGGAGAGTTTTCAGGGGTCGGTTTTCAGTTTTGGGTGAGGAGAGGAGTATTCACCACAGAGACACAGAGAGCACAGAGGGGGAGCGGGAGAGGTAGATTATTTTTGGAGTGAGGAGAGGAGAGGAGAGGAGAGGAGAGGAGTATTAACCGCTGAGAGGGATGCTGAGGGGGTATTTTTGTTGGGTGAGAAGAGGAGACGAGGTAAAAAGAGAAGAAATAATTTTACAATAAAAACCGGACGACCAAAGGTGGCCGTCCGGTGGAATTCAGGTTTGTTTTGCGATCCCCATGAGAAGGGTCTTGAATCTCCTTACGGGTTCAAAACCTGGGAAGTGGAGTTGATCGTTGCGTAGGTGTCGATGCCGTCTCCGGCAAGGCGGACGGCGGCGGTGAAGGTGCTGCCCTGGGGGATGGCGAACTGGCCGATGAGGACGCACCAACCGCCGTTGCCATTGGGGACGACGCCCCTCCACAGGCGGATCTTCGCCCTGTCCGGGGGAGGGGTTGATGACGGACCATCCGACATTTGGTTCGTTCACGGCTCCGGTGAGGATGCCGTCAAGGGCGGCGACATTCCCGAGTTTTGTGGGAGTGGTGGAGTTACTGGCCGTGCCGAGGGCGAGGTGCGTGGACCAGGCCTGAGATGGATGCCACTCATTTCCCGGGCCTCCGTCCACATTGAGCAGGGCGGTATTGACGCCGGTGGAATAGTTTCCGTTGGCGACAAAGAAAGAGGAACCCTTCCCCGCACTCAGGATAAGGGGTTCGGATGAGCCGTCGGGACCGGAGGCTACGCAGTCCCCCTGGCCTCCCACTCCTCATGATGCTGGTGCTACTCGGCTGCCGTCGCAGAAGTTAGTATACGCAATGCGAATAAACAAGTAACTGTCCCTACTTAATTCC
>CAZLXE010000193.1:0-4342 GCA_964563005.1 uncultured Isosphaeraceae bacterium
CCATCACCCTCCACCGTATATTCACCCGTCCACCAATTCGCCACCTGAATCTTCGGTCGACCACCATCCCCCGAACTCACCTGCACCGGAGGAATATACGGTTCAGAAGATTCACTTCCAGGGGCACTTCCGGGGGCGGGCGTAGCCGCCATCCGCACCTCCGCCACTTCCTGCTCCGTCTCCACCGGCGCATCCACCTGAACCGGCTCAACAACTTCATCCTCAGGCGCATCCACCGCCGCCGCATTCGCCCCGCCCATCGAAGGCAGCGCCGCCGGCTTCACGGCATACGGATCACTCGCAGCCGCCACCACCATCAGATCTGCCAGCATCGCATCCGCCGACTTATACCGTTGGTTGTAATCCGCCATCGCCCGCTTCACAATCCACCGCAGCGCCTGCGGACTCTTCTTCGAAAACCGACTCAATCCCCCATGCGCCGGAAAAGTATTCTCCAGCATGAAATACAAAACCGCCCCCGCCGCAAACACATCAAACTTCGTCCCGTCAACCTGATGCACCTTCACCCCCCGCAGCGCCTGCCGCACCATTTCCGGATCCCGAAAATACTCCGTCCCATGCGTCGTCAGCGTCATCGCCGAATGCAGCGGCGTCACCAATCCCAGGTCCACCAGATGCGCCGTGCCATCATCCACAATAATATTTTCCGGCTTCACATCCTTATGCCACAAACCATTCTTGTGATAAATCCCCAGCGTCTCCAGCAGATCGCCCGCATGCCGCACCACCTCCCGCAATTGCTTCGTTTCCAGCCCCCGCCCATCCGTCTCCCCGTGCAACTGCCGCGTCACAATCCCCAGATGATCCCCCGCATGATACGCCATCACATAGAAAAACCGATGCTCATCCATCGCATGATCCAGCACCAGCCCGATCTTCTTCGCACACTCCAGCGCCCGCGATTCCCGCACAATCTGCGGCAGCGACGACCCCTCGCTGATCGCAAAAGACTTGATCACCACCAACTCCGGCATCTCCTTCTTATGAAACTCCGGGTCCGGCTCCGCGATATACAACTTCGCCCCCGAGCCGCCCCCCCGCAGCGATCCCACAATCGTATATCCCTCAAACTGCCCCGTCCGCTTCGACGGCTTATCCGCCGGCGGCGTTGCCCCCATCGCCTCCGGCACCCGCTCCTCCACCCCTTCCAGCAACCCGTGCAGCCAGAACAACTTCAGCGGCCGCCGCAGCACCATTCGATACACACATTTCGCCCCCACCGCACTCTCCCGCTTGATCGCATTCGCAAAATGCCCCGCCCCCGACCACCGCCCGATGATCACATTCAGCGGCACCATCGGCAGCAAAACCACCGAAGCAAGAATCGCCCCCACCAGCCGCACCGCATCCCCGATCATCCCGCCCACAAACTCAAACAGATGCGCAACAATCCACCCGATGCTCTTGAAGAACCCCGCAATCATCCACCCCACCCCCTTCAGCAGCGGCACCAGCACAAAGATAATGACCAGAACCGCCGCCGCGACCCCCAGGCAAACCAGTAAAAGCGTGATGATGGGGTTGAATGCCATGATGAACTCATTTCTTGAAAGTGATTCCAGAACCAGCCCACGCCAGCCCAACAATCAATGGTCAATACGCCTCCGAAGCCGCGGCCTCATCCTCCAGAACCAGCCGCGCCTGCCGGTGATAAATATCCGCCAGGGCGTCGTCAAACATCGTGTCGTCCGCGCCCAGCCCCGCCTGTTTCATTTCCTCTTCTTCCTCCCGCGTGAAACTATAAGTCGCCACCGTCTCCGCCATCCGCGCCCGCAATAAATCCCGCACCCGCTGCAAATGACGGCTCACCGTCGGCTCGCTGATCCCCAACTGCTCCGCCACTTCCTTCCCCGGCTGAGCGTCAAACACCCGCATCCGATACACCTGAAAGTGCATGAAATCCGCCTCCCCCTCCACCCGCCGGATCCCCGCATAAACCTTCGCCCGAAACACGCACTGCTCATACGCCTCATCCGCCTCCACCCCCGCCGCCTGCCCCATGAACCGCTCATCCAGTTCCGCCGGCTTCACCCCCGCCCCCCGCTTGAGGGCCATGCGCCGGTCGATCTCATCCCCCAATGAATGCTTCGCAATCGCCAGCAGCCAGGTGCTGAACCGCGCCCCCTTCGCCGGGTCATACCGCTGAATGGAGTTCGAAAGAGCCGCCAGCGTCTCCTGCGTCAAATCCCGCACCGTCTCCACCCCGATCCGCCCCTTCCCCCATTTCGTCAACTGCCCCCGCAGAACCGGCCCGAAAATCTCCCACAGCTCGAACCACGCCGTCTCATCGCGCTCCCGCAACCGTCGGATAAAGGATGTAGTCATAGTATTCATCACGGCACCATACTATTGGGGAGCCAACCCCCCATATTTCAGCCCCCCAGGGCAACTTTGGCCCCAAAACCCCCCAAATCCAAAAAACAACCCCATATAGACAAGTGTACGCCCAAAATCCCCCCCGGAATGTCCCAATCCCCCCAAAATAAGCCCCGAAAGGGCAACCCAACCGTAGCCCTGAAAGGGCGACCCAATCCAGCCCAGGGCAACGCCCTGGGGAAAAGGCAACCCCCCCTCCCCCGTAGCCCTGAAAGGGCGACCGAATCAAGCCCAGGGCAACGCCCTGGGAGATGAAAGGGCGACCCAATCATCCCCCCGTCATTCCCGCCCCCCCGTCATTCCCGCGGAGGCGGGAACCCAGAAGCAATCTCCAATATATCCCTCTCCTGTCTTCCTCCCCCAATTCACCCCAAAAAGGCCCTTGAAAAGGATTTAGAGAATCGGGTACGATGAATAAATGCTTCCGGCCCGCCCCGGACCTCTGGATTATCCCTTCCCTGCCCAAAGGAAACCCATGCCCCGCCTGACCGATCCGGAAAAACAGGAGATCTTCGATTTCCTGAAGGCCAATCTCTGCGGCAATGGCACCTTGACCATCGTGGAAGTGCCGACATGAATCACGATAAGACAACCGCAGATTACCCAGATTCAGAAAAAAATATTCTGCGAAAATCAGCGCCATCTGCGGATAAAAATTCTGCACATTCTGCAGAGAGAGACCCGCAAACTTATGCCATCATCGGCGCTGCAATGGCGGTGCATCGGGAAATGGGTTGTGGATTCCTGGAGGCGGTCTATCAGGCCGCACTGGAAAAGGAATTTCAAAGCCGGGGTATTCCGCATGAGCGAGAGAAGCGACTACCGATTCATTATTGCGGCGAGATGATTGCCGAGTACCGCGTGGATTTCGTCTGCTTTGGCGAGGTCATTGTGGAGCTGAAGGCGCTGCAGCGGATTACTGGAAACGAGGAGGCACAAGTCATCAACTATCTCAAGGCCTCGGATTTGCATCGGGCGCTCTTAATCAACTTCGGTACCCCAAGTCTTCAACACCAGAGGATGGTCTATAATCTGCGAAAATCAGCGCCATCTGCGGATCTTAATCCGGTCGAATCCAACAGAATCAGAAACCTGGAAGGAACAAAATAATGGCGAAAACCATCAGTGTGATCGAAACGGATATCCGGATCATCTCCGTCCATGATGAGGATTATATTTCGCTGACAGACATGCTGAAAGCGAAAGATGGGGATTTTTTTATTGCCGACTGGCTGCGGAACCGCAACACCGTGGAGTTCCTCGGCATCTGGGAGCGGGTGTACAACCCCGATTTTAACTATGGCGAATATGCCACAATTAGAAACCAGGCGGGCTTAAACAGTTACAAAATCAGCGTTAAGGAGTGGGCCGCCAAAACCAACGCCATTGGACTCGTGGCGAAATCGGGCCGCTACGGCGGAACCTACGCCCACAAAGACATCGCCTTCGAATTCGGCATGTGGATCAGCCCCGAATTCAAAATCTACCTGATCAAGGAATTTCAGCGGCTCAAGGAAGATGAACTCAAGCAACTCGGCTGGGACATCAAGCGAAACCTGGCCAGAATCAACTATCGCATCCATACCGACGCGATCAAAAAGAACCTGATCCCACCGGAATTGTCGAAGAAACAGATCAACTTTGTCTATGCCGCCGAGGCGGATGTTCTCAACATGGCCCTGTTCGGGATGACCGCAAAGCAGTGGCGGGATAAGAACCCAGACACCAGGGGGAACATACGAGACGAAGCGAATGTGGCCCAACTCGTCTGCCTATCCAATCTTGAAAGTCTGAACGCCTTACTCATAGCCGATGGATTACCCCAGGGCCAGCGATTGGATCGGCTGAACCAGATTGCCATCGGACAAATGAAACTTCTGGTGGATGATGTAAGAGTCAAAAAACTGGGAAAAAAGAAGCAATAGCCCCCCCGACCTCCCCCTCA
>CAZLXE010000194.1:0-4300 GCA_964563005.1 uncultured Isosphaeraceae bacterium
GCAGGTGCCCCCGCGTCCCCCCCCGGCCCCACCTTCGACCCCCCGCGCCTGCGCTTCCCCCACCGCATACTCCAGCGACATCTCCCCCCGCTCCTCCACCGCCCCCGTCACATTAACCCCCCCCCGCCGCATCGCCGCTAAAGACCACATCCACGCATGATACTCCTCCAGACACCGCGGCCGGTATCGCCCCAATCCAATCGCATGATGCCCCACCTCATGCAGAAAAATCGCGCAACTCACCGGCCCCCGCGGCCGGGGTGATTCCACCAACCGGCTCACCGTCCCGTCCCGATACCGCACCGCCCACGCGCATCCGCTCGAACTGCTCCGCCACTTCCGCACTCGAAATCCGTATCGTTCTTTCATCTCCTCCACCAGATCATCATACTTATCACGCATCAACATGCCTCGGCGCGATACCCCCGTTCGGTGCCCCTCAATCAATCCATAAGCATCATTGCCTTCCCGCGCAAACCCGCTTTCAATATTCGCTGGCGCGCGCCCATTTCCCTCCAAAACCCCATTTTTCTCCCCCACTTTTGCCCTCTTTTTGCCATTTTTTTTCTCTACATTGCCTTCCCGAAGCCCATTGAAGCGCGCCTTCCCCCCCGGCTCCGCATCCCACATCCAATCCCAAAAAGATCGCGCCAAACTCATGTCCGCGCCCTCAAAACAACCCCCTCCCCCAAATCCCGTCCCCGCCGGAACGCTTTATATGGCATGGGTTTACCCCCTGACACCTGTACCTCTAAAAGTTCAATCCACCCAGGATTGCACGCCACCCGACCATCCATTAACAATGTTCCGGGGGCCAATTCCATAGCATCTTGTTCCGATTCCCCCTCCCACTCTTTCACGCGCAACAACTTGAGAACAAGCGAGTTACAATCCACGGCACAGCCCGGCCAGGGCGTCAGCCCATGCACCATCGCCCGCACCTTCCCCGCCGGCTGATCGAAACTCACTGTCCCCTCAGACTTTACAAGTTTTCCCGCCTGCGTCGCCTGAGATTCATCCTGCTCCACCCTTTTCACCGAACCCGACTCCAAGTCCTTGAGAACACTCAAGATACACTCCGGCCCCATCGCCGCCAGCCGGTCGTGCAGTTCCCCCGCCGTTTCATTCGGATCAATTGTTGTAGATTTCTGATTTAACAGAGCACCCCCATCCATTTTCGCCGCCAGGGTAATCACGCTAACTCCAGTAACCACCTCACCTTGCATCATTGCCCGCTGCACCGGCGCCGCCCCCCGAAATTTGGGCAAAAGCGACCCATGCAAATTCATCGAAAAACAAATATCCAGCAACCCTTCCCCGATCTTGTGCCCATACGCAACCACCACCATCGCCCCGGGATGAAGCCCCCGCACCTGATCGATAACCTCTTGTGAATTAGGCGTTTCCGGCGTCATTAAATCCAACCCCTGCTCCCGGGCGAAAACACTTACGGGCGTTCCCGTCAGCCGCCGCTTCCGCCCTGCCGGCCGATCCGGCTGCGAAATAACCAGCGCAACCTCATGCTCCCGCTGAAGTTGCGCCAATGTAGGAAGTCCGAAACTGCCCGAACCAAGAAAAATCACCCGCATCGTCGCTCACCCCCCCGCGCTCAACTCAAGTTCCCGCAACGCTTTACGAGTCGCCAACCGGTCAATCGGGCTCATCTTATCAATAATCAAAACCCCATTCAGATGATCGAACTCATGCTGCCACACCCGCGCTATAAAGTGTTCACTGACAAAGGATAACGATTCCCCATCCATCCCCGTTGCCCGTATTTCCGCCCTTAAAGGTCGCCGCACATCCACATGAATATCCGGCAGACTCAAACATCCCTCCTCCCGAACCCCCATAACTCCTTGCCCGATCGTAAGTTCTGGATTAATAAACACCACCCCATCCTCATCGCCATCCACCATATCACCAGTATTATCAAGAGTTAACGGAATATCCCGCGTCACAAACATCCGCCAATTCAGCCCCACCTGCGGCGCCGCCAACCCCACCCCATCCTTTTCCCGCATTAATTCCAGCATTTTTTTCGCCACCTCGCGCACCTCATCTGTAGTATCCACAATAGGTTGCGCCACTTCCCGCAGCACTGGATGCGGGTACAAAACGATGCGAAGTTTCCCAATATCAACACTCATACCTCCCATACTACCCCCCAAACCCCCCTTGAGCCAACCACCTACCCATGAGCAATCATGAATCCACCATTTACCCTTTTCCCCGATGCCCGCCCAGAAATCGCCTATACTGCATCGTTTGGTGAGGGAATCCCGGTTTAATCCCGGCTCAATTGACAAAAAGGTCGTGCATTCGTGGCATTCTTCAGGAAAAAACCTCCCGCCGATGCGGATTCATCTCCGGAAAACGCGGACAATTCATTCGTTCCCCAACCGGAAAAGGCGAAAAAGTGGTTCGATCATGGTAGGAATGCTTCGGACACTTACAACTACAAATACGCCCTAACCTGTTATGCCAACGGAATTAAACTCGACCCCTACACCCTGACCGCCCACGACTTAATGCTCGAAGCGGCGCTTAAATATATGAATAAAGGGGGCAAGCCCGCTGCGGGTAAGGAAATCCGGGAAATCGAAGACGGCACAAAAATGAGCAAATTCGCCACCGCCGAATTCGCCTGGATGAAAGATATTAAAAACGGCTCCCTGGCCATAAAAGCCATGGAACAGGCGGCCAAAGCGGAATTGGGCGAATGCGGGGCGTGGATGTCGCCGCATGCCATGAATCTACTGCGGGGCCAGCCCAAAATTACCAAGGCGCAGTACATTCAGGCCAAAGATCTGTTTATCGAATTCGAAGCGTGGGATCAGGCGCTGGATGCGGGAAAGCATGCCCTGGCTCTGGATCCGGCTAACGGTTCGTTGGATGCGGAATTGAAAAATCTGGCCGCCCAGCGGGCGATGACGCAGGGGGGTTATGAAGAGTCGGCGGGACAGGAAGGCGGGTTCCGGGCGTTTGTGAAGGATGCGGAGAAGCAGCAGGAGCTGGTGGAAGAGGAATCTATTTCCGGGGCTTCCAATGTGGAGGAGCGAAACCTGGCCCGGGCCCGGGCGGAATATGAGAAGAATCCGACGGTGGCCGATCTCATTAACACCTATGGACAATTGCTGAAGAAGCCGGGGACGGACGAAGCACTGGCGCAGGCCCTGGCTTTGTTCACAAAGGGGTTTGCGGATACCAATGAATACCGGTTCCGGATGATTGCGGTGGACATTCAGATCACGCAGCGACGACGAACCCTCGAGCAGTTGGAAAAGAAGCTGGAGGATTCGCCAGAGGATGCGGCGTTGCAGGAACAGGTTGGGCAGGCACAAAAGGAACTGCTGGATTTCGAGGCGGAGGCGTATGAGGAACGGACGAAGAAATATCCCACCGACCGGGTGATGAAATACGAATACGGCACAGTGTTGCTGAAACTGAATCGGTATGAGGATGCGATGGGGTGCTTTCAGGCCTCGAAGGATGAACCGAAACTGCGGGTGCGGGCGGGCCACTGGTTGGGGCGGTGCTTTGCAGCGGAGGGGTGGCACATGGAGGCGATCGAAGAATACAAGGAAGCCATTCACGCCATTGATGTGGGCGACCCCGAGGTGGAACTCGGCATCCGATACGACCTCATGGTTTCACTGGTTGCCCATGCCCGAGATGAAAACTCGGTGGAAATTGCCCGAGAGGCGAAGGGAATCTGTTCGGAAATCGCCCGGAAGAATATCACTTACCGGGATATCCGGGCGAAGCGAAAAGAGGTTGATGAGGTGATTAAGGAATTGGGGTAGTGATATTACCACAGAGAACACAGAGAGCACAGAGGGGAAATTGGTTTTTGGTTAATTAGTTTTTGGTTGTTGGTTGTTGGTTGATGATTATTTATGTCTGATTCTTGTTCAGTTATCGCGGTGATTCCGGCTCGGTTTGAGTCTTCGCGGTTTCCAGGGAAGATTCTGGCGGCGGAGACGGGGAAGCCGTTGATTCAACATGTGTATGAGCAGGCATGCCGGGCGGAGCTGGTGGGACGGGTGATTGTGGCGACGGACGACCCCCGGATTCGGGATGCGGTGGTTGGGTTCGGGGGGGAGTGCGCTATGACGCGTGCGGATCATGCGAACGGCACCAGCCGCATCGCGGAGGTCGCGGCGGGGCTGGAGGCGGAAATAATTGTGAATGTGCAGGGGGATGAGCCGGAGTTGCCGCCGTCGGTGATTGATCTGGCGGTGGAGAAGTTGCTGGCTTGTAAAGATTGTTCGATGGGGACGGTGGCTTCGGAATTCGG
>CAZLXE010000195.1:0-4276 GCA_964563005.1 uncultured Isosphaeraceae bacterium
CCAGACCCCAGATGACCACTGCCGCCATAAACGCCTTTGTCCTGAATCGCATTGTGTGTTCCTTCCTGAAGCAGGATGTTTCGTGAACCAAACCGGGTGAAAATCACGAATGTTCACTGGGCTTGCTGCTCGGCCAACATCCGATAATCCGAGTCATGCCATCGACAACCTAGCAAGTCTCAAGAGCATGTCAAGAGATAAAACGAACTATTTATGGTTTTACCGATATTTACCGATAAATAGTGCGTTATTGCATAAATCCCAGATATTCAGCACGACAATTTCCGTCTTCCCCCCTACCACACCACCAGCATCACCCCCCTATGGACACGCCCCAAACGCGTTCAACACCGCCACCAGATCATCAATATTCACCACCCCGTTCCCCCAGGTTGCGTTGAGATTATCAGGGGTGATGTCGCACGGCCCGTTTCCCCCGCCGAAACCGAAGGCGTTCAGCACAGCAACGAGATCGTCGATGTTCACCAACCCGTTGCCGAAAGTCCCATCCCCGTTGTCCGGAGAGCAGTCCGCTGGACACGGAGGCAGAATGGTGTTGAAGATGAGCACATCCTGTTCGTTGATCACGCCGTCGCTGTTAAGATCCGCCCAGGGATTGAAGCCGACATCGCTTGAAGACAGGCCGAACTGAGCGGCCAGCACGACCCGATCCTGCTCATCAATCATCCCATCGTCATTGAAGTCACCGATGAGGGGTTGGAGCCGCTGCAGTTGCAGGGCATTGAGGAATCCGGTGTGACCCCACATCCCACCGGCATAGCCGACGGTAAGGGTGCCGTCCGTCACTTCCCCCCACAGTATTCCGTGCGTAATCCCCTCGACGAACCCACCGGGCCATGGTCCACCCGTCACCAGACCATAGGGCAGAAGGCCCTCCACCATCAAAAATGTCGAATCAATAGGATTGGCGGGCGTCCAGCCGTAGGCGATAACCTGATACACCCCGTTCGTGAGATTCGCAAAGGTTACACCATTCATAATGTCACCCAGACCACTCAGCCCATCATCGAGCAATGCGGCATCATCGCCACTGGTCCCTGGATCATCCGCCCCCCAGTAGGAAGCGAAGGTGACGGAAAGCGTCGCGGGAATGGCCTGCCCGCCCAGATCAACCAGCCCCTGCGGCGTTCCCCCAGGCCCGTCAATCGCATTCCAGACCCCCGCCAGACCCGCCCCGGCATAGGTCGCCCCGGGCGTCCCCGCCGGCATGATCGGCCCACCACTGAAATCAATGTTGATGTCCTGCCCCGATGCGGGCATGGAGACAAAGCCGAGCACACAGACGGCAATTGGAGAGCGAGAAATCATGATGAAATCCTCCAAACTTCACCTCCCAGCAGAAGGACGCCGGGAAGAAGCAGTTTGTCCAAGGGATTATCCCCCCAACCCGGCCGAAATCAAGGGCGCGAGGAAGGTATAAGAATCCCCATCCATTCTGATTTGCAACATACACCCCCCCTCAACCAAAAAACACCAGCAGAATGTCCTCATTTTCTCCCTCCCCCCACAAATAACCATTCTCAAACCACAAATTGCTCAAATCCCCTCATGGAGCATGGCTCATTCCTCTCCAATACTTGAAGTATCGATCCCTCGATCCTTACCACACCACCAGCATCACCCCCAACCACACCCCGCCCGCCACCATTACTACCGCGGTATAACCCACAATATCCCGTGCCTTTACCCCTGTAATCCCCAGCAACGGCAACGCCCAGAACGGCTGCAGCATGTTTGTCAGTTGATCCCCATACGCCACCGCCATCACCATCTTGGCATACGCCGCCCCTTCATAGCCCATCTCACTTGCTGCCTGCATCGCAATCGGCCCCTGCACCGCCCACTGCCCGCCCCCGGACGGGACGAAGAGATTGACAACACCCGCGCTCAAAAAAGTCATCAACGGCAGCGTCGTCTCCGTGCTCCAGTCCGCAATCGCCCCCGCCATCGTTGCCGCCAAACCGCTCGCCGCCATGATTCCCATGATCCCCGCATACAGGGGAAACTGCAGAATAATCCCCGCACACCCCCGCACCGCCTCATCCACCGCCCGCAGATACCGCCGAGGCGTGCCGTGCATCACCAGCCCCAACGCTAAAAACAACAAATTCACATGATCCGGTGTCAGCGCCTTCCACGAACTCCCCGCCTCCTCCGGCAGAATCTCCAGCGAATTGATCCCATCCGGTGATCCTAAAATAAACAAATCCCCCAGCCACAAAAACATCGGCGCCGCCAACAGCCACACCATCCACGGCGTACCCTCCAGCCAGTCGGGAAATGTTTTGATTTCCGGATGAACAATCGGTTTTGGCTCATTCACATCAAACTCACCATATCCGCGCACGGACTGATCCCCTCGAGGCACCATTTGAGCGATGACGAGGAGGGCGATAGCGATCAATCCTCCTGTAAGAACAAAATTCATGGATGAGAAAATAGTCTGGTCGAAAGGGATTGTGGTGAAATTGATGTCAAGCCCGGCGAAAACCTCTTCAATTTCCTTTATTTTTGTCACTTTCAGCGGGGCCGAGCCGGAAAATCCCCCATGCCAGACGAGTAAACCAAGGTAGCCAGCGGCAGCCAGAAGTGGGTAATGATGTCGTACTCCCCTTTCCTGCATGCTTTTTCCCACTTCCCGAGCCAGCATGGCCCCCCCGATCAACCCCAGCCCCCAATTGAGCACGGCCAGGAGCATGGCCACTCCTGCCACCAGGATGGTCGCTTGAATTCCTGTGCGCGGCAAACCCGCGAGTTTTCTTAATATCCGGGAAATGGGCGGACTGGAGGCCAGGGCATGACCCGTCACGAGAATGAGGCACATCTGCATGGAAAATTTCAGCAGATTCCAAAATCCCCCCTGCCAGTAACCCACAATTTCCGAGACCGAATTGTTGTGTAATTCCCCGTTTGATAAATGGTTAGGGATCAACCACGCCAGGAAACCGGTCAAAACTGTCAATCCGATGGCCAGAATAAACGGGTCTGGACATACCCGTCGAAACCACTCATTAATTAAGGCACCAAGACGGCTGATCATACACCGCAGGATACCTGATCCTTGTTTTCAGACAATCATGAGGGTTGGGCAGGGGCAAAAAAACAGCGGCCGGTCGTCCCCTCTGCGACCGGCCGCACCAACGAATCTTTCTCCCCATTTGCCACCTCTAGGCGGCACCCTCCTTACACATTCTCCCCACGCTTTCTCCCGTCGGCTTTCTCCCCAACGGAAACTTTCTCCATCTCTACAAGGGTATTTCGTTGAGGTACTGTAACCGGTTGCATTGGATTTGACCAAAGTATTCATGTTTTCTCATAAATTTATTTTTACCGATTAGAAATCGACTACGAGCGTGGCATAGAGGGCGAGATTGTTGTGGTCGATGCCGGGATCGACCATCGACTCATATTCGTGGGAAAGGCCCAACTTGAGACTGACCCCGTCGAATTCGTCAATTTTGATGGTCCAATCCAGATTGGAGGCAGCGCGGAACTCGGGAATCTGGACAAGGTCGGGGAAGAGGGTGGTGCCGCCGCTGAGGCGTTGATGGTCGCTGAGGCGCCAGGTGAATTCAAAGCCGAGAAGACCTTCGGGGGAAAGATCGGTGTCAAGGGAGCCGAATTCGCGGCGGAGACCACCACCGAGGCGGGTGGTGAGGAGAAAGGTGTCAACGACAGAGCCATCTTCGAGGGTTATTTCGTGTTCGAGGAGTCGATAGCCAAAACCGCCGCCGAGGGTGAGGCGTTGGTTCCAGGATTGGAATTCATCGGCGTCGAATCGGGATTGGGCGAAGGCATTCCATTTTGAATCTTCCTGGCGCCACTCGTTGAAGGTGCCGGCGGTGTAGCGATTTTCAGAGCGTTCACCCTGACTTTGGGCAAATCGGTAGGTGGAGTCGAAACGAAAGGTGGAGGTGGGTTGTTCGACGGAGGCGCGATAGGAAAGACGGAAACTGGCGGTGTCGGTGGTGCCGCTGGTGGCGTTGACTCCGGCCTCGAACTGGGTTTTCCATTCGGGTTTGGGTTCTTCCGGCTCGGGAGCGGCGACTTCCTCAGGAGGTGGGGAGTCCTCGGTTGGAGAATCTGGTGGGGCTTCCGAGGATGGGGGTTCTGGGGGCGGGGTGGGGTTTCGGGTGACGGGGAGGGTTCCGGGTTCGCGGCCATTGATGGTGGAGATGTCGGTGAGGAATATGGTGAGTTCGCCGAGAATGGTGTGGTCGAGGACGATGTGATCTTCGCGGCGTTCGATGATGGC
>CAZLXE010000196.1:0-4256 GCA_964563005.1 uncultured Isosphaeraceae bacterium
GTGACTAACCCAAAGGCCGAAAGGGCTGTTTTGGCCGCAGCCTCGGACAGCAGACCGACGTTGCGGGGTTCACGCGCGGGCAGTAGGGGGGCTTGTTCAGGTAACGCGTTTTGCGCTGTTTTCATGGCGGATAGTGCGCTGATGGCCGCAAAGGCTTCGTCGAGACCGTTGAGAGGGACGACTCCGTTTTGCATCAGGGTTTCGGCAATGTCTTCGGGCATAAGTTCGGACAATGTCGCGGCGACGGCGATATTGGCGCCGGTTGCCTTTTTGGTTGCAATCGCAGCAAGGGTCGCACAGTCCCACGCCGACGCGTCGCATCGTTCTTGCCGGGGATAATCGACGATCAGGATTGTCAGGGCCAACTGATCATCGACGATTGCACTGAAGGCGCGGGTCATGGCGGCAACGTCTCGCCAGATATACGTGTGGTAATCCAAGGGATTGGCAAGGGCCACCATCGGACCCAGAGCGGCGCCAAGGTCCCGTGTCTGGCGGGCGTTCAGGGGCGGAAATTCGACCCCGGTATCCAATGCGCTGTCCGCGGCCAATGACGCCTCGCCGCCGGAACAGGACCCGGTTCCGATCCGCGACGGGGAAAGCGAGCGGCAAACAGGGACCGGTTTAAGAGCCTCGACCAGTTGGGGCAACGAGCGGCGCGGCGCAACCCCCAACCGACCCACCAACCCCAACGGCAAACAAAAAGAATTCTGCTCCCGCCCTCCCGCCCCCGCCAGCCCCCTCGAATCCATTATCCTCGCCCCCCCCCCCGCCGTACTTGAAGCCACCCTCACCATCGCCCCCCCCGATTATGCCATTGGCCGAATTGAAGAAACCGAAACAAATCTCGGCTCCGGCTTCGGCCCCCCCTCCACCGCCAACCCACCATCCCTCCCCGGTTCCCGCGTGCGCCTCTCCCTCCACCTCAACAAACCCCTGCCCATTCCCCAAACCGATCGTGATGAATGGCTCTCCCGAACGCTCTCCTGGGAGAACCAACCCCTTCCCCAATTCTCCGCCTCGGGAGAAAAGCAAGACTACTGGGAACTGAATTGGACCCTCGCCGACAGTCGTCTCCTCAAGCTTCACCTCACCGATGAGCACGGCCTTACCAACCACGAACCCATCATTTTCCGCCTCGATGCCGTTGCCGATGCCCTCCCCACCGTCACCATCACCGACCCCCCCACAGATGAAGATGTTCTCGCCACCGCCATCATTCCCCTCCGCGCCGAAGCCCGTGATGATGTCGCCCTCTCGATGCTCGGATTCGAAGCCAGGGTAAAAAAATCCGAGGCCCCGCTCCCCTCCGCCGATTCGCCCGAAGTCATCGCCTCCCCCGACTGGCGTCAGACCGAAATCATCGACCGGAAAGAATCAACCCTCACCCGCCCCCTCCCCCTTCCCGATCTCAAGGTCAAAGAAGGCGACACCATCCTCGTCACCGCCATTGCTCAGGATGGCTACCTGCTGGAAGGCCAAACCCACCCCCTCGCGTCCTCCCCCGTCCGCGTCCTCCGCGTCATCGGCGATCTTGAACTCTCCTCCCGCCTCCGCCGAGAACTCGGCACCATCCGCCAGAACGCCATCCGCATCGAATCCCAGCAACAGGAACTGCAGGATGACATCCAGAAAGACGGCATCCAGCCCGGAGTCAGCCGCGCTCAGGCCCGCATCACCGAGCGCATCGCCGCCCAGCGCGAAGGCCTGCAAGAAATCCAGAGCCGCGCCGAGCGCAACCAACTCGACGATGACGGTCTCGATACCCTCCTCGCCCAATCAACCGACATCCTCGACCACGCCGGTCAGGCCGCCAACCGCGCTGGCGAAGGAATCGAAAAAATTGAGGATGATCCCCAAACCCCATCCCCGAAGAAAACCGAAGAAACCCGGCAGGAAATCGCCGATCGCCAGCAGGATGTCCGCGATGAACTCACCGACCTTATCAAACTCCTCGACCGCGATGAAGACACCTGGGTCGTTACCCGTCAACTCGAATCCCTCCTCGACGAGCAGATCGCCCTCGAAGAAGAATCAGAATCCCTTGGCCAGCGCACCCTCGGACGCTCCCGAAATGAACTGGGAGAAGATGATCGTACCGCCCTCGACCGCATCGCCGAAAAACAACGCGACCTCCGCGATCAATCTCAGAAACTCACCGATGAAATGCACACTCGGGCCGAAGCTCTCGAAGAGGTAGACGCCTCCTCCGCCTCCGGCATGCGCCAGGCCGCCGAAACCGCCGAACGCCGCGATCTCGAGCGTGACATGGAAAACGCCGCCGATCGCGTCGAGCAGAACCGCATGCAGAACGCCCGCCAGGCCCAGGCCTCCGCCCGCCAGACCATGCAGCGCATGCTTCAGGACATGCAGGAAAATCAGCAGGCCCGCGCCGAGGAACTCCTCCGCAAACTCGCCAGTCTCCAGGAATCCATCGAACGCCTCGTCCGCGTTCAGGAAAACGAACTCATCTCCCTCGCCACCCTGATCAATGCGGCGAATGATGAAGATCAGCCCGAAGCAATGACTTCCGGAGGTATCGCCGGGGGTCGAGGAATGGTGCGTTTGCATCAAAACACCCTCGGCGTCTCTCTGGAAGCCCGCCAGGCCGGCCAGGAAACCCGCCGCATAGCCCGCGCCCTCGATCGTGCGGCCGACGCTCAGAGCGATGCCATCTCCGCCCTCCGCGAAACCCCACCCGCCCCCGATCGCGCTCAGGCCGGCGAAGAGCGATCCCTGGAACTGCTCAAAGAAGCCCTGCAACTCGCCGAAGAACTCGAAAAGAAAACCGAGGAAGAAGAAGCCGGGCGCCGCCGCGAAGAACTCATCGAGGCCTATCGCGCCTTCGCCGAACAACAGATCGTCATCCGCGAAGAAACCCTCATCCTCACCGAACCCGCAGAACTCGACCGTCGCCAACTCGTCGAAGCCCGGCGGCTCGGCACCCGTCAGGACGACCTCCGCACCGGCCTCCTCGACCTCCGCGACACCACGCCCGAAATCCTTGATGCCCCGGTCTTCACCCACATCCACAAACTCATCGACCGCTGGGCCAGAGAATCCGGTGAATCTCTCATGGATGGCAAACCCACTCCCCGCATCACCAATCTCCAGCAGCGCATCGCCGCCGGACTCGGCCGCCTCATCGAAGCCCTTGAAGAAAGCCAGAACCCGCCCGATGAATTCGCCCAGGAAAACCAGGGGGAAAACAGCAGCGGAGGCAGCGGCAGCCCGCCCGAAGTCATCCCCCCCATCGCCGAACTTAAACTTCTCCACGGCCTGCAGGAACTCGTCTACGAGCAAACCCGTTCCCTCGACGGATCACCCAACCTCCACGAAGCCCTCCGCCGTGACCAACTCCGTGAACTCGGCCAGGAGCAGCAGGACATCATCGAACTCGGAAGGCAGATGCTCGAAAAACTCCAACAGCAGGAATCAAAAAAGCCATGAATGCAAAACCATTCCCCTTATTCCTGACCCTGTTGTTCCTTCCGATGACCCTCCCCGCATTCGGCCAGGACGCAACCGATCAATCAGATCAATCAGAAAAATCACCCCCCCCGCCCGCCGAAAAATCCCCTCCTTCCCTCGACGACCTCCTCGGCCTCGATGAAAACAAAAAGGACACCACCAGCGAGATCACCACCGGAGAGCAACAGAAAAAACTCGAAGAAAAACTCAACGAAGAATCCCTCGGCGACGCCTTCGCCCGCGCCATCGAACAAATGACCCTCAGCGCAAAACTCCTCGAAGAAAAATTCGACCCCGGCCTCGGCACCCAGCGTATCCAGGAAGACATCCTCGCCAAACTCACCAACCTCATCGACCGCGCCAAACAGCAGCAGAGTTCCTCCTCTTCCTCCTCTTCGTCTTCATCATCCTCTTCCGGAAAACCGAAACCCCAACCCGGCAAACAACAAGGGAAAGGCCAACCCCAGAACAGCCAGGGGAACCAGCGGAACCAGAATCCCGCCGATAGTTCAGAAAAAGAAGGGGCTTCCCAGCGCGACCCCGCCGACCCCCGCCAGATCATCGAAGAAAACCGCATCGAATGGGGCAAACTCCCTCAGCGCGTCCGCCAGATGATCGAACAAGGCATGAACGGCGGCTACTCCAGTCTCTACGAACGACTCACCGCCGAGTACTACAGGCGACTCGCCGAAGAGGGATCACCATGAAATTCCGAATTTTTCCCCCTACCATTCTTCCCCTATGGATCGTCCTTCTCCTCGGGTCTGCCCCCCCCGAGTCGCAGT
>CAZLXE010000197.1:0-4215 GCA_964563005.1 uncultured Isosphaeraceae bacterium
CCGACGATCTCCCGCAGCCGGTTGAGCAGGTTCGGTTCGGCGACCATTTTTCGCTTTGATCTCATGGAGATACACCGGCCGTTCTTCACCACCTGAATCGAGAGTTCCGCCTGATGGCCGTTCGCCACGCCGCCGATCTGCCGCAACAGCCCTGCCGCCATCTCCATCTGCGACTTTATTGATCCTTCTGATTTTGCCCCATCGAACACCAGCACCACTCGGGTGGCTAGTTCCTGCGCCGCCTGTTCGATGGGAATCACCCGATCCACGATAATCTGCGGCTCGCCTCGCGTGAGATCCACCCGTCCGATGAGCATCACGATGGCATCTATGTGCAACAGGTGACCATGATTTGCAAAAACATCGGAGAACACCACTCCATCGAGCGTGCCATTTTTATCCTGAATAGTGATCATGGCCATTTTCTGTCCCGCCGAACGGCCCTGCTTCACTACTGTGAGCCGCACCCGGGAAAACATGCCCCCCACCACAACCGGCGCATCCTGATTCTTTTCCCGGAATGACTGCGTATCAACACTAGCGAACTCGCGCAGGGCATCTTCGTGCTCATCGAGCGGATGACCGGAGATATGAAATCCCAACATGTCCTTTTCCCCTGTGAGCGCCGTCATTCGATCCCATTCGGGAACGGTCGGCAGGGGTCGATGCACCGGGGCAGCCGTCGTCGCTGTATTGTCATCACCTCCTCCGAACGACTCGAAGATATTCATCTGCCCCGCCTGCCGATCCTCCGCCGCCGTTTGGCCCGCTGCCAGGGCATCCTCTAATGCCGCACACATCGCCGCCCGCTCCTCCATTCGATGCACCGAATCGAAGGCCCCTCCCTTGATCATCGCCTCGATCCCCGCCTTGTTCACCACCCGGGCGGGAACCCGCTCGCAGAAATCAAAAAGAGAATCAAACGGCCCGCCCTCTTCGCGCTCCTTCACAATCTTATCAATCGCCGCCGGCCCCACTCCCTTCACCGCGCTCAGCCCGAACCGCACCACCCCATGCACACTGTCCCTCGGTTCATCTTCCCCAAATACCACCGTAAACGAAGACTCTGATTGGTTGATGTCCGGCGGCAACACCTGCACCCCCACATGCGGATGCTCCGGCGAATGATCCGGATACGCCGTGCGGCTGCATTCCTCCAAATACACCGCCCACTCCTCCGCTTTTTTCGCCTGACTCTCAAAAGACAGCACCGCCGCCATGTATTGATTGGGAAAATAAGTTTTGAGATATGCCGTCTGGTAAGCAACAATCGCATACGCCGTGGAGTGACTCTTATTAAAACCATACCCCGCGAATTTTAGAATCAAATCAAACAACTCCCCCGCCTGATGATTCGGCAAACCCTTCTCCGCGGCCCCTTCGAGAAACTGCGCCCGATTCTTGTTGATGACTGAAGATTTTTTCTTGCTGATCGCCTTGATGAGTGTATAGGCCGACCGTAACGGTATCCCCCCGAGGTGATGCACAATCTGCATCACCTGCTCCTGATACACCATGATGCCGTAGGTTTCCGCCGTGAACCGATCCACGATTTCATGCACCTGCGGCACGGGCTGCTTCCCATTTTTCCGCTGACAATAATCTGGAATCAAATCCATCGGACCCGGCCGGAACAGGGCGTTCGCGGCAATAAGATCCTCCAACCGATCCGGCTGCATATCCGTCAACAATCGCCGCATCCCTCCCGATTCAAACTGAAACACCCCCGCCGTATCCGCCCGCCGAAACAACTCGAGCACCTTCGAATCTTGGTAAGTCAACCGATCCATGTCGAGGGGATGGATGCTCTTTTCCTCGGGAGTACGCCCCACCGCATCCCAGATCGCCTCTTCGGGCAGGGTCTTGCGAATCATCCCGATCGCCGTCTCGATGGTGGAAAGCGTACGCAGCCCCAGGAAATCCATCTTGAGCAAACCTGCCTTCTCGCAGGTTGGACCGTCCCATTGGGTGATGATGTCCTCCGAACCGGTGGCTTTGCACAGAGGGACGATGGTATCCAACGGCTGCGTCGCGATGACCACTCCCGCCGCATGAATCCCCGCGTGCCGCGCATGATTCTCCAGCGCCCGCGCCGTCTCCACCACCCGCTTCACGATCGGGCTGGATTCGTATTCCTGCTTGAAATCCGGTTCTTTCGCAAGGGCTTCATCAAGTGTGATGTTGAGTTCGGCGGGGACGAGGTTGGCGAGGCGTTGCCCTTCACCGGGGGTCAGTCCCATCACTCGAGAAATATCTTTAATTGCCGCCTTCGCCTTCAGCCGCCCAAAGGTAATGATCTGCGCGACATGGCCGTATTTTTTCCTCACATATTCGATCACCGCTCCCCGCCCATCCTGACAGATGTCGATGTCGATATCGGGATATTCCGTCCGGTCGGGGTCGGTGAACCGCTCGAACAGCAGACCATAATGCTCCGGGCAGGCGTTGGACATCCCCAGCACAAACCCCACCATGGTCCCCACCCCGGAACCCCTCGCCATCGCGGGAATCCCCTGTTGCCTTGCCCAGTTCACAAAGTCCCACACAATCAGAAAATACGCACTGATGTTCTTGCCGGCGAGAATCGAGAGTTCCCGATCCAGCCGCGCCCGGATGGCCGGGGTGATTCCCTCGGCCCCATATCGCCATATTGCCCCCGCCTCTGAGAGTAACCGCAACGCCCCATCACAATACTGCTTGAGATCGTCTGACAATTCGTGATCGGTCGTGCTGTCAAACGGCTCCAGATTGAATTTTCCGCAGAACTGCTTATACCACTCGGTCGATCCTACCGGGAATTCACTGTCGAATGCAGCAATAATTTTTCCCGCCCCCACCGCATTATCCGGCAGAGCATCGAATGCGCAGTCGATCTTCACCACCGGCGCATGACTGGTCGAAAAATCGATTTCCACTTCGCACCGCTCCGCGATACGCACCGTGTTCATCGCCGCCTCCGGTGCTTCCTCCCCAAACAACTTGACCATCGCTTCCGGGGGTTTCACCCAGAGTTCGCGGGAATAGGTAATCCGCCCCGGATCATCCTTATTCTTGTTCATCGAGATGCAGGTGAGAGAATCGTGGGCGTCCCAATCTTCCGCCCGCAGATAATGAGCATCGTTATCCACCACCAAGGGAATATCCAGTTCCTTCGCCAACTTGATGATCAGCGGGTTGATCCGTTCCTGCGCCTCGTTGTCTGCCCGCTGCAACTCCAGATAAAACCGCGGCTCCCACTTTTCGTTTTTCCCGAAACAATCCCGATGCCAGATCGCCTCCTCCTTTGCATGTTCGTAATGAGCCGTATTATTCGTCTGCACAAACTGCGTGAGATGATGGGCAATGGAGGAGCCGAGATGACCGTTGATCGCAATCAACCCCTCGCTCCACTCCGTCAGCGTTTCCTTATCCATTCGTGGTTTGTAATAAAACCCGTTGACGAACGCATCCGTGCTCAACTTCAACAGATTCGCCCAGCCCTCCTGATTCTCCGCCAGCAAAACCAAATGAAACCCCCCATCCTTCAGACCCGTCTGCTTCTTATGCGTACGGCTCTCCGGCGCCACATAGGCCTCGATACCCAGAATCGGCTTGATCCCCGCCTTCTTCGCCTTCGTATAAAACTCCGCCGCCCCATGCAGGTTGCCGTGATCCGTCACCGCCACTGCATCCATGCCCAATGAGGCACAATGCTCCAGCAACGCATCAATCTTGTTCCCCCCATCGAGCAATGAATACTCACTATGCAGATGCAGATGCACAAACGGCGTCTTCAGGGAATCCCCGGAAACTCCCCCGGTATCCCCGACATCCCCCGCATTCCCCATATTTGGGGCTTTTTTCTTGGTTGTACCCATATATGCACCATCTATCGGGGGTCATTCAGAACGAAAACACCCCATCATAAACGACCGAAACCAACACCGCCACAAACAGACAGCCAATCCACCACCCCCGGAATACCTGAAAAAGCCCCCTCTCGGGTCGAAGATCCACCATTGGCGGAGGAGGGGATTGGGGGAGGGCTCTGACCATGAAGAACAAGAAGGCAATTCCCTCTCCCAAATTCCCAATCCTTGGTGCCCTTTCCCTGTTTTTCCGCAATCCCCCCCCTACCATATCTCCCATGTTCCGTACCGTCCGCATCGCTAATCTCAACCACCCCGGCTTCCAACGAGCCGCCCGGGCCTATCAAGTAGCCGCCGCCCAGCCGAG
>CAZLXE010000198.1:0-4172 GCA_964563005.1 uncultured Isosphaeraceae bacterium
GCCCAGCCAGCGGTCGCCGAGTTGGGAGGCGGCGATGTTGATGAGGAGGATGAGGGCGAGGAGGATGAGGGCGGAGGCGTAGGCGTGGGGGGAGCCGCCGGGGACATTCATGGCGAGGTCGAAGATGTGGACGGAGAGGGAGCGGCCGGAATCGAGGAGGGAGCCGGGCATGCGATCGACATAGCCGCTGGTGAAGATGAGGGCGGCGGTTTCCGCGACAGCGCGACCAACCCCCAGAACCAGGCCCACGACTAATCCGGGGGTGGCGGCGGGGAGGAGGAGGTGCATCAGGGTGGCGGTGCGGGAGAGGCCGAGGGCGGCGGCTCCCCGGCGATAGTCATCGGGCACGGCCCGGAATCCTTCTTCGGTGGAGCGGATGAGAATGGGCAGGGCCATGCAGGCGAGGGTGAGTCCGCCGGAGAGGATGGAGAATCCCATGCCGAGGGTTTTGCAGAAGAAGGCGTAGCCGAAGAGGCCGAAGACGATGGAGGGGACGCCGGCGAGGACATCGAGGGAGCGGCGGACGAGCAGGCCGAAGAGGTTTTGGTCGGAGGAATATTCGGCGAGGAGGATGGCGGTTCCCATGCCGATGGGGATGGCGGCGACCATGCAGACGGTAACGATGAGGAAGGTGGAAACGAGGATGGGGCCGATGCCGCCCGCCCGTCCGGCGTCGAGGGGATTGGCGGTGAGGAACTCCCAGGAGAGGGAGCCGAGGCCGTGAATGATGAGGTCGCCGACCATCCAGAGGAAGATGGCGGTGATGAGGAGGGCGCCGGACCACATGATCAAGGTGGCGATTGTTTCTCCATGATGATTGGGAGGAATCCGGAGGATTAATCCGGGGGCGGGGGTGGGATTCCGGGGGTTAGGCATTGATTCGTCCCTTGCCGGTGATTTCTGCGGCGGACACGATCATGATGACCATGATGATGAGGACCAGACCGGTAACGAAGAGAGCGGCCCGGTGAAGATCCAGGGCAAAACCCATTTCGAGGGCGATATTGGCCGTGAGAGTGCGCATGGGTTGGAACAGGCCGGTGGGCATTTTGACCACATTGCCGCACACCATATAGACGGCCATAGTTTCGCCAATGGCCCGGGCGATGGCGAGGAAGACGCCGGTGTAAATGCCGGATCGGGCGGCGGGGAGAATAACGCGGCGGAGGGCGGCCCAGCGGGCGAGACCGAGGGCGGCAGCGCCGTGTTGATAGTCGCGGGGCACGCCCGCGATGGCGGCGTCGGTCATGAGAGTGATGGTGGGGAGAATCATCAGAGCGAGAATGATGATGCCCGCCAACAGACTGGCCCCCGGCGGATGGACCCGATTGATGATGGGTACGAGCACCACCAAGCCCCAGAAGCCGTAGACCACAGAAGGGATGCCGGCGAGGAGTTCGATCAGGCGGCGGTAGGGGGTGGCGAGCAGGGGCGGGGCGTAGTGAGCGGCGAAAATGGCGGAGAGGATGCCGAGGGGCGTGGCGAGGATGACCGCTCCGATCGTGACCACAATTGTCCCCATGAGCATGGGGAGGATGTTGAACTGATCATCGGTGGGGTGCCAGGAGTTGTCGGTGATGAAGCGCACTGCCCCGATCTGACGCAGGGCGGGGAATGCTTCCCAGAGCACGAAGCCAACGATGAACAGGACGATCGCTCCGGCTACGGCGGCGGATCCACGCAGAAACCAGAGCAGGATGCGATCACTCCTCGATCGGGACAAAGTATAAACTCCGAACGATGTCGTGAACTTCTTTTGAGCGGGCGAAGTCGATGAAGGATTTCACCAATCCCTCGGGGGGCTTTCGAGTGAGCAGGTTGAGGGGGCGGGCGATGGGGAAAGATTTATTGGTGACATTTTCAATCGACGCTTCCACTCCGGCGATGGGAAGGAGTTTGATATTGATGCCGTGCAGGGCATCGTATTCCGCTGCTCCGATGGAGACATAACCGATGGCATGGGGATTTCCGGCGACGGTTTTGATGCCCTGCTCGTTGTCGCCGATGACGATATCGGGCTGGACATTGGTGTTTTTCAACTTGAAGTAGTGGAGGAAAAGTTCGAGCGTGGAGTGGGCCTCAGATTTGTTGATCACGGTGATGGGGGCATCCGGACCGCCGACCGCCTGCCAATTGTTGATCTTCCCGGTGTAGATGTCGATGATCTGATCATTGGTGAGGGAGGTGACGGGGTTGCTGCTGTTGAGGATGACGGTGATTCCGTCGCGGCCGATGGTGAAGGGGAGGAGATCCTGTTCAGTTGCTTTAAGATCGCGGGAGGCCATGCCGATGTCGGCGGAACCCTGGCGGGCATCGGCGACTCCTCTCGAGGATCCCCCGGTCTGGACATCGATATGAACACCAGGATTCAGTTTTTCAAACCGCTTGCCGATTTCCGCGGCGAGTGGAGCCACGGTGCTGGAGCCGGTGAGGACGAGGGTCTGGATCTGCTTTCCTTCAGCGCCGGAAGGGCGGAACCAGAAAAAGGCGACGCTGGCGACGATGACAAGAAAGACGACCATCACAAAATGTTTCATGCTTTTTTCCTTGAACTTTCTTTGAATGACAGGTAGCAGCAACCGAGATTAATTCTTTCATCCCTTCCCGCTACTTCCACGCCGGGGGCGAGATCGTAGAGCACTGCCTTGCCGTCCCGGGTGGTGATAACAAGCTCGGCATCCCGGAGGATGCGAAGATGGTGGGAGAGCAGACTCTGGTCGATCTCCAACTCATCGTTGAGTTCGCCCACCCGCCGTGGGCCATCCATGAGCATTTTGATGACGGAGAGGCGGGTGGTGTCGGCGAGGACTTTGAGTTTGTTGACGCAATCGTGGGGTGATTCTTTCGTTCGATTCATAGATTCCAGCCATGGAGACAGGGAGAGGACTTGAGTTGAACCTCTGTTCATATGAAATTATTCTGGATTCACCGAAAAATGTCAAATTTTTTCTGAATCAATGAAAAATCAATCATCATTGCTCGCTCATTCGGGGAGACTGAGACCTTCGGGACTGAGGGCATAGATGAGGAAACGGTGGCCGACCGGCTCCCAGCCGTGCTCGCGGCAGATGGTATTTCGAAGAGCAACCAATTCATCATTGGAGAATTCGAGACGGCGGCCGGTTTTCATGCAGACGATGTAGTCATGGGGGCGGCGGCCGTAGATGAGTTGGTAGTGGGATTGCCGGGGATCGAAGAGGGCCTGGGTGATGATACCCGCTTCCAGGAGAAGTTTAATGGTTCGGTAAGTTGTGGCCTTGGACACCCGTTGGCCTTGGTCGCGTTGGCCGCGGTCGCGGAGGACTTGCATGAGTTCTTCGACTTCGAATACGGCATCGCGCTCGATTATGGCGTCGAGAATGTCGGCGCGTTCCGGGGTATATTTCAGGTTCTTCGACTTGAGGAACTTGCGGAACACGGCACAGAGAGGGGCCATGATCTCGGGAATGGCATCGGGGTTGGTGCCGGGGGTGGTATCGGGGATGGGGAGGGGCTTCAGGTCCATTGTGGTCATTGTATGCGTGTGGGAATCTTTTTGATGAGTGAACTTGTGAAACCGTTGAAAATACTGGGGTTTGAAGGGTTTGATGGGGGGTCGCATCGGGCGGTACGGGAATCGATCAGCAGGCATTCCCGACATGAATGGACCTGGCTCACGCGGCCGGGGCGGGCCTGGAAATGGCGGATGCGGCTGGGGGCGGTGGAGTTAATCGAGCAAGGAAGGGCGTTGGGGGTGTTTGAGGAGGGGTTTGATGCGGTTTTTGTGACTTCGATGGTGAGTGCGAGTGATCTGAGAGGGCTGCTGCCGGGGCGATTTCGAGGGTTGCCGCTGGTTTTGTATATGCATGAGAATCAGGTGGCGTATCCGGTGGGGGGGATGGAGACGGAGGAATCGAGGGAACGGGATGTTCATTTTGCGTTTACGAATCTGACGAGCGTCCTGGCGGCGGATCTGGTGCTTTGGAACAGCGAATGGAACCGGGATTCGTTTCTGGAGGGGATAGGAGAGATTTTGGGGAAGTCGCCGGATGGACGGAGGGGGGATGTGGATAATTGGGTGGAGAGGGTGCGGGCGAAAAGCGTGGTTTGCTGGCCGCCGGTCGAACCCCCGGAAGCCCCGAAACCCCTGGAAGTCCCGACAGCCCCGGAAGTCACGAAGCGCCCGGAAGTCC
>CAZLXE010000199.1:0-4147 GCA_964563005.1 uncultured Isosphaeraceae bacterium
CGGTTCGGCCCTTCGCCATAAACATCGAATTTTCCCCAGTTGCGGTTTTCCCCCTCGTGGTTGATGAAGAGCCGGATGAAGTCGTTGACAGAGTGGACGAGAAGATCGAGGTCGCCATCGTTATCGATATCAGAAGTGGCGGTCGTCATTGAACCGGCCCCGATATCGACTCCCAGGGTGGAAGCCATATCGAGGCAGGGCCAGCCCCCGGTGTTCGAGTAGAGTCGATTGGGATGACTCGAATTGCACACATAAAGATCGAGCAACCCATTGTTGTCGAAGTCAAAAAATACAGAACCCCATCCAACGGCAAAAGAGGAAACCCCGGCCTCTGTTTCCTGATGAATGAACGGGCCGGTTCCCTGGTTCATCATGAGGGCGTTTCCCTGGGGAGTGTTGGTGCAGTAGATATCCGCCGAACCGTTGTTGTCGAAATCACCGATGGCAGCGCACATGGCATCGACACAGCCCGCGGTTTGGGTGGCGAAGGTGATGTCTACGAAGGTGCCGCCGATGTTTTCGAATAAGTAATTCTGAAAGAGTTTACAATTGCTCCCTTTGTCAGTGGCGAGGTAGAGATCGGGGTCGCCATCGCGGTCGAAATCGAAAAAGACGGGCTGAAATGTGGGATCGAAGGTGCGATCGACACCAAGGACAGAAGCCATGTCCGTAAAAGTTCCATCACCATTGTTGTGGTAGAGCCGGTTGGGGATGGCGGAACGGTTGGCGACATAAAGATCAAGCCAGCCATCGAGGTCGTAATCGGCCCAGGCACAGCCCTGATTTTCCCCCTCGTCGGTCATGCCGAGCAGGGGAGCCATGTCGGTGAAAGTCCAATCACCATTGTTGCGGAGCAGCCGATCGAAGGGGCCGATGGCGGTGATGTAAATGTCGAGGTCTCCATCGCGGTCATAGTCCCCGGTGGCAATGGCGGAACCGGAGGGAGTTAAAGGGATTCCACTGGGAGTGGAACGATCGACAAATAAACCCGTACCGTCGTTTTCGAAGAGACCGACTTGCCCGTCGTTTCGTCCGAGAAGGATCAGATCAGGATCGCCATCGTCATCAAGATCGGCAAACGCCACCCCCCGGCCGAAAGCCCCACCCGTGGTGAAGTAATTGAGGCCGCGTTGGCCGGCTTCTTCGGTAAATGGTGGAGGCACTCCCGCCAGACCATCAGAAGCCAGACCTCCAACCAGCCAGGCACTGATGGCAACGGTGAATCCGATGCCAGAACCACCCCCGTATCCCATCGCCGAACCCGCAAAGCGGAACCACATCGTCATCATAAACCTCCCCACACAAAGGGCCGATATCCACCTGCTCAGCGACTCTGAGGGAAAGGCGAATGATTCGACCGAACCATAAGAGGTGTCACGGTGTGGGGGCGATCGCACGCATGGCGATCAGGCGACACGAAACGAGATACCGATAATGTACCTCCAATCGGGTGGGAATCAAGAAAAATATTCCCTTTTTCGTTTATTTGGCAATGCGAGGTCAGAAGAGGGGCATTCCAGGTCGCATAATAAGGTGAAAAAGAGGCCAAAAAGAGGAAAAACCGCAATTTTAGGCAAATTGCCTATTTTTTAGGGGTTCTCCTTTCTCTACTTCCACGAAAAGGAGATTTGTGGAAATTAATTTGCACAGTTGAATTGATGGGGCATAGTAGTATTGGAGCCATGCAAACATGCGATTCATAATGATCATTACGGTTGTCTGGGGATTGGGATGGACGGGGTCTGTCCGGGCGGATCTCACCGGTTCGCTCTTCAATTTCACCCTCCACCACGATATCCCCAATTTTCCCCATGACTTTACGGGGATTCATACCTACGGCACGAGCCAGGTTCTGTCCGATGAATTCGGCTTTTCGGCGACCTTAGATAGCACCTCCTTCGTTTCGGGCTGGGACAATGCGATTCATATCGATCTTTCAGGCATGCTGTACGAAGCATTTTTTGTGCCGTTCGACGCCACCTTCTCGGTAACTGGATTGATCGAAGAGCCACTGGCGACCAGCATTCAAGTACAAATGGGAAGCGTGGATGTGGGATTCGGGATCAGTTCGCTGACCGCGGATTCATTTCAGGTGCAGTGGAACAAGGATTTTGTATTAACCACCGGTTTGCCCGGGCCACCTGCCGTGGATGTGGTGTGGAACGCCCGGGATTGCGATGGCAATGGTGTTTCGGATGATTTGGAAATTGCTCAGGGGGTGTTGTTCGATTGCAACGGCAACGGTCATCCCGATGTCTGTGACATCGCCAATGGATTCAGTCTGGATTGCAACTTGGATGGCATTCCCGATTCGTGTCAGACGGACTGCAACGGCAACGGGATTCCCGACGATTGCGACATTGCCTCCGGCTTCGCGGTGGACTGCAACAGCAACGGCATCTTGGATTCATGCGAATTGATTCAGGAAGTCGCCTCTCTGGTTCCGGCGGGCGCGCCGGGCAACACCTTTCCCAGCGGGGTCTCAGCCAGCGGTGGAGTGGCCCTGTTCGGTTCGCCTCAGGATGGGGTGAATGGTATCGATTCCGGAGCAGTGTTTGTCTATCGCTTTGATTCGGCTCTCGCCAGTTGGGGAGAAGATGCAGTGTTGCGCCCGAGCGATGCGGTCGCGGGAGATGTGTTTGGAGTATCGACCGCGGTGGAGGGAAACCTTGCCGTGATCGGGGCTGTTTTTGCGGGTGATCTGGGAGTGAATGCAGGGGCGGCGTATGTGTTCCGGTATGACCCGGTCAATCAAGTATGGAACGAAGAAACAAAATTGCTCGCTTCAGACGGAGTGGCGGGGGATGTGTTCGGAATTGCCGTAGACTTGAGCATGGGTCGCATCATCGTGGGGGCAGAAGGGGTGGATGATCTGGGTTTGTCCAGCGGTGCGGCCTATGTATTTCGATTTGATGCCGGGACGGCAAGTTGGGTGGAGGAAGCAAAGTTAAAGGCATCCGATGGAGCGGCATCAGATTTCTTCGCCCACGAAGTGGGATTGTCCGGAGATGTCGCAGTGGTGTCGGGAGTGCTGGATGATGATCTGGGGAACAATTCCGGGTCAGCATATGTCTTTCGTCGCGATCCCATTTCAGGAATCTGGAACCAGGAAAGAAAACTCCTCGCCTCCGATGGGGCAGCCGGAGACGCCTATGGAATTTCGGTCGATGTCGATGGTGATTTTGTCATCGTGGGTTCGGAAGGGGATGACGATCAGGGATCAGCCAGTGGGGCGGCGTATATCTATCAATTTGATGGGACCGTCTGGGGTGGCGAGTCAAAACTCACAGCCACAAACGGGGATCCCGCAGATTTCTACGGCCACTTTGTGGCAATCGACGCAAACGGCGCCTTGGTGGGATCGCCCCTGGATGACGATCTGGGGAACAATTCCGGAGCGGCATATTTCTATGGCTTCGATGGAACGGCCTGGGGCAATGAAACCAAAATGACGGCAGCAGCAGGCACCACCAACGATTGGCTGGGACTCACCGTGGGAATGGGCGGGGGAACCATCATCACGGGAAATGCCGCACCGGGCGGGATTCAGGGCAACCTCTTTGCCAACCGCGATGCCGATGGAAACGGAATCCTGGATGTCTGCGAAACACCCCCCTGTGTTGGCGACATCACACCCGCCGGCCCTCCGGCAGGCAACGGCGTGGTGAACATCGACGATCTGGTGGCGGTGCTCAATGCCTTCGGCCCGTGCCCGGGATGTGCCGCCGATATCACCCCTCCGGGTGGAAATGGCGTGGTGAATATCGACGATCTGGTGGCGGTGCTCAATGCATTCGGGCTGTGTCCGTAAGGAGAGGCGCACAGATGCCGAGTCAAGAATCCTGATTCGATGTTTTCTTCTTGACAGCAGGCGGGGTTGTCGTCGATGCTATGATCGGTGAATCTATCATGGTGAGCACGCGGTCATGAACATTTTGATTATTGTCGGCATCGGGGGGATTCTGCTGTGGTTGGCGGCACGGATATATCCCTACTGGATCGGGCGGGTGTTCGGGGAAAATGATGACAATCCCCCGCCATCGGAACGGTTTGCCGATGGGAGCGATTATGTGAAAACGCCGACGCAGGTGGTCTTCGCCCATCATTTTGCGTCAATTGCGGGGGCGGGTCCGATCGTAGGCCCGAT
>CAZLXE010000200.1:0-4143 GCA_964563005.1 uncultured Isosphaeraceae bacterium
TCATGCTCGCCACCGTCACCGAACGAACCCGGGAAATCGGCATCCGCCGCGCCCTCGGAGCCACCCGGCGGCACATCCTGGCCCAGTTTCTGGTGGAAACCGGCTCCCTGTCTGCTCTCGGGGGATTGGTCGGCATTGGGGTCGGAATCGCCTTTTCCGCCTTTGTCGGCACCGTGCTCCCCATCTTCATCAACTGGCTGGTCCGACAGGGCGTGTTGGAGGCGAGCATCCCCATGGAAACCCAGGTCACCATGTGGTCCATCGTGGTGTCCTTCATGGTCGCCGTAACCGTGGGCCTGGTCTTCGGCATCTATCCCGCCGTGGTGGCCAGCAAGCAGGATCCCATCGTCGCCCTGCGGCACGATTGATTATTTTTCACCACAGCGCCGCAGAGCACACAGAGAAGAGAGGAGAATGAAACAAAAATTGGTTCTGTTTATGGTGTCCTGATTCTCTGTATACTTGGTTTTCTAATGTGATACTATCCAAAAATAAATTAATCCTCTGTGTCCTCTGTGTCTCTGTGGTGAATTCTTAGGGTAAGAGATTGATTTTAAAGGAGCATGAACATGAACCGTATTCTTGATTGGTCATTGGCCGGGGCAATTGGGGAAACCATCTATGGCAACACGCATCTGCCCGAAGGTGTGGCAAAGGGAGTTATTCTCATCGCCCACGGCTTCAAGGGCTACAAAGACTACGGCATGTTTCCGTTTTTAGCCGCACATGCCGCCGAGCAGGGCTTCATCGCCCACCGCTTCAACTTCAGCCACAGCGGCATGACCAACGATATAGATTCTTTCGCCCGCCCCGACCTGTTTGAGAAAGACACCTGGAACAAGCAGGTGGAAGATTATCGAGCGGTGATCCGGGCGGTGGTTACCGGAGAACTGGAAGGGAAGGGGTTGCCCTATGTCATGTTCGGCCATTCCCGGGGCGGCGTAACCACGCTCCTCACGGCCGGACGGATGGCGGGAGATACCGGGGGGGAAGCAACAGCCCAGCCCGCCGGAATCATCACCGCCGCCGCCCCCAGTCGCTGCCATTCTTTCAGTGAAGCAGAGCAACAGGCCTTGCTCAAACTCGGCTCCGTCGAATCCCCCTCCTCGCGCACCGGCCAGGTGCTCAAGATCGACCAGGGCTGGCTGCAGGAGCAGATCGACGATCCCGCCAGCCACAATGTGCAGGCCCTGGTGGGAAAGATCCGCTGCCCCCTGGTGTTCGTACACGGCGCAGATGACCCCTCAGTCCCCGTCGCCGCCGCCGGCGAGTTGCAACAGGCCGCGCAGAGCAAAACCGAAGTCGTCATCGTGCCGGGGTCAAATCATGTATTCAACACCTCCAACCCCATGCCGCCCCCCGAAGAACAACCACCCAGCGAACAACTCACGCAATTATGTAACGCCATGACCGGCCTCGCCAAGCGGGTATGCGGCGGCGTCGGGGCTGATGCATAAAACTGATCGCAGTAACCTTACGAAATTTCTTTCATTCCACGAAATGGAATTCATCCATGACGAAGCGACTCATCCGCTCCATCCCGCTATTTTTAATAGTGAGCATCACCACCCCCGCTTGGGTGCAGGCCCAAATTTCCCCTGATGAGACTTCGATACAATCTGCCGAAACCACCGAAGCCGGTGACACCCCACCCGAATCTCCCGAAATCGTCATCACCGCCACCCGCACCGAAAAATCCATCCATGACATCCCCGCCGGGGTTCACATTCTGGATGCCGTGAAAATAAGCGAAGGACAATTTCGCACCATTCCCGAAATGCTCCGCGAACTGCCCGGCATCATGATTCAGAAAACCGGCCACGGCCAGGGTTCCCCCTTCATCCGCGGCTTCACCGGTTTCCGCACCCTCATGATGGTCGACGGCATACGGCTCAACAACTCCGTCTTCCGCGATGGCCCCAATCAATACTGGAACACCATCGACCCCCAATCCATCGCCCGCCTCGAAGTGGTCAAAGGCCCGAGTTCCGTTCTCTACGGATCAGATGCCATCGGCGGAACCGTCAACGCCTTCACCAAGGAGCCGTGGGGGTACGGCACGGGCGTTCAGTTCGGGGGCAGGGGATACGCCCGTTTCTCCCTCGCCGAGCGATCGTCTATTGTTCGCGGCGAGGGTTCCTATACCCTGGACAATTCCCTCGGCCTGTTCATCGGCGGCACGAGCCGGGATTTCGGCGATCTGGAAGCAGGTCGCCCCACCGGTCGTCAGAATCAAACCGGGTATTCCGAACTCGATGCCGATATTAAACTCGTTTTCAATCTCGATGAAAATCGCCGCCTCATCTTCGCCCACCAACGGGTCGATCTCGACGATGCCGAACGCACCCACAAAACCATCTTCGGAGAATCATTCCATGGCACCACCCTCGGCAACGAGAAAAGGCGGGTCCTCAACCAGAACCGCGACCTGACCTACCTCCAATATCAGGCGAACAACCTCGGCGGCTTCATCGACTCCGCAAAATTCAGCGTGTCCCACCAACTCCAGGCGGAGAATCGCTTCCGCATCAAAAGCAACGACAAAAAAGAACTCCAGGGCTTCGATGTGGACACCTTCGGATTGACCGCCCAGTTTGAAACGCCCTCCGCCTTGGGCCACTGGACCTGGGGCGCCGAGTATTACCGCGATGAGGTCGATTCCTTCAAGGTGCAGTTCCCCGCCACCGGGCCGGGGGAAACCATTCGCATTCAGGGGCCGGTGGGCGATGATGCCTCGTACGATCTCGCCGGCGTGTATGTGCAGGATGAAATCGCCGTGAACGAAAATCTCGATCTCATCGTGGGCGGCCGCTTCACCTACGCCCGAGCCGTGGCGGATAAAGTAGAAGACCCCACCACCAACACCCAGATTTCCATCTCCGACGATTACAACTCCTTCGTCGGCAGCGCCCGTTTCCTCTACCGACTCCCCGAAGACAGTCCCTGGGCGAATTTCAATATTTTTGGCGGCGTATCGCAGGCCTTCCGCGCTCCCAACCTCTCCGACCTCACCCGATTCGACACCGCCCGCACCAACGAAATTCAGACTCCCTCTCCCAATCTCGATCCCGAACAATTCATCTCCTTCGAACTCGGAATCAAAGGCGGCGATGAAACCCATACCGCCCAACTCAGCTTCTTCCACACCATCATCGACGACCTCATCATCCGCAAACCCACCGGAGCCACCATCGGCGGCGACCAGGAAGTGCGGGCAGCGAACGGCGGAAGCGGATTCGTGCAGGGCATCGAATTCGACGGCCGCTGGAACTTTTCCGAAAACTGGACCGCCTTCGGCTCCTACACCTGGCTCGAAGGCGAAGTCGACACCTTCCCCACCTCCGCCCCCCTTCTGGTCCGCGAACCCCTCAGCCGCCTCATGCCCATGTCCGGCCTCCTCGGCCTGCGCTGGGAACCACCCCACCAGACCACCGGCGATTACTGGCTCGAAGGTCTCGTCTCCATGGCCGCCCGCCAGGACAAACTCTCCACCCGCGACCTCCTCGACACCTCCCGCATCCCCCCCGGCGGCACGCCCGGCTACGCCATCTTCACCCTTCGCGGCGGCTGGGAAATTCAGCCCAACCTCACCCTCACCGCCGCCCTCGAAAACATCCTCAACAAAGACTACCGCATCCACGGCTCAGGCCTCAACGAACCGGGCCTGAACCTCATCCTCGGCCTCGACTGGAGATTCTAACCGTATCTCCCTCCCCCCCCTGGGGGAGGGCCGGGGAGGGGGTTTCGGGGGAATGGGATGCCGGGGGCCACAGACAGCGACCGAAGGGAGTCGTCCGTGCTCTGTACTGAGTGAAACAAACAATTCCCCTGTCTGTGAGAGTCATCTCTCCGGCTGATCATCTCAAACAAGACACCGCACCAACAGCGGGCTATCCTTATTCCACCCCCCCCATGTACGCCCGCTCCGCCCTCATCCTTGGCCCCCTCCGCCTCTCCCCCCTCGCCGTGGCCGTCTCCATCTCCCTGTTCGTCCACGCGGGCCTGCTCACCGCTCTTCATTACACCCACCGAACCCCAAATCCCCACCCCCCCCTCACCCCCGCCCTACTCACCCTCTCCCGCAGGCCACCCCTCGCGACTCGTCCTCCACTCACCGCCGCAGCGGCCCCGCACCGGTGAATC
>CAZLXE010000201.1:0-4109 GCA_964563005.1 uncultured Isosphaeraceae bacterium
CCCGACCAGCAGACCCTCCTCGCCGGCTTCGTCCGCGACATGAAAATCCTCGTCGTCTCCGGCATCTGGTGCGGCGACTGCGTCCAGCAGGGCCCCCTCCTCCAGCGCATCGCCGAAGCCAAGGCCTGTATCGATCTCCGCTGGATTGACCGCGATGAGCATCCGGACCTCGCCGAACAGGTCAAAGTCAACGGCGGCCTCCGCGTCCCCATCGCCATCTTCATGGCCGAGGACTACGAGCCCGTCTCGATCATGGGCGACCGCCCCCTCGCCCGCTACCGCGCCATGGCCGCCAAAGCGTTCGGCAACGCCTGCCCCCTCCCCGGCGCACCTGTGCCCGAAGAAGAACTCGCGGCATCTCTCCAAGACTGGCTCAATGAATTCGAAAGAGTCCACCTCCTCCTCCGCCTCAGCGGCCGGCTCCGTGAAATCCACCACGACTAGCCAATAACCAACCACCCCAAAATACTGTCACCTGCCACCTGTCACCTGTCACCTTTCCCCCCTACACTCCCCCCATGACCACCACCCAATCCCCCCCCAAAACGCTCGACGCCGCCTTCTTCAAAACCAAGTTCGATCAGGCCCTCCTCTTCGAACCCTTCGTTGCCCTCGGCGAGTCCGCGGGCCATCGCCACAAGTGGACCCAGCGCTACGAGCAACTCAAACTCACCCCCGAGCAGGAAACCCTCATCAAGGGCTTCACCCGCGAGATAAACATCCTCTGTCTCACCGGCACCTGGTGTGGCGACTGCGCCTTGCAGGGTTCCGCTATGCAGACCATCGCCGATGCCAACCCCGACTGCATCCATCTCCGCTTCATTCTGCGCTCCGAAGAACACGCCGACCTCATCATCCCCGCCCAGATCAACGCCGGCTTCCGCGTCCCCGTCACCTGGTTCCTCGCCGAGGACTTCGAACCCGTCAGCCGCATCGGCGACCGCACCCTCTCCCGCTACCGCTCCGTCGCCCGCAAAGCCCTCGGCGAGCAATGCAATGTCCACGCCACCCCTCCCGAAGATCCCGTCACCGAAGTCATGAACGAAGTCCTCGAAGAATTCGAACGCGTCCACCTCCTCCTCAGGTTGAGCGGCCGCCTCCGAGAAAAGCACGGCGACTAACCATAAGTCAGGAGTCCATCCTGACGAAAATCCACCGAATATCACTCAAAAAGCAAGGTGCGCAAATCTCCAAGGGTGGCTTTGCGCACCTTGCGATCAAAACATGCTCCCGACGACTCCCCGCCCCCCCGGTATCATGCACCCAACCCCCGAATCCCGGAATCCAGAAGCCCGATTCCACCACCCGCGGATCATCCAACCCCTCGATTAACCCGAAACATCACTCCATGCACCTCGCCATGCTCATAGACGATGAACGGCTGACCCACGAGCGGGCCATGCTCAACCGGCTGTGTCTCGGCCTCATAGGCGAAAGTGTGCAGATCACCTGGATTGTTCCCGCTGTCGATGAGAGTAGGCAGCAGGACACCACCATGTCCCCTGCCCGGCAGATCGAAGCCCCCATGCGGGTCCCGCCCTGGTTTCGCACGCACCGGGCCACCGTCCTCGCCGATGCGCTCGACAAATCTCCACCCGATGTGCTCTATGCCCTCGGGGGCGACACCTGGCCTCTCGCCCTCGACATTGCCCGTCGCCTCGAATGTCCCCTCGCTCTCGACCTCTGGAAACCCTCCCTCCTCCGCGCTCTACCCAAGGGACGCAAGGCCCGCAGCGTGGCCTGTTATGTCGCCGCCAGCCCCCCCCTCGCCGCAGACCTTCGCCGTCAGAATATTGATGAAGACCTCATCAGCATCTGCCCGCTGGGTGTTGCGCCTCCCCCGCCCTCGGATTCCCCGGATACCCCTTCGCATAAGCCCCTGGAAAACATTGAAGATGTCCTCGCCCTCGCCATCATTGGAAGCGGCCACAATCTCCCCGCCTACGATGCCCTCCTCACCGGTCTCAGCCGCCTCGTTCGCGAGCACCCCCAGACTAGAATCTTTCTCGAACTCTGTGGCCCGCGTAGCCACGACATCTGGCGCCGCGCCCAACGCCTCGACCTGCTGCCCCATATCTCCTCGTTTTCCGACGCCTCCCAACTCCGTCCCCTCCTGACCAAGTGCGATGCCCTTCTCATGCCGGAAGCCACGGGCGAAATCCGCTCTCTCTTGCTCGAAGCCATGATGAACGGCCTGCCAATTCTTGCAACCTCCGATCCCTATCTCGATTTCCTGATCGATGAAGAGACGGCAACACTCATCGATGAACCTTCACCCGAACGCTGGACCCGGCAACTCCGGCGATTGACCACCGAAACAGATGAATTCCGCACCATCGCCCGAACAGCAACCGAGCAGATCGCCGAGTCCCACCGATCCACCCGGCAAATTCATCTTCTCAGGGAAACCCTTGAAAGAATTGTCTCCGGTGAGACTTATACTTTTAAGGAAACGCAAGAATCAGAGTGAAAAACCGTTCATTCTGGAACGCTGGGGAAGATCAGCATCGATTTTGAGATCGATACAGACAGTTTTTTTCGTGGGGATGCAGTCAGATCGCCGAGTACCAATGCAGATTCGAAATCTTTCTCCCCTCCGCCCCGCTGCCACCTTCGGGTGGCAGCGGGGTTTTTACAGAATATCCGCCACTTTAGAAATCTTCATTTCGAGAACATCTGGCGCGAACAACGCTCTCCCATTCCGGGTATAACATACTGATTGTCCGCCAAACCGAGCCGCGGATGCTCCCATTTCACTCGAATCCCGACTGCGTGCGGGTTCACTTTACAAGGGATTTACACCATGATTCGTACCATTCTCATCAGTTCGCTGCTCGCCTTAACTTGTGTCTGTTTCACGGGTTGCGGCGGAGATAGTGGCACTGCCGACTCGGAAAATGTGCAGGTTGACAAAAAAGGCCAAGCCGAGCGCGAAGCCCAGAAAGAAAACCCCATCGTCGCTCCCGGCAAGGGCTCTAAAACCGGCACAATGTCCGGTGGACGCGGCGATTGACCTGCGAAATCAAGGCCATAACTCTCGCATGATCATCGTGTAACGCGCATGATCATCCCTTAAGCAGGGTGCTGAGAATCTCCAGCCCAGCATGGAGTTTGTCTATAGGTGCGGCGTAACTCAGCCGAAAATGCGTATCTCGCTGGCTGAATACGATGCCGGGGATCGTAAGTACGCTTTTTGCGATGGCTTTTTCCACGAACTGAGTGGCGGATAAACCCAGTGTTTTGGGTACCTCGACGAAGGCATAAAATGCTCCTCCGGCGTGAGTTATGTTCGCAACCGGGGAGAGGATTTCTTCGACCAAGTCGCGCCTTTTCTGGTACTCGGATACATGGGCGGACATATCTTCGGTAAATGCTTGTGATATACCGACTTGTGCCATGGAGGGGGCGCAGACGAAGGTGTATTGTTGGAGCTTTTTCATCTGTTTGATGAGGGATTCGGGGCCGGCAGCGTAGCCGAGTCGCCAACCCGTGCAGCCATAAGACTTTCCGAACCCCCGGATGAGAAGCATGTTTTCAGAAAACCGGGCTGGCGACGGAAAAACGCCGTTTTCGAGGGCGTCGGGATAGGTGAAAACATCGTAAATTTCGTCGGAAATGAGGAGAATTCCCCGCTTTTCACACAGGTTTATTAGATTTTGGAGGTCTTTGTTTTTGAGCACGACTCCCGAGGGATTGCCCGGCGAATTGATGAGGAGGATCTTGGTTTTGTCGGTGATGAGGGGTTGAACGCGCTCGGCGGTAACCTGAAAATCGGGGTAGGTATCGCAGAAGATCGGCGTGCCGCCGCAGATGGTGGCGTGGGCGGGATAGATGACAAAGTATGGATCACAAATGATGGCTTCATCACCCGGATTGAGCAGGGCGAGAAAGGCGAGGAGGAGGGCGCCGCTGGTTCCCGAGGTGATCATGAGATCGAGGTCGGGGGAAGACATATCCCAGCCAACATCCTTTTGCAGGTGGGCAGCGGTGGCTTCGAGGAGTTCGGGGGCACCCTGGGTAAGGGTGTAGCCGTTGCGGTCGTTCTGAATGGCATCAATCGTCGCCTGCTTGAGGGCATCAGGAACCGGAAAGTCCGGCTGGCCGATGGA
>CAZLXE010000202.1:0-4072 GCA_964563005.1 uncultured Isosphaeraceae bacterium
ACGCCACCACTCAGTTCTACAACCTGACCACTGAAGAAGGCGGCCAGGGCTGGGAAGTTGTGCTCTATCCCGGCGATCCGGGAACCGAAGCCGGGGCCTATCTCATCTGGAATGGTTTTGTGGAAAAACTGGGACAGCCCGCCCCCGGTACGGGAACCGGCACGATCATCGGTCACATGATCGATGCGGACATGGCGTTCGACCCCATTGAGCCAGCAGATGGGTTGGTTCCTCAGGCCCACCCCGGAGTTACTGCGAATACCGAAATGCCTGATGGATTCGCGGTGCTTTATAGCGTTCAGGAAAACGAGCCCTTCCATGCGTTCGCCACGACCGAGGCGGACCCGGTAACGGGTGATTTTCAGTTTGATAATGTCCCGGCGGGGAATTACGCGATGTACTGCGATGATATTCCGCTCGATTATGTGTTCCAGGAGCAAACGGTGAATCTTGCGGCTGGCCAAACCCAGGATTTGCTTATTCTCGTACCTCGATTTTTCGGGCGCGTGCAGGGATTTGTGTACGACAATTCTACCGCCGATCCCCTCGCCGTTCCTCCGATTCCTCCGACTCCCATGACCGGGGCGACGGTGAACATCCGCTACGAGGATGGCAGTATTCAATTTACCACCACCACGGATGCGACCGGGTGGTACAACTTCGATGACTTGCCCGAGATCGAGGTTCTGGCGTATGTCGATGTCGAACCCCCGGCGGGCTATCGAGGCGCCATGGTGACGGATACTTTCTATCCCAATGCTGTATACATTCCCGATCCGAACTGCCCGCCCACGAATCCCGCCTGTGTGGATCTGGGTATTCCGATCCAGGTGACCCACAATGCGATCAATCGGTATGTCCAGTGGTACACGGCGAATTACCGAGCCGATCTTTATCTGGAACCCGTTCCCCTGACGGAAAGTCACATCAGTGGTTATGTGTTCGGTGACAATGTCGACATGATTTCCTCGGTGAGTGATGGTCTCTACAACCCGAACAAGGAACGGTCGATTCACGGCGTGACTGTCGAGTTGTGGGATGCCACCAACACGATGATGCTCGCCGCCACCACCACGGGACAATTCGACCGGCTGGCCACGATCGCCCAGGGATGGAACCCCGGCGGTGCGTTACCCCTCGATGAATGGGGCGGGATTTTCGCCGGACCCATGATCGGGTATTACGAGTTCAGAGGCGCCGATTACGATGGCGATCCCCTGACCCCCCCAACCCCCATTCTCCCGGGAACCTACACCGTCAAGACTTACCCCGGCGATCTGATTCACGGCTTGAATGGGTATGCACCAACGACCCCTTCCCAAGTTCTGCTGACTGTAGCCGGAGGCGATGCGCTCAAGGCCGACTTCGGCGTCAACCATACACCTCTCGGAGCGACGATTGCTATTCCCCGGGCCGGAGCCATTGAAGGCGGGGTGTTTGATGACATTAATATCGACCTGAACCCCATGAGTTTACTTTTCATGGAAAAACAGGGTCTCCCCGGTGCCCCGGTTGGGGTCTATGACCATCTCGGCTACCTGATCGGCGTAGATCACATGGGACACCCCTGGTGCTTCCCAGGCGCGACCGACTGTCCTCCAGGTGAAGCTCCCATTCAATCTCCAGAAATGGAAGGCATGTTCGCTCCCGGCCCGCACATCTATCTCGGCAACGATCCCCTGCAAACGGGTTTCTACCCCAATATGATCCCCATGCCTCTTGCCTACACCTACCGTCAGGGACAGCATAAGTTCGAGGCGGACTGGTCGTTGGTGCCTTTAGGCATGGGCGGACTGCTGGAAAATGGTTTCATGCAGGCCCCCCCGCGTACGCCCCCCGTACTCAATTCTGTTTCCCCGGGTCGGAGTTTCATGATTACGGGTCTGCATTTCGGCGATCTTCAACGGCACTCCACAGTGACGCTTAATGGGGAGGCGTTGGTCATTTCCATGTGGTCGGATTCTGTGATTCTCGCTGAGCCGCCGCAGGGAAACGAAGCCGGTGTCATCATGGTCGCCACCGATGAGGGCATTTCCAACGGCAAAATGGTGAATGTTGGTGCTCCGGCTCCGGCAAACGCCATTTATGTTGATGGCGCAAGCCCAGGAGGGGACGGCAGTCAGTCTGCTCCCTATCCCACCATCACCGAGGCCCTCGCGTCACTCACGCTGGGTCCCCAATGGGAAATCCATGTCGCGTCGGGCTGGTATCAGGAGCGGATTCAGATTCTCACTCCGAATGTCCGGCTCATCGGATCCGGCCCGCAGGAAACCGTTATCGATGGCCTGACTCCATACACCATGACCTATGAAGGATTCGACCATACCATCGGTTCGGTGGTCACCATCGGCTCGGGCACCAATGGCGTGGGCAATGTGACGATCAGCGGCTTTACCATCCGCGGGGGTGCGACTGATCTTGCCGCGTCATCCCCCGGCGCAGGCATCATTGGCACCGGAAACGCCAATCTTGACATCAACAATTGCATCATCGAGATGAATGGAGGCCTCCACGGCGGTGGCATCTGGCTCCACAACTCCAACCATAATGTGCGAATCTGGTCCAACACCATTCGCAACAACGGCAATACGGCCGGCTACGGCGGCGGTATCAGCGTCAACCATCTGCCGCTTGCCCTTAATGGTCCCGAGCCCGTGGATCCTCCCTACGCCTGGGACGATCACCTGATGTCATCTCCCACCGGTACCTACGAGATTTTCAACAACTACATTGCCGGCAATGCCTCCACAGACCTCGGAGGCGGCATCAGCATGTATAAAATCAAGGACCACCTCCTCGTGTATGGCAATCGCATCGAGGGGAATGTGGCCAAGACCAGTGGCGGCGGGGCCTACTTCGCCGACACCGGTCCCCTGGATCTCTACGGCAACACCCTCGAGTTGAACTACAGTCAGGGTAGTGGCGGTGGCGTGAGTTTCGTCGCTCTTGCCGATGACATCACCAAAGTCCAGGTGTTCAACAATGTAATCACCGGCAACTACGCCGACGAAGTCACCAGTGACATCGCCCGCGGCGGAGCCATGTCCTTCAAGGACACCTTCGACGCCATGGTCTTCAACAACACCGTCATCGACAATGTCGCCGCCGGTGGTGCGAATCCGATCGGCGGGGCCATCGATCTCGATCGGAACGGCCCGGAATATGCTGGTGCGCCCGGACTCGGTTTCACCGATCCCAAGTTCTTCAACAATGTCATCACCGGCAACGCCAGCATGACCTACACCCAGCCCGGCGGAACGGTGAATGCCACCGTACCGATCATGTGGGGTGAAAACCTTGCTGCTTCCGCCAGCAACTTCCATGTGGACAACCCCGCCCTTCAGGGCGAGGGGCAGAGCCATCTCAACTCCGAGAGTCTGACCCATGTGGAATACAGCATCATCACCGGTGGTGAATATGCCACCCGTCCGGGCGTCCTCGATGGAACGCCTCAGTTTACGGATGCCGCCAATGGGGACTACTCGCTCCTCTCCGGCTCTCTCGGCGTGGATGCGGGCGTCAGCCACATGATTCCCCGTGATACCCTCGATCTCAACAGCAATGGCTGCACCATCGAACGCCTGCCCGTGGATTACGCCCTGCTCCCCCGCTTCTCGGATGATTCCTCCTCACCCAATAGTGGCTGTGGACAGACCACCCCCGTGGATATGGGCGCCCTGGAGTCCTCCGCCGGCATCCCCAGTGGATCGGTTATCTACGGCGACATCAATGGCAACGGCACGGTCAATATTGATGATCTCGTCAGCGTGCTCAATGCCTTCGGTTCCTGTGGCGGTTGCTGCCCCAGCGACATCAACGGCAATGGCGCAGTCAACATTGACGACCTCGTCGGCATGCTGAACTCTTTCGGAGTCACCTGCCCCTGATCAAGCCCCGCATTGATTGAATGCGGAGTCACAATTAAGTCTTCCTTCTTCGCCCCCGGAACCGCGGCTGGGGGCTTTTTTTTGGCATTATGTCACGACAACCACATGCACTCGAATCAGACAATTATCGAAGGTATGATCGTCCCATGTCCCCCGATGCTCTCTCGATCGCCCAACAATTCGCC
>CAZLXE010000203.1:0-1637 GCA_964563005.1 uncultured Isosphaeraceae bacterium
CATATCCTCCCCGTTGGAGTGAACCAGCACCAGGTCCAGATGATCCGTCCGCAATCGCTCACAACTCCGCGCCAATGATTCCTTCACCCCCGCCGCCGAGAAATCAAACCGCGACAAACCATCTTCATAAATCTCCCCCACCTTTGTGGACAGCAGATACTCCTCCCGCCGCTCTCCGATCGCTTTCCCGATCCGCTCTTCACTCGTGCCATACGCCGGGGCGGTGTCGATCAGATTAATCCCCAGGTCGAGCACGCCGTTCAAGAGCGTCGCCACTTCATCATCACTGGGCAACGCATACCCCTCGGCATACTTCGTGCTCGTGTTCCGCCCGATTTTGAACCCCCCGAATCCAATCGGGCTGACCATCGCGCCGGTATTGCCTAGTGGCCTGCGATCCATAATTCCTGCCTTTCCCAGGGAGGCCACGCCACATCGGGACGCGGCCAGTTGACGATTAATTCATGCTCAGAAATACTCTCACCACTCCCCGAATCCTGACTCGGCGGCTCCAACAACCCCCGCACCTCCTCCGCCATCACCGGAGCCAACGCCAGTTTCGTCGGCCAGCAGGTAAGAACATTCCCCTCCTGCAATACTCCGGGATACTCCGGCCTACCCCCCCCCGGTACCCCCACCTTCCGCAACTCCGCCCGATCCACCCGCCAGGTTCCCCATTCCACCTTCCCCAGATCAACCCCCGGCAGAACTTCGGTTAATTCCCGCTTCACCAGATCAACCAATTCCGGGGGCATCATGTTCACCCCCCGCTCCGCCACCGCCCCCCCGATCTGCCACACCCGCCGCCCCGTGTAGTCCGCTGTCGTGGTAATCGTCACCCGCGTCGCCCGGCCATCCACACAATGCCCGTTGAGCTCCGGCAACGCCCCCCGCGCCATCACCATATGCAAAGGCCGCTTCTGCATCCTGTTATCTGCCAACCCCGCCATCCTCCGCAACCCCCTATTCCCCGCCCCCGCGGCCAAAATCACCCGATCCGCCGCCACCGTCAACGGCTCCCCAGTTTCCGGATTGAGCAGCAATATATGCATCGCCCCCCCCTCCTGCCGCATCTCCAGCCCGGAGTTCCCATCGATCTGCAAAATACACTCCCGATGCCGATCCGCCAGCACCGAAAGAAACAACCCCGGCTCGATCACCTGCTCATCCAGCCGGGCCACGATGCCGGGGCACGATCGCAGCGCCACCGGTCGCTCTTCCTCCGGCACCACATGCGGCTGAATCCGTAATCCCTTTCGCGCCCCCAGCATGCCCAATTTCGACCGCACCGAATCCGTCCGCCACAGATGACAATACTCCGCCCGCCGCCGCACCCCCCGCAGATCCGGCTCCATCTCCCCGGCCAGAGATCGTCGCCACCGCTCGGGCATCTCCCGAATCGCCCGAGCCGAAGCAGAAAGCAATCCCGACAACGCATACTTCACTCCTCCGTGAATGATTCCCTGCGAAGAAATCGTCTGCCCCGTTCCCAATCCCTCCGCTTCCAACAATAGCGCCGCATAGCCCGCCCGTCGCAGATCATCCAGCACCCACAACCCCGCCGCTCCCCCGCCGAAGATCACCACCCCGCACCGAATGTCCGCGCCGTCCGCCATACCCCAATCGTCGGCCCTCGG
>CAZLXE010000203.1:1737-4071 GCA_964563005.1 uncultured Isosphaeraceae bacterium
CCCCGCCCCCACTTCCACAAACAACACCGTCATCCCCACCTTTACTTCCTCAACCCCTAGCATCCCCGCCGCCACCGACCGATACGCCCCTAACTGCTCCCGGTAGCGCTGGGCATGATCTTGAAGATACTCCTCAAGAGGCATATCCGGGGGGGGCGACAGTTTGTCCGTCTTGAAGTCAATCACAGTTGCCGTGATGACCTCACCCCCCTCATCATATTCCACCTCCAATCGATCGATAATCCCCCGCTGCACCTTCCCCTCCACCAATCGGGCAAACGGATACTCCCGCCATACTTTCATGGTGGTCCGATCCCGGCGGGACAGCGCACCGCGAATCCCCGGCATCTCCAGCATCCCCATAAACTCCAAAACCCGCTCCTCCAGCCACGATTCCGTCTCCCTCGGCGCGTTCCGTCGAGCGACAGCCGTAAGCAACTCTTTCTCCGGCACCCCCTCCTCAATCCACTCCACTTCCTCGAACAAAGCATGAATCACCGTCCCCCGTCGCCGCGCCCGTTCATTCGGCAGAGCAAACGGATCAAACCACGCTTCCTCCGAAGCCGAAGGAGCCGCCGTTTCTCCAGATTCTCCTGCTTCATCCCCTTCACCCTTCGCAAACCCAATTGGTTCGACTGCCTCCTCCTCCGGCTCAGGTAACTCCGGCTGCTCACTCTTTTCAGTTGAGAACCATGAGGCATCACCGTTCTCATACACCACGCCCGGCGCCTCCTCTTCTCTGATCTCCCCCTCCAGTGCGCATCGAATCACTCCTGCCGCACTCTTGGGCATCGCTCCCTTTTTTTTCGGTGGACCATCCAGCAGCACCCACAACCCCTGCCGCGCCCGCGTAATCGCCACATACAGCACGCACAAACTTTCCCGCAGCGTGCGCTCCTTGTGCCGTTGGAACATTTCCGCCAACTCCGGCACCATGTCCCGCACACACTCCTTCACCCCACAGCAAATCGTATGGATGGCGCCCCCCACTCCATCCCGATCAAACACCACCCCCTCCTGCCGACTGCTCGCCAATGCTCCTTCCAGTTCCGGCAGCACCACCAGATCAAACTCCAGCCCCTTCGCCTGATGCACCACCATCACCTGCACCTGCGTCGCCGCCGGCGTGGAAACCCGGGTCTGCTCCACCTGATGAATGAAATCATCAATCCGCAACCCCCCGCCCGGCCGCTCATCAAACCCCACGGCCATTTCCGCCAACTGCATCAAGCGCATCCGCTCCCACCCGCTGCACGAAGGGGCAATCTCCTGAATCCACCCACCCAGCGTCACCCCGAATCCCTCACCCAGAATCTGCCGCCGTACCTTCCGCCCCACTGCCCGTCGATTCGCCAGCCCTTCTTTCCCGATATCCGCCGTCAAACCAACAACTTTCCCCAGCGGACTCCCCGCCACATGAAACGCCCCCGCCGTGTGATCCGCATGATCCGCCAGCCCCAGCAGATCCAGAATCGCATTCACCGGCCCGGTGTCGGTAAGTGGTCGCCCCCCCTTTCCGCTCGCCGTCACCCCCCGCTGCTTCAACTCAAATTGAAGCCGTGCCGCTGATTTATTCGTCCGCACCAGCACCCCGATCGTGCGCCCCGGATTGCTCTCCACCAGTTCCTGCACCAACTCCGCCGCCTGCCGGAATCGCCGTTCATTACGCTCCTTGATTCTTCCCTTCCTCTCCACCATCCGCACCTGCACAAACCCCGGCAAGTCCTTCTTATCCGTCTCATGCATCGGAAATGCGTTACCCCACCCCTCCAGAGCATCCTGATATTCCTGCAACGCCCCATTCCCCCCCAGATTCCCGAACACCGTATTCACAAAATCCATAATCGTCGGCGAAGATCGGTAACTCTTATTCAGTTGCTCCTCCGCCATGTTCTCCTCCCCGCCCTCCCCGAACAGCATCTCCGGCAGCCGCTCCAGAATCTCCGGCGCCGCCTCCCGCCACCCATAAATAGACTGCTTCACATCCCCCACACAGAAAAACGATCGCTCCGCCGTCTCATCCCCCACCAGTCCCTCCACAATCGGATGAAGCGCCCGCCACTGAGCCACGCTCGTATCCTGAAACTCATCCAATAGCACATGATGCAAGGAAGCATCGAGCCGATAGCAGATTTCCAGTAACGATCCCGACTCTTCCGCCAAAGGCACCAAACGCGGGAGATCCCCAAATGCCATCACGCGACGATTCTGTTTCAATCGCGCCTCCTGCATCAGATACAACTTCATCAAATCCCGCGTCGCAATCGTCTTCTCCCGCCACCGGTTCACCAGAATCGCCTCCGCATGTTTAATCAGCGGCCCATACGCCGCCAC
>CAZLXE010000204.1:0-4031 GCA_964563005.1 uncultured Isosphaeraceae bacterium
TGCGACTGGTGGAAATCCAACCCGGGCCGGAAACGCCGCTGGTAGGTTTGATTACGATTCGGGAAGAGGAATGAAACATTACCTATTTTTGATCGAATTTTCCCTCTCCATCTCTGGAACCCCAAGGTCGACCATCGGTACACTCTGAGGACATGTTCTCCTTGCGATTCACCAACCGCTCATCCCGAGTCTTGCTCCTACTGCTGCTCTTTGCAGCGTCGGAGGTTGCACCATCCATTCATAGATTGTTGAATCATGGTGGAATCGAATGTTCTTCCAGTCAAATTAGTGCCGCTCAAGCAACCATCACGGCTTCGTGTGAAAGCCCCTGTTCCGATCCGAACCACCACCATCATCCCGCCTCGAGTCGTCACGACTGCCTGATCTGCAGAGCCGCAGCCCACACTTTCGCCGCTCCGGTCTCCTCCCATTTCATCACCATACAGGAAGTCAAAATATTCCGGCTCCTTTCCCCGCAGCCCGGTCACCTTGAATATGACGGCTGCATCGCGCACACCCCTCGCGCTCCACCACTCCGCCACATTCTTTGAACAACCCCATCGTTGTCTTGAACTGTGGAATTCAAGCAGACATCAATGTCTGCTGTCGTGTGGAGTTTTGTCATGAACATTTGTTTATTCTGTGGCGTCCTCGTGGGCGCTCTCGTGGTCTCTGGATCCCCGGCATTGGGACAGGACGGTAATCCGGGGGTGAAGGAATTACAGAAGCAACTCAATCGTCTCACCGATCGCCTTGATACGATGGAGCAAGCACATCGGGACGATCAGGCCCGAATACAGTCGCTGGAAAACCAACTTGCAAATCAAGCCCCACCCACTGCTTCACCGCCTGGAGCAGATCCGTGGGAGGAGGCCATGGGGGAAACCCTCCAAACTCTCGTTCCAACCGACGAGGGAGGAGGAACTTGGGGACAGGGGAATCTCTACAATCCCGCAATCACCGCCCACCTTGATATGGGTGGGGGCATTTCTTCGAACAAAACCAGAAAAGACATCAACCGGCTCAATTTACGCGAGGCCGAACTGGACATTCGCGGAGCCGTGGCTCCCATGGCCGATGCCGTTCTTATTCTCACCATGGGGGAGGAAATCTCAACGCTCCCCGGGGGAGGTATCGACATCAACCGGGTGTTCGATATCGAAGAGGGCTATGTCAATTTTCACTCCCTTCCCCATGACTTGACCCTGAAAGTGGGAAAGTTCCGCAATGCCTTTGGGCAAAACAATCGCCTGCATACCCACGCGCTGCCCCAAGTTACCCGTCCCCTCGCCGTCGAGGCGTTTCTGGGACCGGAAGGTCTGGCCACCACCGGGGCTTCTCTGTCGTGGCTCGTCCCCAACCCCTGGGACAAGTATTTTGAACTGACGGCCGAAGTGGTGAATGCAAATGGGGGGCCAGAGTCCCCCATCCTCGGTGGTCCAAATGCGGACAATCCAGCCATTGTCACCCATTTTAAGTTCTTTGATGATGTGGGGGAAAACGGCACGCTCGAACTCGGGGGCAGCTATCTGTATGCCCACACCTCAGACAGTCACCGCTTTGACGCCAATCTCTTCGGACTTGACGCCACTTATCTGTGGATTGATCCGGACGCTCCGGATGACCGGAGTCTGCTGCTGCAGAGTGAATTCTTCTGGGCGGCCAATGACATTGAAAACAGCCCCTTCGGGTCGCTCCGCAATCACAGTTACGGGTATTACGCCTTCGCCCAGTATCAGTTTGATCGCAATTGGTTTACCGGGGTGCGATTCGATTACACCGAATTTCCCGACCTGTCCGCCCACAGCCCCGGAGACGCCGACTGGGCGATCTCTCCCTATCTCACCTGGTATCCCTTTGAGTTTATCCGACTCCGAGCTGAATATCAGCACCGAAATTTTGAAGTCGGCGGGATTCGAGATGATGAAGACAACTTCCTTCTCGGACTCTCCTTCACCTTTGGGGCACACCCCACGCATCCTTATTTTGTCAATCGATAACTGATCAGTCTGAACTTTTTTCACCCTTCGCGCCAATTGATCCGGCGCCAGACCACTTGGAACCATCCCATGAAACCTCCCCTCATTTTTATTGTGCCCTTACTCATTGCTTTCGGAGCAACTCCATCCGCTCCGGCGGTTGTCCACATCATCACCACCACCCCCACGCTGGCTGATATTTCCCGAAATATTGGTGGCTCTTTTGTGAAAGTCCAGAGCATCATGCGGGGACCTGAAAATATTCACAACATCAAGGCCAAGCCCAGCCATATGATCAAACTCCGCAAGGCCGATCTGTTCATCCATGGAGGACTGGACGCCGAACTCTGGGCTCCACTCCTGATTCGAGGAGCCCGCCGACCAAAACTCATGCCCGGTCAACCCGGCAATGTTGATGTGTCCCGGGGTATTCACCTGCGCGATGTCCCCAAGCGGGGGGAGCTGACCCGGGCGAAAGGGGATATTCATGTGTTCGGCAACACCCATTACGCCCTCGATCCGCTCAATGGCATCATCATTGCCCGAACCATCACCACTGCCCTTCGCCAGGCAGATCCCGGTCATGCCGGCGCATTTGAAGCCAATTTCGAAGACTTTCGTACCCGCATTGAGGCGCTAACCCATCAACTTGTCGCCAGCATGAAACCCTATCGGGGGGTTCCCATTGTGATCTATCACCGCACTTGGCCGTATTTTCTAGCCCGGTTCGGCATGGTGACCATAGGGGAAATCGAGCCCAAGCCCGGTCTGGCCCCGGGGCCTCAGCATCTCGTTGACATCGTGGAAACCATGAAGAGCCGGGGTTCGAAAATCGTCATCGTGGAAACCTTCAACAGCCGGAAAAACGCCGAGCAGGTAGCGGTGCGGGCCGGGGGGCATGCGGTTGTTCTGGCCCAGGAGGTTAATGCGTTGCCAGAGGTTGATTCGTATGAAGCACTTTTTAAATACAACATTCAAACGCTGCTCAACGCCTTTCATGAGGCCGGCATCGAACCACACATCTCATCTGTTGACATTCCCACCTCTTCAACGCCCACTTCCTGAGTTCATTCCATGATTGAAATTCTCATTGCCCCTTTCGTCGCCTGCCTTGTTCTCACCGCGATCCTGTGCTACTTCGGGATCCATGTCATACTCCGCCAGGTGATCTTTGTGGATCTTGCTCTGGCTCAGATTGCCGCACTGGGGGCGGCGGTGGGGGCATGGTTGGCTTTTGATCATGACTCGCCTCAGGCCTATGCCTGCGCACTCGGTTTTACCATGCTCGGAGCGGCGATCTTCACCATTGGGCGCTTTCGTGACCGACGGGTTCCCCAGGAGGCCGTAATCGGTATTCTTTACGCCGTCAGTACCGCCCTTACCATTCTCATCCTCTCCCGAAGTGCCGTCGAGGAGCATGAAATCGAAAATATCCTGGTCGGTCGCCTCCTCCTGGTCGAATGGTCCACGGTGGCGCGTACGGCTGGCGTTTGCGCTGTTGTCGGCCTGATCCACCTCATCTTGCACAAGCGATTCTTTGCCATATCCCAGTCCACCAATCGCGATGAAGAGCATGCAAAACACACCTATCTGTGGGACTTTATCTTCTACGCCACATTCGGATTCGTGGTCACCAGCTCCGTGCAGATTGCCGGCGTGCTTCTGGTGTTCAGCTTTCTCATCGTACCTGCGGCTTGTGCCATGCTCTTTTTCAAGAGTGTTGCCGCCCGGTTGCTCATGGGATGGCTCTTCGGGGTCATCGCCAGTCTGGGTGGGCTTGCGGCCAGCGCACAATGGGATCTTCCCACGGGGGCCGCGGTGGTCGCCGCCTTCGGCGCTTTGTTCCTCCTGAACACCATCATCCACTTTTTCGTGGCTCGATACCATCCTTCCCCTGCATCGGGATAGGTAACTGCTCCTCTCCTCGCACCCACTCTTCAAAGCAGTACGAAAATTCATGGCGCTGATCCGCCTGATGATGCTCACTATTCACCATTCGCCACTCCTCTCCGGATAATTTCGGCGTCCAGGTCGTATCCCCCTCCACCTCGG
>CAZLXE010000205.1:0-3997 GCA_964563005.1 uncultured Isosphaeraceae bacterium
TTTTTTTTTCGGTGGGTTTAGATGATGTTGATGTGGGGGGCGGCTTCGCCGAGGATGGCGCGGGTGTAGTCGTCGAGGTTTTGGATGGTGGCGGGGGCGGAGAGGGGGGTGGGGCTGGTGAGGAGGAGGTCGTAGCGTTCGCCGGGGCCGATTTCCCATTCGGTTACGGTGGGGGCCTGATTCATGGGGCGACCATCGGAGGCAACGACGGAGAAAGGGAGTCCGCCGAGGGTGATGCGTCCCCATTGGTAGCAGGAGTTGAGGACGCGGATGTAGGCGGTTTCGCCGGCGGCCAGGGTGACGCGGGTGAAGGGGTCGATCTGGGCTTCGGGAGTTTGCTTGCCGTTGAGGAAGAAGAGGTCGGGCCGGTGTCGGGCATTGACGGGGTTGGCGAAGGAGATGTCTTTCCAGGTGGAGTCGTAGGTGTGGAGGTGCCAGAGCACTTCTTCCTGAAAGGTGGGGCCGTTGGTCCAGGCCTGAGTGGTGGAACTGTCGGGGGGGCGGACGATGATGGCGCCGCTCATGCCCCGATGGTAGTGGACGACGGAATCGACATGGCAGTGATAGTGGTAGGTTCCGGCGTGGGGGGCGATGAATTCGTAGGTATGCCAGTTGCCGGGGATGATGGCGAAGGAGGTTTGGGGCACGCCATCGTTAATCTGGTTGACATCCATCCCGTGGAGGTGGATGGTGTGGAGCATGGGGCTGAAGTTGTAGAACTGGAGGGTGACGGGTTGGCCTTCGATGGTTTCGAGATGCTTGGAAGGGAAGTAGCGATCGTTCTGGAAACCCATGCTGTTCATGCTGTCGCTGAAGTACCACATGAGGTATTGCTGGTTGTTGATCTGGGTATAGCCGTCTGATTTTGACCAGAGGATGAAGTTGGTGTCGATGTTGTTGCCGAGTCCGGCCATGATCAATCTCCGGGGCGGGGTTATTGGGCGTCGATGAGGCCGAGTTGTCCCGAGGGGTAGTAGCCGTTGACGGTTACAGCGGTGAGGGAATGGGGGTGGAAGGGATAGACGCCGGGCTGGTTGACGGGGAGGAGGACCTCGGCGGTGGAGTAGCCGGGGAGGGGGATGGTGTCCTTCATGCCGTACATGGTTACGGGGAGGTTGTTGCGGGAGAGGAGTTGGACATGGTAGCCGTGGAAATGGATGGATTGCCGGACATGGCCGAGGTTGGCAAAGTGGAGGAGGACATTTTCGCCGACCTGACAGACGATGCGGGTGCTGTGATGGGTCATGACATCTGACCCACTGAGGCCGTTGATGGTGTGATAGTTTGGTTCGTAGAGGGTGAGGTCGGGGGCGAGTCCGGCATCGAGGTCGAGATTCCAGCGGTCGTCGGTGTTTTGATAGAGCAGGACGAATTCGCGCTTGGGGGGGGTGCTGGAGATGGAGAGGGCATTGGGGTTGACCCACCAGGGGCGGGAGATGATGACGGCGCCGAGTCCTACGGGACCGGCGGCGGGGCCGAGAAGGGCATCGGTGAGCATCCAGGTGCCGACCGGAGGGAGTTTGAAACCCATGACGGCGGTTTGCCCTGGCTGGATGATGGGGCCGGTATCGAGGCCGACGACTTCGGGTTGAATGGCGAAGGGGAGGGAGTTGGTGATGTGGAGGGAGGCGAGGGTTCCCTGATTGCCGGGGAGGAGGGGGATGTTGCCGAGGGTTTTGGTGCCGCTGATTCCCTGGAAGCGGAAGAAGGGGAGGGTGACGCCATTGGCGAAAGTCTGGGTGACGCGGACGGCTTCGATGTGCCACTGGGAGTTGAATATTTTGGATCGAATCTTCCCTCGGCGCGGTTTGAGAGAAGATCCATTGCTCCAGCCACCGAGGGCGGCGGTCATGCCGCAGCATACGGAGGAGGAGAGGAAGGCGCGGCGGGAAGGGTGAGCCGGGCCTGGGGAGGGGGGAAGGGGATTCTGGATGTTTTTATCTTTCATGGTGGGCATTCCACGCTGCTTCCCTAAGGCAAACACCTCGGGACTTACTCCTGTTTTCAGAGTAGTCCATTTTTGGTCCAAGGGCAAATATTTGTGGATTAGTTTGTCTGTTTTTATGAAATTTTGGGGATTATCTGCCAGGAAACGCTCGTTTGAGGAGAGAATCAGGGCGACTCTCAGAGGTGGTTGAGGTTGATTGAATTGATCAGAGGTGAAGCGTTTGGACAGGAATCAACACTAATCAACAGCGAGGACTCAATTTAGACTGCGGGGTAAATTTAGTCTGTCTACTAAATAAGGGTTAAATATTAGGCCCCATACGATCCAGAATTATCAATCTTATAGATATCCGGTTGTGATATCATGCCGGGGACACTTTTACCCTTGATTTTCTTGATTTGACTTCCCATGCCTACACTTACGATTAACGGTCGCCCGCTTGAATTTGAAGAGGGGCAGACGATTCTTCAGGTTGCTCTGGAGAATGATATTGAGATTCCTCATTATTGTTCTCATCCGGGGCTTTCGACGGTGGCGAGTTGCCGCATTTGTCTGGCGGAGGTGTGGGCTCCGAATCCTCGGAATGAGGGGAAGTTGGAGCCGATTCCGAAGCTGCTGCCGACCTGTCAGCAGCCCGCGGCGGAGGGGAATGTGGTGTATACGGACAGTGAGAAGGCGGTGGCGAATCAGAAGGCGGTGATGGAGTATCTGCTGCTGAATCATCCGATTGACTGTCCGGTGTGCGATCAGGCGGGGGAGTGCCACTTGCAGGATTATTCGTATCGGTATGGGCGGGGGCAGGTGAGGTTTGAGGAGGAGAAGATCAAGCAGCCGAAGAAGGACATCGGGCCGCATGTACTTTTGTATTCAGACCGGTGCATCATGTGTACGCGATGCGTGCGGTTTACGCGGGAGGTGACGGGGACGGGCGAGTTGATCGTGGAGGGTCGGGGAGCGATGGAGCAGATTGATGTTTTTCCGGGGAAGGCGCTGGACAATGAGTTGTCGGGGAATGTGATTGATCTGTGCCCGGTGGGGGCGCTCCTGGACAAGGATTTTCTGTTTCAGCAGCGGGTGTGGCGGTTGACGAAGACGCCTTCGATTGATGGGCTGACCTGTTCCGGGGACAATATTTATGTGGAGCACAATGAGGGGCGGGTGTACCGGATCAAGCCGCGGTTTAATCCGGCGGTGAACCGGTGGTGGATTACGGATGAGGTGCGGTATGGGGGGAAGTTTGTACACGGGGAGGGGCGGTTGCGGACGGCCCAGGTGAAGGGGGAGGATGAATTTACGGAGGTGGAGGCGGGTTTGGCGTATGAGACGGCCTACCGCAGGGTGGATGAGGGATTGGCGGGGGCGAAGCGAGTGGGGGTTTTGATCAGCCCGATGCTTTCGTGCGAGGATGCTTTTCTTCTGGCGAAGTATGCGCTGGCGGTGAATGCGGAGGCGGTGTTTGGAGTGGGGCCGGTGCCGGTGGAAGGGGAGGATAAGACCTTTAAGGATGGATTCAGGATGTATGCGGAGAAGGCGCCGAACGCGCGGGGAGTGCGGCGAGTGCTGGAGGCGCTTTCTGATAAGCCGGTGCTGGATGCGGACGGGTTTACCAATGCGGTTCAGGGGTGGGGATCGGGGGATGCGGTATTGATTACGGGGAATTATCCGAGCGACTGGGTGACGGCGGATTTTGCGGCGGCGCTGGATGGGGTGTTTGTGATTTTGATTGATACGCTGGGGAACCGGCTCGGGGAGGTTGCGGATGTGGTGATTCCCGGAGCGACCTGGATGGAGAAGGCGGGAAGTTTTGAGAATGTGAACGGGGTGGTGCAGGGGTTCGGGCGGGCGATTTCGCCGATTGATTACTGCAAGGGGGAGGGGCAGATTGCTCTTGATCTGGAGGGGGTGCGCACTGGGGAGGCGCCTTTGGGGTATGACGCGATGGATGTGCGCGCGGCGATGGCGGAGGTTTCTGGGTTGGAGGGTTTCCGGGAGGTGGAGTGCGGGGAAGATGTGGCGGGACGGGTGGAGTCGGATATGGAGATGGTGGAG
>CAZLXE010000206.1:0-3996 GCA_964563005.1 uncultured Isosphaeraceae bacterium
CGCAGGCGGGAATCCAGTCGCTCCTCAACCCAACCCGCCCCAATCCCGGAGGAAAAACAAAGCGGGAGTGGAGAGTCATTATCAGGCCTGAAGTTTAGCCCATGACTGAGTTTTTTTGATTTCCTGGATAAATTACCCGATGAGGGAATATATCCCCCCGGGGGGGATGTTGGTATCACGGAGACATCTCATGCCGAAAACCAAGCCCAACCCGAACGAATACCTGTCAGACGATTCCAGAAAGAATCTGGTGGACGGTCTTAGTCGGATAGAAGGGCATGTCCGGGCCGTAAAGCGGATGGTCGAGGAGCATCGTTGTTGCGACGAAATCCTCACTCAGACAGCAGCAGTCCGGGCCGCCCTCAACCGCATCACGGTCAAACTTGTTGAGGAGGAGTTGCTCAAGTGCCTGACCTCATGCGGACAACTTGATGCCGAGGAACGAATGTCCCGGGCGATGAAGGCGTTGTCATCAATGCTCAAGCACGGTTGAGGGCACGGAAGGACTGAATCCCATGACCAATCCCAAAACAACAGCGACTCCCCACGCAAACCACTGCCCTGAATGTGGCCACAAAGGAAAGAAGGTCAATCCGATCACCCTCGAATCGCTCCTCACACCCGACGCCGCGCTCCGGATCGGCGAGGAATCGTACCGCTTCTGCGATTCCATCGACTGCAAGACGGTGTACTACGGCGACAACGACTCAACATTCACCAAGAATCATCTCACCGTGCGCGTGGGCGTAAAAGAACGCACTTCTCCGCGCCCTGTCTGCTATTGCTTCGATCACACGATCGAGGAAATTGAAGCGGAGGTTCAGGAAACCGGGCAATGCACAGTCCTCGACGACATCAAGACCCGGATGAAGACCGCATGCTGGTGCGAGACGAAGAGTCCCCAGGGTTCATGCTGCCTCGGCACGGTGAGTCACTATGTCAAGCAAGCGATGGCCGAGCGGGGGAGCCACCCGGTCGCGAAGTTGATTGACGAGGAACCGAATGATTGCTGCACTGCAGGGACACACAAACAATCACCAATTATGAAGGATACTGATATGCATGACTGCTGTTCACAAACGGATATGAATGTCGAAACCACAGAAAAAGGACAACGAGCGGGGATGCTCGCCGTGGGAGGGTCGGTGCTGTCCGCCCTCGCCGCTTCGGCGTGCTGCTGGATTCCCCTGGTCCTCATCGCCTTCGGGGTTTCAACCGGCGGCGTCTCCGCGTGGTTCGAACAGTACCGGTGGTTATTCCTTGGACTTACCGCAATCCTCCTTGGGGCCGGTTTTTATTTCGTATACTTCAGAACGCCGCACTGTGCTCCCGGCTCCGCATGCGCCACCTCGAATCTCAAACTCCAACGCTTCAATCGGATCATGCTGTGGATCGCGACTATCATCGTCATCGCCACGGCGTCGTTTCCGAAGTATGTCGCGTATCTGATTCCGGAGGTCACTCCGACGGCAAGCGCCGTTCCGGTAAATCAGGTGTCCACTTTCTCATTGGGCATCGAAGGAATGACTTGCGAGGGATGCGCGGTTCATATCCGGAACGCCCTCGCGAAAGTTCCCGGTGTGTTGGATGTTGCAGTTTCCTTCGCCGAGGGAAACGCAACCATCAGTATCGAAGATTCAGACCCGCCTGCGACGGTTAACCTGGCCAGCGCAGTCGAAACTGCGGGATATAAGGCGGATACCAGCAATCTCTCAAACGAAACGCCTTGAATGAATTCCTGGAAAACATTCAGAAGCACTGCAATGCCGGTACGAATGACCCTGGTTTGTGCCGTGAATTTTCGAGAACAAAATGGTCATGGTATTCAACCCCCTCATTCAATTGGAGAATGTAATGTTTAATCGACTCTATCTATCACTGTTGCCGTTCGTTCTTTTTTCTGTCGTGTCCATCGTTTCTTGCAGTACAAGCGACAGAATGACGGGGACTGTCTTGGAAAAAGCGGCCAGTCCTCCACGGATCATCACCGTCCTGCAGACCGAGGGGTGAGGGAATACCGCGAGCGCGGTCGCGCTCATCAAATCTTACGCGGCGGAGATCAAACTTGATGTCCAATTCGAGCGCATCATCGTGCGAACCGACGCCGATGTTCAGAAATACCGATTCCTCGGCAGTCCCACCGTGCGCATCAATGGCCTGGATGTTGACCCATCGGCTCGATCGAATACTCAGTATGGATTCACCTGACGATTACGCGACTGGACGCAGGGTGCGTCCGCGACCAAAAGAATGCTTCACCATGCCTTCGAGGAAGCAGGATGGATTTCATCAATTGTCCCCTACCCAACTTGGTCATTTCCCGGAGCGAAGTAACGGCGGCGAATCCACAGTGCCACGCTGACTAATCCAATCAGCACCGGGACTTCGACCAGCGGTCCGATCACCGCCGCGAATGCCGCCCCGTGCCCGATGCCGAACACCCCCACCGCCACCGCGATGGCCAGTTCGAAATTATTGCTCGCCGCCGTGAAGGACAAGGTGGCGCTCTTCGGATAATCCGCCCCCGCCTTCTTGCTCATGAAGAAACTGATCAGGAACATGAGAACGAAGTAGATCAATAACGGAACCGCAATCAGCAGCACATCGCCCGGCTTCCGCAGAATCTTGTCCCCCTGCATCGAGAACATCACCACAATGGTGAACAACAGGGCGATCAGGGTGATCGGGGAAATCTTCGGGATAAATACTGTGTGGTACCACTCCTTGCTCCGCACCTTGATCAGCACAAACCGGGTCAGCATACCCGCCAGAAAAGGTATTCCGAGATAAATGAACACGCTTTCCGCGATCTGCCCCATGCTCACCGCAACCACGCTGCTTTCCAGCCCGAACAGGGGGGGGAGCAGGGTGAGGAAAATCCACGCGTACACGCTGTAAAACAACACTTGGAAGATGGAGTTGAAAGCCACCAGTCCGGCCGCGTATTCCGGGTCGCCCTCCGCGAGATCATTCCACACGATCACCATGGCGATGCACCGGGCGAGGCCGATCATGATGAGTCCGATCATGAACTCCGGCTGGTGACGGAGGAAGATGATGGCCAGCACAAACATCAGAATCGGTCCGACGATCCAGTTCTGCACCAGCGACAACCCGAGCACCCGGACATTCCGGAACACATCGCCCAACTCCTCATATTTCACCTTGGCCAGTGGCGGGTACATCATCAGGATCAACCCGAGGGCAATGGGGATGCTCGTCTGCGAACCGTCAGGATGCAGCGACCCGATCCAGACCCCGAACGAAGGTACAAAAGAACCAAGCATCACCCCCGTCCCCATGGCGAGGAAAATCCACACCGTCAGAAAACGATCGAGAACGCTCAAGCGTTTGCGTTTAGAGACTGTCATGACATGAACTCTCTGGCAAGCCCCTCTTGGTTTAATACTTTCATGAATAACATCCACATAACTCCTTGAGATCCTTCTTCAAAACCTTTTTCAATCGTTTTTCATCCTGGAACACCTGCGGGTCACCCTTGAGTCCTTCCGAAACAAATCGAATGGCCCGCTTGACTTCAGGTGACGCGCCCCGGCCGACTAACCCAAAATACGCCCACTTTCCCTCCCGACGCCGCGTCACCAGGTTGGAGTCATAAAGAATATTCAAATGCTTGGAAATAGTTGAAGGAGCCAACCCGAACAGCTCCACCAGTTGACAAAGGCACAATTCGCCATGAGCAAGCACCAGCAACATCCGCAGTCGCGTCTGATCATTGAGGGCCTTCGTGATGGACAGAATAGTTCGCATAAGTCACTTTCTTATTTCGCCAAGTGACGAAGTATAAGCACAACCCTCAACAGAGGCAAACGATACTCTCGAAATACCCCTCTCCGTAATCCTGCATTAAATATTCCTCCAGTTTGTGAAATCTCCTTCCACTCAAACCCCTCGTTGCCTCCCCCCCTTGACAACCTCCCCCAACCTCATATCATCACTTCATCCGGATGAACGGATAAATGTTCATAAGCCCAC
>CAZLXE010000207.1:0-3991 GCA_964563005.1 uncultured Isosphaeraceae bacterium
TCACCGCCGCACAAACCGCGTCTTCCCCAGCATATTCGTCACAAACTGGCTCGCAGCAACTTGCATCCGATGCGATTTCGTAGGATTCAGCGTCGCCCGCAAAGCACCCGAAATCTCACACGGCGAAAGCAGATCCCGAAATCCGTCCGAATGATCCAGCAGGGTCAGCGACGACTGTCGGAAGGATAATCCCCATTCAAATATTGCCTCCGCATCCCCCGACCCCTTCTCAGATTTCGGCTTTCCCTGCGGCCGGGCAAAACCCGCTCCCCCATAAATCCCGATCTCCCCATTCGCCACAATGACCAGCCGAATCGTGGCGTTCGTCGCCGTAATATCAAATGGCGTCTTCCCCGGCTTGGGAATCCAGTGCAAATCCACATGCAGGAAAATCCCGTCTGTTGCCGAACCATCGAGCAATGCAGCCAGTGGAATATCCGAAAGGAAAAAAGCATACGCCCCGTTGTCGTGAGAAGCATAAAACCCATTCAGGGAACCCAGAGGCAGAGTCACCGGATGTTCCTTAAGCGATTGAGCCACCAGCGGACCTCCACCGGGCGAATTCCAGAGCGAGCATCCCCAGGACGCGCAAAGAACAATCACCAGACTTCCCCACATCCCCATTCGTCCTATTCCAGAGATCGCGGTGCGCCGGGAAAAAATCATCGGGCTACGAAATAGCCCCGCTCAATTCCGAAATACTCATAGGATTCGGAGCATGAGGCATGGAGGGGCGATTTCCATGATTTTCCGCCTGAATCCCGCTCAATTCCGCATCAATCCCCAGCAGTGGAAGCGGATCACGCTCCACAATCCCCCGAATCAGCGACCGGGAAATGGAAGGCAGGGGGGTCGCCTGACTATACGCATTCATGCTGTATAATGTCTCGATGGCCTTGGCGGGTGTAGTCCGAGGAAATCCCGAGCCAAACAACAACTTGTCCATCACCCCCGCGCTCGCCGCATTCAACAATGCGTTATATGCAGGCCACGGACGCTCCGCCAGACCTGCCAGATCCGCAAAAACATTCTCGTGCTTTTCCAGCATAAGAATGGTTTCCTCAACCCACGGATGCCCCAACTGCCCGATCACCAGACGCAATTCAGGAAAACTCCGCGCCACTTCATCCCAAAGAATTGGGCGGCCGAATTCCAGACGCGCCTCTCGCGTCAGCGGATGATCCAGAGTGACAAAGAGCGGCAGACCATCTCGGCAACACCGTTCATAAACGCCCATGGCCGACGAGTGTGTTGGATGAAATCCCTGCAGAACCGGTGAAATCGTTACCCCCGCCATACCCAATCCCGTCGCGATATCCATTTGATCCCCAGCATCCTCCGCCATGGGATCAATGCCCGCGACCCCAATCCTGTGCTCGGATTCCTTCGCTACAAAATCCGCAATCAGTTCATTTGGCACGCACGCTCCGAGCAACTCTGACCGAAAGCCGAATATCAGCGAGCCATCCACACAAGACATCGCCCGCTCGTGCGCTCCCGGACTCCCATCGCGTGCCCCCGATTGATCCACGCGACATGCCCGAAGACGCTCGGCAGATGAAGTACCAAGCTGTTCCGGATTCGACCACAGGTGAGTATGAATATCAACAATCATAAATGTTCCTATCCAGAGGAATCAAGCCAAACGGGGAATTGTACATTTTCATCGGCCTTATACCAGTAGCAGCGTGATGCATCCGCATTTCTGGAAGTATACTCGAATTCCCTATCACATGGAAAATCTCCCCCACCAGTAATTATTGCGCCCCCAGTCGCATGGAAATGTCGCCTCTATTCGGGATATAAATTGGATAAATGCTTTATTGGCAAGAAATTGCACATTCACCGAATCTCCCGACAGAATCGAATAGAAATGTCCAGATGAACCGTCCGGAGAAAAAATCAAGTCTCCCCGAATCCTATCCAATTTTTTCAAATCATTTATGAACTGAAAAATAGTCCTTCCCCTCCCGTCTTGCCCCAACCTGCCCCATCGAAACGACCGATTCAGAACCACATGTCTCCGTTTTCGGTTGCCGGAATCCTCATGCTCCCCTACACTGACCACGAGCGCACAATCGGGCCACGGCCCAGCTTTCACGCCCCCTGACGCCTTCCATGAGCGAATCCTCCCAGCGCACCTTCAGTTCCGATTTCAGACAGTTCTTTCTCCGTGGACTCGTCGTTCTTCTCCCTTCAATCCTTACCCTCTGGATCGTCGTCAAGGCCTGGCAGTTTGTCGACTCCGCCATCGCAGAACCCATCAACCAGGGCATTCGCATCACCATCGACAACTCCGCCCGCGTCTGGGAGCCACTCGGCAAGGCCTTCAACCCATCTGAAGAAAGCATCAACACCGAGTTAGATGCTCTTCGCTCCACCGGCGATAACGACATCAACGCCGACATCATCAAAACTCGCCTGCGCCGCCAGAAAATTGCCGACTGGTGGAACGCCCAATGGTACATGCGCTTTATCGGTATTGTCGTCGCCATCGTCGCCGTCTACTTCGCCGGCCGACTCCTCGGTGGTTTCTTCGGACGGCGGATCTATCGCCGCCTCGAGCGCCTCATCACCACTCTCCCCGTTTTCAAGCAGGTCTATCCCTACATCAAGCAGGTTGTCGATTTCCTCTTCAGTGACGATCAACCCATCAAGTTCAACCGAGTCGTCGCCGCCGAATATCCCCGAAAAGGCATCTGGTCCGTCGGCTTTCTCACCGGCGGCCCCCTTCGATCAGTCGCAGATCATGCGGGGGATGTCGTCACCATCTTCATCCCCAGTTCCCCCACCCCCTTCACCGGCTACACCATCACCGTAAAACAGGATGAAATCATCGAAATACCCATCACCGTCGAGGAGGCCATTCGTTTCGCCGTCAGTGGCGCCGTCCCCGCCCCCGAGCACCAGGCCGTCGATTCCTCCGACCCCCCCAGGGGCCTCATCCCCATTCCCCCCCCCTCAGGCCCCCAAAATCCCCCCCCGCCGAACTCCCCCCCAGCCAAATGATCCCCTCTCTCAACCCCATTTTTCTTTAGGAGGCGAATATGCAGACCAACATCACCAGCAAACAGATGGATCTCACCCCCACCATCGAGGACTACGCCAACAAAAAAATCCAGAAACTCCCCCGATACTTCGACCGTGTCAACCAGATCGATGTTGTCATCGGGAAGACCAAAAATGGCTACACTGTTGAAATCATCACCAATGTCGAGCGCCACGCCCCCTTTGTCGCCCGCAGCGATCATGATGACCTTTACGCATGTATTGACCTCACCACCGATCGCGCCATACGCCTCCTCACGGATCACAAAAGTCGCCTCCGCGACAATAAACATAACCTGCCCACCAGTGGAATGGAAACATGAAACTTCGCGAAATCATCATCGAGTCCGCCATAAACCCCTCCCTTCAGGCCACCAAACGCGATGACGCCATTAAAGAAATGATGGCCGCCCTCGCCGATGCCGGTGCCATCACCACCGCCCAGGCCACCAACTACGCCCGGGCCATCATCAAACGCGAAAACAAGGGCTCCACCGGCTTCGGTCACGGCGTCGCCGTACCCCACATCAAGCATGACAACATCGAAAAAATGACTGCTGCCATCGCCATCAGTCCCACCGGTATCGACTTCAACGCCCTCGACAACGAACCCGTCTATTCCATCTTCCTCCTCCTCAGCCCCAAGGACAAACCCGAAGACCACCTCGATGCCATGGAAGCAATCTTCGGCAACCTCAGTCAGGAACAGTTCCGACGATTCCTGCGGCAGGCCAAATCCACCGCCGATGTCATGACCCTCCTCGAAGAGGCCGATGCCAAAACTTCAGTCCACTAAAACCCCCCTCCCTTCCTCACCACTCCTCTCCTCACTGCTCCTCACCACTCCTCTCCTCACTACTCCTCTCCTATCCTCTCCTCAAAATTAATCCCCTCTGTGCTCTCTGCGTCTCTGTGGTGAATACTCCTCTCCTCTCCTCTCCTC
>CAZLXE010000208.1:0-3913 GCA_964563005.1 uncultured Isosphaeraceae bacterium
CGCCGACAAGCACATAAATCCAACCACACATCATTGTCATAATCGAAGACCCCCGCACTCGAACTCCACCGATCCCCCTCCCCACCCACCCCTGCTTGCGCCGTCACTTCCACAAACCGCGTACCCCCGTCATTCCCGCGCCCCCCGTCATTCCCGCGCAGGCGGGAATCCAGATCACCCTCATTCCGAAACAAACGATTCCTCCCCAATCCCGCCACAAAAATATCCACATCCCCATCGTTATCAAAGTCACCTACCGCCGGCCCGAACCCATACCCCACAATTTCCCCCAGCACCCCCTCCGTCACATCCGTGAAATACCCCGCTCCATCATTCGCATACAACCGCGTCACCGCTCCCTCTGCCGCCTTATCCCACGCTTGCCCATTCACCAGCAACAGATCCTGATCCCCATCCCCGTCATAATCCAGCCACGCACACCCGCCCCCCATAGTCTCCGGCAGCAACTTTTCCCCCCGCGCCCCGTTCACATGCACAAAATCAATTCCCGCCCCTTCCGTAATATCCGTAAACCGAATCTCCGGAAATGCAATGTCATCCGTCTGCCGCACCGCAATCGCCCCGATATGCTTCTCCGTGATCTCCTCCTTCTCCTCCGGCTCCCGCATCCACCACATCACCCCGCCTACCCCGATTCCCAAAATCACCAAAACCACCACCGACCACCGAAAAGCCCGCCCAATAATCGCATCATCCTCCGGCACAAATTCCTCACCCCCGGATACCCCGGTAGTTCCAGTCGTCTCGTTCGGCATATCTGGCTCCATATCGGCAGTGTAGGTCAGGATTCATCCTGACGAGAAAAAACAAAAAAACTGGCTGCTGATTTCTGAACACCCAAACCTAATTCTCATTCCCTCTTATTCCGGGGCTCTCTGTGCTCTCTGTGTACTCTGTGGTGAATCCCTCCCGCATCAAATCATAAATCACCACCGCTTCCGCTGCCCGGTTCGCCGCCGGATACTTCCGTCGCGCCGCCGCTATCGCACTGTCCCGCGCATTGTCATCAACCTTGTATTTCAAATGCAACCGCCCGTGCTCTTCCGCCTTCACCTCTTCTCCCAGATCCGTATAAATCTGTTTGAGCGAATAATGTGCCGTCGCATTCTCCGGATCGAATTCCAGCGCCCGCAGAAAATATCCCTCCGCTTGCTCCAGCAAAACCACCCGATCCGCCCGCCGTGCCTTTCCCCGCTCCTGCTTCGCCCTCTCAAAAATCGTTTCCCCCAGCATGTTCAAAAGCCGGTAATCCTTCGAGAAATCAAACCCCCGCCCCGCCGCCTGCGAAAATCCCCCCGCTACGATCTGCTCGAACTTTACGATTGCCTCATCCAGTCGCCCATTCTGCTTATCCACCAGCCCCGCAAACCACAACAGCGACCACTCATTCGCCGGCGGCACAAAATTCCGCGCCCGCTCCAACGCCTCCGGGGCATCCGTCCCCACCCGGCCCTCCTTCAAATACACCCGCGCCAGATTCAACGGCCCATCCGGCCACCCCAATGCTTCCACCCGCCGGAATGCCTCCTCCGCCTGCCGCAGTTCCCCCCGCTGACCCTTCCGCAGCAACCCGATGCCATAATCATTCCACCGCTGCCACTCCCCCCACGGCGACTCACTCCCGGTGGCCCGAGCCGGTGCCACGACCTGAAGCGGAGCGGAAGGTCGTGCCTCCGAATTTCCGCCCTCGACCGCAAAAACCACCGAATCCTCCGCCAGCGTCGTAATCGGAAGATCATTCACATACTCCCCATCCCCGGTCACAAAACGCATGTACTCCGTGTCAAACTTCCGGTATTGCAACTTCACCGTCACCGTGATCGCTCCCTGCACATCCTCCGGCACCCGCAGCAGATAATGCACTGAATCCGCCGCCCCCGGCGGAATCTGATGACTATACAACGCCGTAAAAATATCCTCCGCATTCCGACGATTAATCCGGTTTCCCGCCCGGTCAATCACAAACGCATTCACAAAATGCGCCCACGGATCCACCGCATGATCCTCCGCCCGCCGACCCCCGCTTCCCCCGATCACTCCACGGTCATCCGTCACCCGCACCTCCATCCACACCTCGTTCGAATCCGCCGTCCCCTGCGTAAACACATGCCCCATCTTCACCGTTCGGATCACCGTCTCCAAAAGATACTCCGCCCCCGCCCGCAACACCGGAATCTCCGGCCGGATCGGCGCTGTCAACTGTCCCGTAATCGTCCCCCCTTCCCGCACCCCGAAAATATCCACCCGCATCGCTCCTTTCAAAAACGCCCGATGCTTCTCAATCGCCCCCGCCGAATCCGGCATCTCCACCATTGTCGGCATCGCCGTGTTTGCGCTCGGCCACTGATGATCATGCACCGTCAACGCCCCCGAATCATCGTTCGCCTTCGCCCCGAAATCATCCGACACCATCAACGGCATATGACACCCATTGCAGTTCACTTCCGCCTTCGGAGGATAGTAAAAACTCGTGATCCCCTGCCCCGACACCCCGCTCAAAAAGAAAGCATCATAATGGTTCTGCCCCCGCAGCCACTTATAATTGTTCAACTCCACCGGCAGATGCACCTTGTGGCAGGTCCCGCAGAACTCCGCCGTCGTGTGCAGCGGCTTCAAAAAAGTCTTCTTGTGAAACGCCGGCTTCGCCTTCACCAGTTGACGGTTCACCCATTTTAAAACCGCATGCTCACTGAACGCAAACGGATAATGCACCGGCTCGTCAATCGTGTAATCCGCATTCCCCCGAGGACTGTTCACATGGGAAATTGCATGGCACGCCGTACAGGTGATCCCCGCCCGACCCGCCGGGTCCGCCGCCAGGTCATACCCCGGATCGTCATACTTCGGATCATCAAACGCCCCGCTGAAGAACGGCACCGGATCGTGGCACCCCGCACAGAACCGTGACCCCTGCACCTCCCCGTCCCGGGCATACAGCGCTTTCCGCGTGTTCCGCACACTGAAAAAATATGCCGGATTGTTGAACGAACTGAACCGGTGCACGCTGTGTTCCCAGGTGTCATAAATATCCCCGTGACACTCCAGGCAATACGCCGTGTTGTCCAGCACCCGCTCCGGAATGAAATCCCCCGACACCGTCCGCGACAGCGAAGGGAAAAAATACTTGTCTCCCTTCGCATTCCCCGCCACATTCCACTGCCGCGGATCCTGGGCATGCAGCGTCATCATCACCACCGCAAAGACCCCGGCCACCCCCGCCCAGGTCAACCCGATCTTCCACTTGATCCGTCGCCCCGCCAGCCGGTGCAGCACAAATAACCACACCGCCACCAACGGCGTGATCACATGCAGCCAATAGACCACCCCCCGCACCGCCTGATCCTTCAGCACCAGCGTATCCCCCACCCGCATCAGCACAAAACCCGTTCCCAGCAGTACCAGCGCCGTCACAAACAACGCATACCCCGCCCGGATCGCCCGCCGATTCGGCCGGTTCCGCGCCTTCCGCAGATGAGAAAACCCAAAAACAATCACCGGCAGCGTAATCAGCAATCCCAGCCCCAGATGCCCGATCATCATCCACAGATAAAAATAATTCTCATAAGTCTCCCCAGACTTCCACCCCAGATATGTAATACTCGACATATACACCGAGTTCACCCCCAGCAACGCAAACAACGCAAAAACCACCCCCAACAAAACCTTCAACCGAGGCCCCACCACCGGCACATATTTCTTCCTGCGACCCCCCGGAACCCGAGGCGCAGCCGGTACCCCCGGCGCACCCGATCTCTCCCCACCCTCATCCACCTCAACATTTTCGGTATTCGCCTCAATCATAAAAAAAAAACACCTCAACCCCCCTCTATCGACCATTCTACGCCCAGAACCCGTAGGGAGGGCTTCGCCAAATGAGCAATCGTATTCTCAA
>CAZLXE010000209.1:0-3895 GCA_964563005.1 uncultured Isosphaeraceae bacterium
CAGAGGACATCCGCAAACCCCTTCCTCGTTTTCACAAACCATGCATACCCCGCCATAAGAATGGCAAGCGATACCCCCATGGCCATCCCCCATTGGCCCCAGTGGGGATAATGGCCGTAAATAAGCACTTCCCGGGATGCCCCAACCACCACCGCCAATGGATTGAGATTGACCAGGGGACGCCAGTGCTCACCGATCAGGTCAACTGTCCACACAATCGGCGTGAGAAAAAAAAGGAGCTGAACCGCCGCCCGCACCACATGCTGTGTGTCACGGAGAAAAACACCGAGCGACGCCAGAAACCACCCCATCCCCAATGCAAGCGCGAGCAGAGGCAGGAGCACCACCGGCAGGAGCCAGAGGGTCGTTGAAAAGGAATGCAACAATACACCCGCCGCGATGAGGACAATCAGCACCCCCGCTCCGAAGGACACCAACGCCGTCCCCAGCGACACCACCGGCAGAATTTCCAGAGGAAACACCACCTGCTTCACAAAGTTCGGCTTGCTCACAATCAACCCCGGAGCCCGGGCGGCGGTCTCCGCAAACAATCCATACACCACAATCCCACAGAACAATCGCACCACATACTCAGTCCGGGTGATCGTGCCCGTCGCGGTTCGAGGTTGAAAGATGACGGTGAACACAAATGTATACACCGCAAGTGATAGCAGTGGGTGAACCATTGTCCACAGAAGTCCCAACACCGATCCCCGATATCGTTGCTGCACCTCACGCTCAATGAGCCGGGTGGTCAGTCCCCGGTGGCGCCAGAGTTGTGACGGAAGGAAAATCGGGTTCATGGCTCTACTTCAGGTAACCGGTAAATCGTAGCCGACTTCCCGCATCACTGGTCGGGCAATCTTGGAAAACAGGACCTGCTCGGATCGTTCCCACGACTGCCATGGCTCGCTGGGCATGTCGACCGCTGGCTTGGGTGTACGGATATCTTCCGGTTTCCGGTTGCCATAACTCGAATTGATGTGCCCGGAACGAAGAAACGCTGCCGGATCCGCGACAACCTCAAGATTGAGAAATCGCTGCACCGCATCCATCACCCGGTCTGGCTCATCACGCATCGCTTCCTGACGAATCTCCATCACTCGATCCGGCATCGACCGTGTCGCCTTTCGACCGGCCTGAACAAACTCCGTCCAGGTACGACAGGCGGTTTTGAAATTCTTTGCCGCCGCAATATCGAATCCACTCCGGATAAGTGAGTTCACCACCGCCCGACCATCCCGAATGATGTGAATAAACTTCGCATTGGGAAAGCATTGAGCCAGTTCCGATGCCACCAGCGTATTCGCTGGGGTAGAATCAATCCATCGAAGACCTCCCGAGCGGCTGAGTATGAGACGATCCAGCCCCAGACCGATCGCCGCCATGAACTCTTCCCGATTCACTTCATGCTTGGCAAGCCACCCATCCTCCCTCCCCGCAGCCACTTCCCAGGTTTGCTGACCATCGCGATTACGGCAGAAATAATAAGGAAAATCCATCTCCGGACCCGTCCACATGTCCGGATGTTGAGCGATTGCCCACGCCAGCGCACTCGTTCCCGACCGCGGAGCCCCGATCACAAAAACACAGTCCGTCCCTTCCTTTATCACGCTGGATGACCGGTCTCCGCTCATACGCCAACCTCGACTTCTGACTTGACCTCAGAGGTTGATTGAAGGGCCGCATCACCGTTCAACCCTATCTCCCGATACCGATGCGGCGTCCACGCCCCCCATTTTGATTCAAAATACACCCGGTTTTTCTCGAATAATCGCTTTCGCTCTCCGTTGCTGATGCGGCCGAACGACGCCGACAATTCGTGGTGAATAAACACATCCTCTGCGCACACCACCCGCCGACCCGTGGCTCGCACCCGACGACAATAATCATCATCCTCGAAAAACCCCAGCCCGAACGCCTCATCCAGAGGCCCAATTTCTTCATACACCTTACGGGGAAACGCTACGCAGAAGAACGCCAGGACTTCAATATCAAACACCCGCCCCCCATGCCTCCGCGTGTAGGCGAACGCCTCCTCAGGCATCGCCTCAAGATGCTCATACGCGGTCTGAATCCTCGCCTCATTCCCGATATTGTTCGTCACCGGCCCGATGATCCCGATCGAAGAGTCTCGCCTCAGATGATTCACCAGCGTCCGCAGCCATCCCTTCGTCACCACCGTGTCGTTATTGAGTAGCACCAGATACTCGCCTCGCGCCACTGCCAGCCCCTGATTGTTCGCCGCCCCGAATCCCCGGTTATCCCCATTCAAAATCACCCGCATCCCAGCAGAAGGACATTCCCACTCCCTCAGCCAGGCCGGGCTGCCATCCGTGGAGCAATTGTCCACCACGATGCATTCAAGATGAGAGTAGCCGTCATCCCGGATGCTCTGCACACACTGCTTCGTCAACTCCAGATTATTGTGCGTCACGATAACGATGCTCACCAGAGGATCATCAATCTCCTCGATCGCCCGGTCGAGTTCCGTTCCCCGGTGCGTCCAGGTCTGACCCGCGGCAAAATCCCGGCGTCGAGTCCGGATCACCGCATCCGCCGATTCCCGCACCGCCGTCCCCAGACCCTCCAGAAATGCCTCATGCGATTCCGCCCGATACACCAGCCCGTCAAGATTCTCCTCTCGCAACTCCGGTAGATCTGTCGTCACCACCGGCTTCCCCGCCGCCAGATATTCATACACCTTCACCGGATTCGTCGCCTCCGTCAGGTCGTTGATCAAAAACGGAATCAAACAAACATCCATCGCATGCAGATAACGGGGCAACTCCCCATACGGCACCTCGCCCGTAAACCACACATTCGGGCACCCCGACAAAACCCCCTCCACTCCTGCCGTATCCGCCCCGATCAGCAGCACCAAATGTTCCGGAAATCGTTCCGCCACCTTCCGCACCAGGTCTGCATCAAACCAGTCCGCCATTGCCCCGAAATACCCGATGATCCGTCGCCCCCCCGCATCACAAAACACCTCATCCGGCGCCTGAGAAAAATGCTCGTATTCACACCCGTTCCGAATCAGCATCACCCGCGCATTGTCCTTCTTTGCCATCGATTCCAACCAGTGCGAACTCGTCACCACCAGGTCCGCTTCCCGGATCAACCGCTGCTCCATCACCGCCAGCCCATCCCCTGATTCCGAAAAACCGTGGTGATTATCCATGCAGTCATACACCACCCGCCCATTCGGAATCATCCTCGCCAGCCCATGCCAGGTGGGATGATCGACAATCGAAATCACTTCCCTCTCCCCCACCCAGCCCAGCATCTCCCCCACCGATTGCCGCAGTTGCTCCAGCGCCGCCTCCCCAAACGCCCCCTCATAAATCACCAGCCGTCCCCGCGCCTGCAACCGCACAACCCGAATATCTCCCTCCCCCCCGATTTGCTCCGCCACAAACCCCGGCTTTGCATCGTCCACAAAATGTGGCGATACATACACCACCCGATGACCCCGCTTCGCCATCTCCCGGGCCAGATGCTGCGGCCGCTGAAACCGGAAATGCCAGTCAATAACGCCCCACACCAGAACCACCGGCAATGAAGGATCGAAAGAAACCTCCGCTCCATCGTCTGAGTGATCCAAACCCGATGCCGGAGAAATATCCGCGGCCTCCATCTTCCCCTTACGCATCGTCCGCCATTGCCGCTCCCGCTGATAATTGTCCCAGGTCGAAGTGTGCCGCAGGAAAGGACGGAAGCACTCACAATACGCCACCGTGCACCGCCACCGGATCCCCTCCGGCAGAGGAAGATGATGATAAAAATACATCCCGGTTCCCCGCACCCCACGCTTCAGACCACCGCGGATCCCCCGACTCATCATCCGCCGCCGTTCCGTCATCCACCGCAGTGATTTCGTCCATCGCCACGA
>CAZLXE010000210.1:0-3845 GCA_964563005.1 uncultured Isosphaeraceae bacterium
TTTTCAGTTATCGGTTTTGAGTTTGATGTATTTTCTTGCCGAATCATATCTTCATCAGTTGGATCCGTTTGCGATTCAGTTTACGGATAGTTTTGGTATTCGGTGGTACGGGCTTTCGTATGCCGCGGGATTTCTGGTGGGTTGGTGGATATTGAAGCGGTTGGTGCGGGGGGGGCGGAGTCCGCTGGGGGAGGAGCAGATCGGTGATTTTCTGTTTGCGTTGATCCTCGGGGTGTTAGTGGGGGGGCGGCTGGGGTATGTTTTCTTTTATGGGTTGGGGGAGCCGCTGATTACTTTTACGGGTCAGTTTCCTTATTGGGAGGTTTTGGCGATCAATCGGGGGGGGATGTCGAGCCATGGGGGGATGATCGGGGTTTTGGTGGCGTGTCTGTGGTTCGGGCATAAGCGGGGTTTGCCGAAGTTGCCATTGTTTGATTTAACGGCGTTTGCGTGTCTGCCGGGGCTTTGTTTCGGTCGGTTGGCGAATTTTGTGAATGCGGAGTTGTGGGGGAAGGCGTTGCCGGAGTCGATGCAATTGAATCCGCCGTGGTGGAGTGTGAAGTATCCGCAGGAGATGGAGGGGTTCACACCGGATCGGGTGGGGGAATTGACGGCGTATTATCCATCGCAGATTTTTCAGGCGATTACGGATGGGCCGGTTTTGCTGCTGTTGCTGGGGCTGGTGTGGTTGAAGCCGCGGAAGCCGGGGGTGATCGGGGCGTGGTTTTTGATGGGGTATGGGGCTTTGCGGATTTCGACGGAGGTGTTTCGTCAGGCGGATGAGGGGGTGGAGTTGATTTTGGGTTTGCAACGGGGGCAGTTGCTGAGTGCATTGATGATTCTGGTGGGGGCGGTGGGGCTAGGGTTAGTGGTGAGGCGAAAGGAGGAGCCGTTGGGGGGATTGCGGCCTGTCGTTGAACGGGGTGAGGGGTGAAATGGTGGGTTTGAGTTCAGGAATTGTGGAAGTTATTGTTCCCATTTTTATGCGGGATATTGGTTAGCGGTTCGTCGCGATTATGGAATCAATGACCCAACAGGATGTTCATCGTTGCGTGCCCATGCAGACCATCGCGTGGGGAGTACTGGTTTTTTCGATTCTGCTGGTGTGGTTCAGTGCGGGCGATCATCCGTTGTATGCCCCGGATGAAGGCCGGTACGCCACGGTGAGCATGCACATGGTGACGGAGGGGGACTGGCTGGTTCCTCATTTTGACGGCCATGCCCATCTCACCAAGCCGCCGTTGACTTATTGGGCGCAGGCGGTTTGTCTGAAATGGCTGGGACATCATGAGTATGCGGTTCGGGCACCTTCGTTGATTGCGGCGTCGTTGTCTTTGGGCATACTGTTTCTGGCCGGGTGGCGTTTGCGTGGTCCTCGGATGGCGGCGCTTACGGTGGGGCTTACTTCGGTGATGCCACTCTTTCTGATTGTGAATCGTCTGGCGATTACGGATCCACTGCTCAATGCGTGTTGGCTGGGGGGGCTGGTGTTCGGGTGGCTGGCGGTGAAGGAAGGGAGGAGGGGGTGGTTGATTCTGCTCTGGGTTTGTGTGGCGGCGGGGTTGATGGTGAAGGGGCCGTTGGCGTTTGCCCCGGTGGCGCTGCTGTTGGTGTGGTTGATGGTGGGGCGAAACTGGGGGGGGATCAAGCGGCTGCATCTTGGGTATGGTCTTCCGCTTTCGCTGGTCCCGATTCTTGGGTGGGTGTGGGGGGTTATTCAGGCCCATCCCGATGCGCTGGATATCTGGCGGCAGGAGATGCTCGACCGGGTGACGGGGGCGCCGGGGGGGGCGCATCCGGAGCCGCTGTGGTTTTATCTGCCAGTTTTTCTTGCGGGATTTTTTCCGATTACGACCATGCTGCCGATTCCGGGACACACCTGGTCGTGGGCGACGATTCGGAAGCGGGTGGGGGGGGCCTCGCCGCTGAGTTTGTGGTTCTGGGCGGCGGTGCTGCCTTTTCTATTTTTTACTTTGATGAGTGGGAAACTTCACTCGTATCTGCTTCCGCTTTGCGGGCCGTGGGCGATTATTACTGCGTCTCTGTTGGAGGAGTGGATCAGGGGGGGTGAGGGGCAGCGCTCGGGGTTGATTAAACTTCCTGAGGTGGTGCTTACTTTTATGATCGGTGTGGGAGTGATTACGGTGGGGATGGTGGGGGCGGCTTTGTGGATGGATCGGGAATTTTTGTTTGCCGCGATGGCGTGGATTCCTTCGAGTTTGGCCGCGATCTGGATGTGGCGCAAGTGGAAAAGAGAACCCCATTTGCGCGGCAGTGCATTGGGGGTGGTTTGGCTTACGCTGCTGGTGGCCTGGATGGGGGTGTTTGAGGGGGAGGATGAAGTGCGCAGTCGTCATTCTCCGGCGACCATGGTGGAGTGGTTGCGGGGATATCAATCCGGCAGGGGACAGGAGGATTCTCCGACTCTTCTTGTTTACGGGTATCGCAACCATACGATCAATTTTTATCTCGAGCGAGAACTTGAGCATCTGTATGCGCCGGAGGATCTTCGTGAGGCGCTCGATCGAGTGGAGGGGGAGCGGCTGGTTTTTGCGGATATTCCGGCGTGGAAGGGTTTGGAGAAACAGGATCCGGGGTTTGCCGGTTCGTTTGAGGAAATTGGAACTTTTTTCCGGTGGTTTGAACGGGAGACGCTCATTCTGCGCTACCAGGAGGCGTTGGTTACTCCCGATGAGGCATTGCGATCAGGAGGCGACGAGTTGGGGGTTCCGGGGAGTGGTGCGAGGCCGTGAATTTTCCGCCCACTGGATAGCCAGGTTTTCGAAGGCGAGTTTCAGACTGACGCTGGTGGCGAGGTGGCGTTCGGTTTCGCGGAGGAGATCGATGATGCGCAGATATGCGGGGTCGGTGGGGTCTGCTTTTAATCCCCGGCGGGCGTAGGAGGAGAGGAGGGAGAGCATGAGGCGGGCGCCGTCTTTGTTGGCGGCGTCTTTGGAGGCGTTTTTGTGTTTTTTTACCCATGACTTGGCGAAGTCATCGACGAGGGTGCTCAGGGTTTGGCCCAGAGTGGCGGGGTAGCGGCCGGCGCGGAGGGTGTTGAGCAGGGGGGCGAGGGTCTGGTGCCAGGCGAATAGGCCGTAATCTGCGGCGAGTTGGGCGATGCCCGGGGCGCCAGCGCTGAATTGTTCGAGCCAGGTTTGTTCCTCGGGGGAGACATTGATGTTCGCGTGAGAAAACCAGCGGTTCATGGAATCGGCATCGAGGGAATTGAAGCGAATGATCTGGCAGCGGCTGTGGATGGTGGGGAGGAGCCGCTCGGGTCGGGCGGTGATGAGGAAAATGTAGGTTTCGGCGGGTGGTTCTTCAAGGGTTTTGAGGAGGGCGTTCTGGGCGGTGTGATCGAGGAGTTCGGCTTCGTCGATGATGAAAACTTTGCCGTGGTTGAGGGCGGCGGTGCGGTAGGCGGCGGCTTCGTGTTGTCGGCCATCGCCGGTGATGCCTCCCAGCATTCTTTCGCGGAGGAGGTCGAGGGGGATGTTGAGGAGTTTTCGTTCGCGGAGTTGGGGGTTGTCGGAATAGAGGGCGAGTTCTTTGCGGATGAGGTGGAAGTCGGGATGGGATTCTTCATCGATGAGGTGGGCGGTGCGGGAGTGGGGATCGGATTCGAATTCCCCGGCGAGGTTGGGGCTGGCTTCGGGGTCGAGAAGAATTTTGGCGAATTGGGTGGCGGCGGTGCATTTTCCCACGCCGACCGGGCCGGCGAAGATCCATGCGTGGTGGCGGCGACCCGAACGGAGGGCGCTCTGGAGGATTTCGAGGGCGTGGGACTGGCCGAGGATGGACTGCATGGGAGCATGATATGGCGATGGGGTGATCACGCAATG
>CAZLXE010000211.1:0-3842 GCA_964563005.1 uncultured Isosphaeraceae bacterium
CCGGATGCCTGAGGACTCCCGCACTGCCTTCCGCTCCGCTTCAGGCAGTGGCACCGGAAAGGTGGAGAATGCATTTGCCCTGGCGGGTACACTGCCCGGTATGGCGGCATCGCGGAAATCACAACATAAGTTTCAACCCCCCAAGGGGACGCGGGATTTTTATCCGGAGGACATGGCGGTGCGCCGGCATATCGAGCGGGCTTGGCGGGCGGTGTCGATCAATCATGGGTTTGAGGAGATCGAGGGGCCGACTTTTGAGCATCTCGAACTTTATACGATGAAGTCGGGGGAGGAGATTGTGAGTGAGTTGTTCAGTTTTCGGCGGGCAGGCGGGGAGACGGATTATGCGCTGCGGCCGGAGTTTACGCCGACGCTGGCGAGGATGGTGGCGACGCGGGCGGCGAAGTTGGCGAAGCCGATCAAGTGGTTCTGCATTCCGAATCACTACCGGGCGGAGCGGCCACAGCGGGGTCGGCTGCGGGAATTCGGGCAGTGGAACGGGGATGTGGTGGGGGATGACTCGCCGCGGGCGGATGCGGAGGTGATTGCGTGTGCGGTGGGGGTTTTGGAGAATCTGGGGCTGAGTTCGGAGCAGATTACGGTGAAGATCAGTCACCGGGATATTGTGATGGATCTTCTGAAAAGGTGCGGGGTGGAAGAAGCAAAAATGGATGCGGCGCTGTCGTTGCTGGATAAGAAGGATCGGTTGCCGGGCGAGGTGTTTGGGGAGAAGGCGGCGGAGTTGGGGCTGGAGGTGGAGGCGTATCGGGAAGCAGCGGCGGCGATTGAGGGGGCGGTGAACGGGGAGATTCGAATGCGGGAGTCGGGCGGGGATTGTTCGGGGGCGGGTGCATCATCTACGGAGGGGGGAACCGGGGGAGCCGGGGGTACCGGGGGGGAGATGGATGGGTTGTTGGATGAACTGGATCGGGCGGGGGTGTTGCGGTGGTGCGAATTTGATTTGAATATTGTGCGGGGTCTGGCGTATTACACGGGGACGGTGTTTGAGGTTCACGAATCGACGGGGAAGGAGCGGGCGATTGCGGGGGGGGGGCGATATGACAAATTGGTGGAGATGTTCGGCGGGCCGGCGACACCGGCGGTGGGGATTGCGATGGGGGATGTGGTGTTGCGGCTGGTTTTGGAGGAGCGGGGATTGCTGGAAGCGGGGAATGCGTATATGCCTCGGCCGGATGTGTTTATTATTAATGCCCGGGATGAGGAGGAGGGGGTTTACCTGACTCCTTTATTGGCGCGGCTGCGGGGGGCGGGGTGGCATGCCCGGCGGAGTTATCGGGCGACGAAGAATGTGGGGAAGTTGCTGGGGGAGGCGGGGAAGGTGCGGGCGCGGTTTGCCGTGATTCTGGGGGAGGAACTGGGGGAGGGGAAGGTGGTGGTGAAGGATCTGGAGGGAGGAGAGCAGCGGGTGGTTTTGCTGGATGAGTTGGAGGATATTCTGGGAGAGGCGTCGGCATCATGCGGTTGCTGATGGTTACGGCGGTTCAGCGGGAAGCGGATGCGTTGGGTGATGTTGATGATGCGGTGATGGTGGTGAGCGGGGTGGGACGGACGAATGCGGCGGCGGCGACGACAGAAGCTATCCTTGAGGAGGGGCCGTTTGATCTGGTGATCAGCGCGGGGGTGGCGGGGGCGCTGCCGGGGGCTTTACCGGGGGTTGGTTTGGATATTGGAGAGGTGGTGGTGGCCTCGGAATGTGTATATATGGAGGAGGGGATTATTACGCCGGAGGGATTTCTGGATACGGCAGAGATGGGGTTCCCGTTGGGTGATTTTGTGGGGAATGCGGTTCCGGTGGACCCCCGGATTCTGGAGTTGGTTAGCGATCATTATAGGACTGGCCCAATTGCGACGGTGGCCACTTGCTCGGGGACGGATGAAGCGGCGCGGGGGGTGGTGGAGCGGACGGGGGCTTTGGCGGAGGCGATGGAAGGGGCGGCGGTGGTGCAAGCGGCGCGGCGGTTGGGGGTGCCGGGGATTGAAGTGAGGTCGATCAGTAATACGACGGGGGATCGGGAGGGGCAGCGGTGGGATCTGGAGGGGGGGCTGGCGGCATTGGGACGGGGGATGGGCGATATTTTGAATATTTTGGGTACTACTTGAAGCCATCCGGATATTTTTATAACCGCCTGTTATTCAAATGGTTATGGATTATTAGATGGTTGAACAATCGGCTCCAGGGCAGAAATTTTCGACTTTTTATCGGAATTTTCAGATTTTTCACTTGCATTCACCCCCCCCCATGTATAATCATGGATGAACCTCGGCTGGGAAGCAGCGTGATTTCCCAGGGGATTCAGGTTAGAATTTTATCCAAGGAGATTTTCGATGACACTGATTTCTCCAATCCGAGCGCAAATTATATTTGGAATTGTGCTTCTTGCGATCCCCCCGAATGGATATGCTCAGGTTGCGCCGGGGATCCGGGTTGACGAGGAATCCTCCCCCCGGGACTTGCAAAGGAGAACCCTGCTTAGAAAATCCTACAATGTCGAGCATGCTGGCCCGGCGATTGATATGCATATTTTTGTCCCGATCCAGCCCGCTGAACTGCAGATATATGAATCACTCCTCCAGGCCAGTCCGGAGCAGCAGGCGTTCATAGAACGGAGCTATGATGACTATCTGATTGAGGGCGACGCCCTCCGAACCCAGTGGCTTACTCCATTCTGGAAGCAGGCGGGATCCCTCGATCTGGATGTGTTCCTGCATCAGGATGTAGGGATGAACCACTACTCCGCACTCATGAAAGAGAGAGACCGGGTCATGAGCATCCTCAGCGCCCACGAAGACCAGTTCTTTAATAACTTGCTTCCCATTCTCGATGAAAGCCAGATCCCGGCATTGCAGCAGGTGAGTCACCAGCGCCAGCGCCTTCGCGACCTCCAGCAATGCCGCATGGTCATTATCGGGAGTGAAGTGGATCTTATGGTTCTGCTCCATGCGGTTCACGCCGACTTTCCGGAGCATGAGATGATGGTTCATCACCGGGACGCACTCCGCATCTTTATGCAGGAATATGATGAGCGGTTGACGAGTTTGATGAACCGCTACCGGAAAACTTTCCATTCTTCGGTGCGCCGGTGTACCGTTTTGGAGCTGAGCGGGGGGCGGGACCACCGGCAAGGGTTGGTTGCATCATATGATCTGGAAACCCTGAATGGACTGAGGCGGAAATATGTCGATATCGCGGTCGATATGATCAATCTGACGAGACGATATTACCCGCTGTTTCTTCTCGAATTGGAAGAACCGGTCCGCAGCCAGTTCATACGGACCTATCGGGCCGCCGTGTATTGGATGCTGTTCGATGATTCATATGACCTTCGGCCGCTCTTCACCACCGCTCATATTCTGGAATCACTCCAGAGTGATCAGCGGGAAGCCCTCGATCTCGCCGAGCGACAATACTTTGAGGTTCGGGAAATGATTGAAGAGGAAATGCGTACGCTCCATCTGGACTACAACACGAAACGGGAAATTACCATGTCTAGGTATCGCCCGTTTACAAATATTCTGGCGGATCAACTCGAAGTTCTCGAACAACGGCGGCGGGAGCACACCCGGCAAACCATGGAAGCCATCCAAGCGATCCTGTCACCCGAACAGTGGAGCGGGATGGAGGAAGACATTTCCATTCTGCAAGAGGCCCTGACCACCCCGATTGTACGCTTCGATGAGCGAATGCGCCAGATTCGACGCAGAATCCTTTCCCCTTAAACAATGGAGAACTTCAAGCACACCGGTTTGGCCGGAGGCACAGATGAAACAACCGATTGTGCCGTTTAATTAGCGGACATATCTGTAGGGGGGTATCCCGGTAT
>CAZLXE010000212.1:0-3801 GCA_964563005.1 uncultured Isosphaeraceae bacterium
TTTTTGCCTAAGAGCCATGAGGGATGTGTTTTTTGCCCTCCATGGCGCATGGCTTATGGCTTATGGCTTTCATCAAGGTTTCGGTTTGCCACATGCCGCATACTGTTTCTCTTGATGGTTGCGGTGGTGGTGGGTATGGCTGGCCCGGTGTGGGGGCAGGGGATGTTGGGGGGGATGGACCGGCCGTTGTCGGCGCGGGAGTTGGGGGAGTTGTTGGAGCCGCTGCATTTGAGTCCGCAGCAGCAGCAGGTGGTGGATGAGATGCATACGGCGTATCTGGGGGTGTTTGAGGAGTTGCGAGCTGGCCCGATGGAGAAATTCAGAACGGAGACGGCGGCGGCGCTGCGGGGTTTTCGGGCGGTATTCGATCGAGCGGCGGCGGAACGGGCGGTGCGAGAGTGGGAGGGGATCGAGGTGCGCATCAAGACACTGGAAGAGGGGATGTTTGATCAGATGCTCGGCGTTTTGTCGGAGGGGCAGATCGAGCGGTTGCCGCGGGTGCGGGAGGCGCGGGAGCGGTGGCGATTGAAGGGAGGGATGGCGAGGATGGCCCGGAGAGGTGATCCCGCATCGAGCATTGATTTGAGTGCGGACATGATGATTCAGAAGTTGCCGGCGACGGTGTTGGAGTCGATTGATCCCACGCTGGCGGCGTATGAATCGCGGTTGACGGGGTTGTGTCGCACGGTGCGGAGTAGTGCATCGACGATGATTTTGAAGGTGATCAAGGAACTGGATCGGAGAGGATTCGGGGCAGATGCGGCGAATGATCCGGGGAAACGGCGGGAGATGATGGAGGCGTTGCAGGAGGTGTGGAATGAGGTGAACCGGGAGTTGTATAAGGAGATGGGGGAGATTTCGGAGTTGAATCGGCGGACGGTGGAAGAGTTGGTGCAGATGCTGGAGGTGAAGCAGGGGCGGGAATTGCGGAATCGATATTACCGGCGGGCGTATCCTCTGACGGCGAAGAACTCACTGCAGGCGGGGCAGCGGCTGGCTGCATTGGGGAGGCGGGATGATCTGGGGGAGGAATTGCAGGGGCAGATTGAGGCGGTGGGCGAAGGGCATTTTGCGGCGGATGATGCATTGGTGAGGCGGATGGCGGATTTGATTGATCAGCGGCGGTTGGTGCGAAATGCTACGGGACGGAGGCAGACCCGCGATCCAGAGAGCGTTGAGGCCCAGGAGCAATTGGATGCATTGAAGGAGCGGCGTCAGAAGCAGGATGACGCGACGATGGCGATGTTGAATTCGCTGCTGGGGGAGTTGGATGAGGAGGTGCAGGCGGTGAAGAAGAAGGGGGAGAAGGGGGCGGTTATACGGGGAACGATTGTGAATATTGAGATGGCGAAGGGGGATGGGGGGGGGAAGTCGATCGGGGTGTCGCTGGCTCCGGTGGCGGGGAAGAAGATTGAGAAGGAGGCGGTGCTGGATTCTTCGGGTTTGCCGGGGCCGATTTCGCGGTGGGCGATCGGGGAGTTTGCGGATCGGGAGCATCTGGATGAGGCGAATCGGGCGGTGCTGCTGAGTTTGTTTGATGCGTATCGGGAGGAGTTTGATGAATTTCTGGCGGGGGGTTCGATGATGGATCACTCATCGGTGCTGGAAACCATCAAGTCGCCAGACGCCTCGGGAAAAGCCGCCAAGCCGGACCCCAGGGTGTGGGATCGCCTGCAGACGCTTCGTTCGGTGGCCATGGAGGAGATATGGGTGGTGGATGAACACTTGTACGACGACATCAGATTGTTGTTGGGGTCGGTGATTGCGGACAATGCGGTGCAGCGGTTTCGGTGGAGGCGGGAGCGGGCGGTGTCTATTCGTCAGGTGAAAATGGGGATGGGTAAATCGGCCGCGAGCCGAGGGGGAAATGGAGGCCTTGAATTCTGGCTGGATTTATCATCGTTGGTGGGGGGGCTTGATTTATCCGATTTGCCGCCTGAGCAGGGCACGCATGTGGATGACACCCTTTATCATTATGAGGAAGCATTGACAGAGCAACTGAAAGCAGCGGCGGAAATCGGGGGGCGGTTGACTCTGGCGATGATGAGAACCGGGGGCCGGCACATTCGAGCAGGCAACGATCGGGAAGATGCTGCGGTTGAGGCCATTCGGCGAGCGGAGATTGAGGCGCGGCAGAATATCACCGAATTGAATCGGCAGACGAGGGATGGGTTGCGGGATATTCTTCCCGAGCATTTGGCTGGGGAATTGGGGCGAGCGTATGACCGGAGGGCGTTTCCGGCGGTGTTCAAGGATCCGGGCGGGCTGGAGCATCGGCTGTCTCGGGCACTTGAACTCGAGGATATTTCAACTCGGCAACGGGCGGGGCTGGTGGATCTTACTACGGAGTATCGGTCGGTTTATGATGGGCTGTGCCGGGAGTTGATCGAGCATACGATTTCCAGTGGGGCGGCGGCGGCGGAGGATATGCGCACGAGAAACTGGAGGGCGATTCGGGCGCGGCGGGAGGTGGAAAATGCGATCAAGTTCCGGCGGGATGATCTGAATGTGAAGACGCGGAACCGGTTGCGGAGTATTTTGTCGGAGGAGCAGATGATGCGGATCGGGGAGATGCCGGGGAAGTGAGGGGTGGGATGTCGGAAGAGGGGGAGGATGGGACAGGTGGAGGGGGATTGGTTGGCGTACAATCTTTTTAATGGGACAATGATTTTTTCGTTTTTTACAGGGGATGTTTGACCATGAAAATAAACTCTGCTCAACCCAATTCCGTTACCGCCTGGCGATTTATTCGTTTTTCTCTCCTTCTGCCTCTGGTGTTCATGTTTTATTTTGGAGGCGTACGGAGGGCGGCGGCACAGGGGACGATGGGGATGCTGCCGAATCCGATGACGACGACGGAGTTGAACGGGTATGCGGAGCGGTTGGGGCTGAGTTCGGGACAGGGAGCGGCGATGGAGGAGATTCATGATGGATATAAGCGGGCATATCGTGAATTGCGGGAGGGGGAAATCAAGAGGTTTATGGAGGAGATGCAGGGGATGTCGGGGGGGATGCCGCACCGGAAGCAGTTTGAGTCATTCTTGAATAATTTGACGCGGTTGAACAAGAAGATATTTGGGTTGGATCGGGGGTTGTTTGATGAGATGATTCCGCTGTTGGATGAGACGCAGATGGCGATGCTGCCGCGGGTGCGGCAGGCGAGGCAGCGGCACTGCTATGGGAAGTCGCCGATGCTGATGATGAGTGGGGGGGTGCCGCTGGATTTGACGGAGTTGTGGATCGGGCTTGAAATGTCGACGGAAGAACGGGCGGCGACGGATCCGCTGATGAGTCAGTATGAGGCGACGCTGACGAAGAAGATGGGAGCGATATACCGGGCGATGCCGGATTCTTTTCAGGATATGTTTGATGCGATGGAGGACTTGGATATTGATGAGGAAAAGATGGAGGATCCGGAGCAGGCGGCGGAGATGGTGGCTCAGATGATGGAGATTCAGAGGGAGATTATGCAGAAGAGCACCGAATTGAGTCAGGAGATTCGAGATTTGAACCGGCGGACGGTGCGGGGCGTGCGGGGGATGCTGGAGGGAGATACGGGACGAGCGTTTTATCTTCGGTATCTGGGGAAGGCATATCCGGAGACTCGGGGCCTGACAAGGGCACGGGGGGGGATGAAGCGGGCGGCCCGGCGAATCCACAGTATTACGGAGGCCCAACGGACGGCCATTGATGGGTTGGTGGATCGGCACCGGGAGGAGGTGGATACGATTCTGAGGGCGATTGTTCAAGAAGTTGATGCAAGGGGGCCGCGTAATATGTTCGGGATGAATGTGGATGATC